>JANQMD010000056.1 GCA_028280265.1 Flavobacteriaceae bacterium
TTACTCTTTACTCTTTACTCTTTACTCTTTACTCTTTACTCTTTACTCTTTACTCTTTACTCTTTACTCTTTACTCTTTACTCTTTACTCTTTATTCCATTAAACTTTTAAAACCCCACCGCAGTATCATTTCCTCTTGGATCTGCGCCGCCTTCATATCGTCCATCTTCTAGTACTAAAATAGCATCTACTTTTCCAATGACGCTTGAGTTTCTTTCATATAACTTATATCCAATTTTTTCTAATTGCTTTTTCGTTTCTTCATCAAATCTATTAGGTTCTATACGTACTACATCGGGCAACCATTGATGGTGAAACCTAGGTTGATTGACCGCTTCTTGCATGCCCATTTGAAACTCATGCACATTTAAAATGGTCTGTAGTACAGAAGTAATAATGGTGGATCCTCCAGGAGTTCCTACGACCATGTAAAGTTTTCCGTCTTTTTCTACTATCGTGGGAGTCATAGAACTTAGCATACGTTTCTCAGGGGCAATTTCATTCGCTTTCGTTCCTACAAGTCCATATACATTAGGTACACCTGGTTTGCTACTAAAGTCGTCCATTTCGTTGTTGAAGAAGAATCCCAATTCATTACTATACAATTTTGATCCATAACCACTGTTAAGAGTCGTGGTCACAGAAACGGCATTTCCAAATTGATCCACAATAGAATAGTGAGTGGTTTCGTTGCTTTCAAACATTTCAATATTTCCGTGTTGTAAATCTTTCGAAAGAGTGGGTTTCTCAAAAGAAAAATTATCCATTCTTCTTTTCTTATAATTTTTACTGATTAAAGTATCTACAGGAATATTGACAAAGTCTGGATCTCCTAGATAAAAACTACGATCTGCATAAGCTCTACGTTCTGCTTCTACAATAACTTGTATGGCTTTTACTGAATTATGCCCAAACTCATGGAGATTATAAGGCTCGATTCCGTTCATGATTTGAGCAAGACAAATACCGCCACTAGATGGAGGTGGCATGGATATGATCTTTAAATCATCGTATTGAAAAGCAATAGGACCTCTCCATTTTGCTTTATACTTCCCCAAATCTTCTAAGGTAATGATCCCCCCATTTTCTTGAATAAACTCAACAATCTTTTTTGCAGTTTCCCCTTTGTAAAATTCATCACGACCGTTCTTTGAAATTCTCTCTAATGTATGAGCTAATGCTGAGTATTTGATGGTATCATTCTCCTTCCAGTTTTTAGTTAAGAGAATTGAATCTTTGTTGGCAGCCAAAAAACTCTTTTGAAAAGCTTTTATTCTACGTTCCTGTTTTTGCGTAACTACTACTCCTTTTTTTGCTAATTCAATCACTGGCTCAAAAATTTCCTGAATGGAAAGCGAACCTAGTTTTTTATGTGCTTCAAAAATACCAGCAATGGTTCCAGGTATGCCAACGGCATGGGCACCTACAGTACTCTTTTTAGGGATGATATTTCCATCATTATCCAAATACATATCTCTAGTAGCTGCCAAAGGAGCCTTTTCTCTGTAGTCTAAAGCGCCTATATCACCATTACTTTTCCTGTAGACCATAAAACCACCACCACCAATATTTCCTGCATAGGGATAAGCAACAGCGAGTGCAAGCTCTGTTGCCATCATAGCGTCAAAAGCATTGCCTCCTTTTTTTAAAATTTCTGTTCCTATTCTAGAAGCTTCGGCACGAGCAGAGACCACCATACCTTTTTCAGCAATAACTCCACGATTTACTTGAGGTCCTGAAGAGCAACTGAAAAATATCGTAATTGTTGCGAGGACTAAACAAAACTGCCTTGTTGAATTATGATATAAAACTCCGTCAATTCGAGTAAATTTTGCGGAAGAATGGAGTGAATTTTTTATCGAGAATAAGAATTTTAATTTTCTAAACAATTCTCGACATAATTTTGTATTCTTCAAAATCACTCGAACTGACAAGTATTTATGATTATTGTTTGTCATAGAAAACATTTTAGGTATTTTGAATTTCTTCTAGTTTTTGATAACTGAATTTTGTTAGTAATGCAAAGAATTCTTTAAAGTCCTCCTCAAACTCTTGATAATGTTCCTGCAAATCTTTGGTAGCCAAATGCATCTGAGATTTGTTTTGTGTTCTTCTGTTCATGCCATTAAGGACACGTTGCATGCCTTCCATAAATTGGTAATTGTATAACCAATTGTATTCGATCATAAAAGGCAACATGTACTGCGTTTTTTCTGGAAGAGTTTTAAATTGATCGTTCAATAGTTTGTACACAGAATCGACATATACATCAAGCGGGATGGCAGAGTAGTGTTCCCAATTTTTTGCTAAAAAATGATCGTAAAAAATATCGATGATAATCCCACCGTACAAACCATATTTTTTGTCCAGCCGTCTTTTGCTTCTTCTCACAATCTCATGAGCGTCGGTAAACGTATCGATCTCTCTGTGCAATCGAATGCCTTGCTGAATCCCTGCAGAATAGTGTTTAAATTGATTTCCTCGAATACTATCTGCAATAAAGTTCCCTGTCATAATCTCGGTATTGCTTTTCGATAGGTAGAGGTGAGCTAGGAAGTTCAAAGAGTTGTTTTAAAAAGTTGCAGAGTAAAAATAAGGAAAAAACACATAATGTATTTTAAAGCAAAGACCTACTTCTTTTTCACATCAAAAGACTGCTTGTAACGAATCCATTTACCTTCTTTTGTATAACCCTCCAGAATAATTTCAAAAACTCCAGTGACGTCCGAGGTAAAAAAAGAGACAGTGCTTTTTAGCGTATTTACTTTTGGCTCCCAGTAGAGTTGAGATCTGTAATCGGGGATTCTCTTTAAATTTTGGGCTGTGTAATCAGGGGAGTAATAGATTTTCTCTCTAGTTGGAAGCGCTAATTCAAAAGAGATAAGACTGCTTCCTTCTCTGGGTTGGTAATTTCCTTTGAAGGTATCGATGTAGATCACTCCTTGATACACCTTCGAACTCAATTTATAACTCTTTTTAAGAATTGATATTTGACGAACCTCTTTCGGGTTTAACTCCACTATTTCATCATGATTTTTCACAATATAACCATCAACAATTAGCAGAGCTTTGGGGTCGTTAGAAGCAAAATCATTTCGCTTAGCCCTAAAAATATACTTGCCTTTGGATCTTTCAATAGAGGCGAGGTTGATGACCTCCACAAAAGTTTCTCGCATGGTTTTAAATCGTGTGTAATCATCTAAATTATAGACTAATGCCCCATTTTTAAAGATGGGTGTTGAAGTAATGATTTCTTTCAGACTATCTTGCTTTACGGTATTGTAAGCATTTTCAATTTGCATGTGAATAGCCCTTTCATTGATGTGTTTGATACTAGTGGAGTCTAATGCCATCTTCGGAAAAATAAGTGAGCTATAATCTGGACTCTTTTTCTTTTGTAATTCGATTGAAAATTCACCTTCATCGAGGACTTGGATGAAAACGTTCTTTCCCGCATAAGTTTCATCTAAAACAAAATAGAAGCGTCCATCTTTTTGAGCTTTTACTATTTTAGAGATTCCATTTTTTTGGATGATGGAAAGTGCAACTTGCACTTTTTCTAAAGAAGTATCAGAACTAGCTGCTTTGATTCTTCCTACAATCATTTCACCGCGAAACTCAGGCAAAAATACCTTGGTATGATCAAAGCTTTTCTGTGCTTTTTGATTGTTTGTAGAACGAGAAGTCTTTTTATTGAGGATTCCTGATAATGGACTTTTTGCAACAACACTCAGGGAATAGTTACCACCTTGGAGCTCTTTACTCAGGGTTTTAAAGTCGATGAGAACCTTCTCACGAGTCGTATAATTCACCTGATTGGTTGAAAAGAAGCTCGTGTTTTTCTCTTTTTCCTCTGGAATGAACTCCTGATGTTGATCATTGGTTACAGAAGTCGTTTTCTGAAAAGGATTCACAATATGAATGTTCTTTTGGAAGAAGAGGTTCTTATTCTTCATCCATTCTGTATATCCAATAAGTTTGTAGACACCAGTGGGTAGGTCACTGGCGATAAAAATATCTCCTTGGCCCAATCCATTTGTAAGTGCTACTTTTTGTTTGATAACTGCCTCTTTCTGTTCATTCACCATCTCTACATAGCCGTACTTACTAAGCGTACTTAAGCGATTGGTTTTTTCGTTGGTACAGTAGAATTTATAAAACAATGTCTCTCCTGTAAGTGCAAAGTCTGAGTTTGAGTGTATGGATACCTTCTCTTGAGGAATGTTGAGAAGTTGCTGATAGTGCTCTTCTGAGATTGCAATCTGACCGTACCCAATAAAATTGGAGACCAATGCAACAGCTATCAAAAATAAATACTTTGTTCTCATTGTATTCAGTTTACTAATCAACCCAAAAACTAGGTTTGGTTAAACTTCCCAATTCTCTACAATCTCCACAGACTTTAGGAACTAAGAGATACCTACCAGGTAAATCTTCTGTTCTATTATTATTGACCTTAAAAAAGGTGAAATTTCCAGATCTTAGCGTATTGATTAGAGGCGAAATAAAGGGGCTTCTATCATGAAAAAGTGAGGGTGCGATCTCTACACATTCATTTACAAAAACAGGAGTGTTGTTCGAAAAGAAATCATTGTAATTAAAAAAGATTCTTTTCTCAGAAGCAGAAACCACTTCGAAATAGCCAATGGCTCTATCGTCAGGATTGGCAGTAGAAGAAATATTTCCTGCTAGAAAACCAGGCTGTGTCTGTGTAAATAAGCTCTCGTTAGACGACTGCTTTTCCAACGCTTTATAATAGGTGAAAGCTTCAAAAGACTGTACGTATTGCTTCACCAAAACACTGTATCGATGTGCAATTTTAAAATCATTTTCTGGTAAGAACTGTACTTCAGCATTCACAGAATTCTGTGAAAGGCCAGAAGTTTCGTGTAAAATAATTTTATTCGAAGAAACCGTATTGAAACAAATTCGATCATCAATGGTCTTTTGTACAAGTTTTACTGAAAAAACAGGAGGGGATACAACGTCGGGTTCCAAGTTGAAAAATGACCACTTAGGAGCCACTATTTTATAGGTTTCATCAAACTCATAACGATAATATTGTGCATCGTTATTGGTTTCGTTACTAATTACGCGAATACTCACTCCTTTGGTGCCTCCAATTTTTGTGTCGACAGAAACGGTAATATCATCTATGTTATTTATACCAGAAATGCGCTCACTAGAGGAAGAGAAAGATTGCCCATCAGCAGTCGTAATATTCAAGACATAAGTTCTTCCTATTTTGGCTTGAAAAGGAGAAGTAGATTGGTAAAGGCCATCGGAAATTTCCTGAAAAGAGTAGGTGTTTTGTAAATCGTCTGTTATTTGAACCAATGCATTTTTTACAGAAGTATTGATAAGAGTATCTACGGGAAAAGTTTTCGATAATTTGACCCTGTGATTTTTGACTTCATCCGTTAGAAGAGCTTCTACGACAAGCACTTCTTGAAAGGTGTTTTTTTGAATCGGAATTTGCTCTACACATTTTGTTAGAATGATTGCGATACCTACGAAGAAGATCATTGTTGCTTTTTTCATTCCATTAAAATTTAAAGTTATAAGTAATTGTGGGTATGGGTCTGGAGAAGATAGAACTCTGAAAGGCTTTTACAGTTCCGTTCTCTGTCACAAAGAAGATAGAATAGGGATTGTTTCTTCCTAAAATATTGTAGACGGAAATATTCCAAAAACTATGTCCTAGTTTCTTTTTCTTGTGATTTCCTTCAATATTAAAACCTAAGTCCAGTCGAAAGTAATCGGGAACACGAAATTTATTTCGTTCACTAAACAAGAGAAATTGGGTTCCATTAAAAATATATTTACCAATAGGATAGGTGATGGGCCTACCTGTCTGATAAGCAAAGTTTCCTGAAAAGCTAAATCGCTTTGTGAGTTTGTAATTTAAAATAACACTGAGGTCATGAGGTTTGTCGAAGTTAGTAGGAAAAAAATTCCCATTGCTAACTCTCTCCTCTAAAAATTGACTGTCCAATCTTAAGAATGATCTCGAATAAGAATAGCTGACCCAACCGTTTAAGTCACCTACATTTTTCCGTACTAAAAACTCGACACCATACGATTTTCCTGGACCTTGCAATACTTTGGTTTCTATAAATTCATTCAGCAGTAGTTCTGCACCAACTTTGTAATCTAAAATGTTTTTGAAAGATTTGTAGTATCCTTCTAAACTTATTTCATAATCGTTACCATTGATGTTTTTATAAAGCCCTAGAGAGCCCTGAAGCGCTTCTTGAGGTTTGATATATCCATCGGATAGTTTCCAGGTATCTGTGGGAGATGCAGTGGTATTGTTTGTCAAACGATGAATGAACTGATAAGAATTGTTAAGGCTGGCTTTTAAGGCGAGATCTTCTTCAAGAAAATACCTCGCAGAAAAACGCAAGCTCAATCCATTGTAGGTTTTGATGACTTCATTATTTCCAAAAGTAGTTTCGCCAGTTACTGTGGTTTCGTTTTTTGGGAGCCCCGCTTGATATTGCCTTTGTGTGTAAGGCCCCAGAGCAGAAAAAATAGAATATCGTGCTCCCAGATTGAATGAGAGTTTTTTATTGGGGGTGAAATTGTCTTCCAAATAAATAGCACTCTCTAAGGCTTTTTCTCTTTGTACTCGGAAAGGCGTAATGACGGAATTCGCTCCTTTAGGATCTATGGAACCTGGATTGACAGTGTACAATTTTGAAGAGATTCCATAATCGAACTTATGCACATCCGAAAAGAGATATTTCATTCTAAGTGCTACTTCTAACTCATTAATATCGTATTCAATTTTAAAGCTATTTGTACCGCTATCCGTATCGTAATCGATGGCAAAATCATAACCGCTATTTGACACCAATAAACTACCAGAGTTCTTGTCATTAAAACGATGCTTCCATTCTACAGCAGCAATTCTATTGCTGTAGGTATTTGTAGTATCTGAAGCAATGCTAAAATCGTCATGGCTATAATAGCCAGACACTCGAATGGAATTTTTCTCATCTATCTTGTGTGTATATTTCGCATTGATGTCTAGGAAGGATGCACTACTATTGTTCAATGTTTCATTGCTGACAGCACGTAAAATCCAATTCGAATAGGTGCTTCTAGCGGCGAGTGTCAATCCCGATTTTTCTTTTATAATGGGAATATTAAGACTAACATTACTCGTTACGGGTCCTAATGAGGCCTCTCCAGAAAACTTGTCTGTTTGTGCTTCTTTTGAAATAATGTCAAAAACAGAGGATATTCGACCTCCATATTGGGCAGGGATGCTACCCTTGTATATTTTGATGTCTTGAGTAGTAAATGGATTTACAGCAGAAAACAGCCCTAAGAAATGATTAGGATTGTACAATGTACTCTTGTCCAATAGAAATAAATTCTGATCTGCTTTTCCACCTCGCACGTTGACTCCGTCTGCTCCTTCTCCAGCGCTTTTCACACCAGGTAAGGTAACAGCAATCTTTAATAAATCTCGTTCTCCCAAGACTTGTGGGACAATTTTCACACTTTCTGGTTTGATTTGTACCAATCCAGTTACCGCTGTTTTAATATTATCTCTGGCATTGTTTTTAAGGACAATTTCATCCAGTTGCTCTGAGGTTTCCAATAAGTTGAAATTGTAACTTCCGCTGCTATACATGATCACTTTTACTTTCATTTTCTGAATTCCAGTAAGCAGCGTTTCTATGGTATTTACTCCATAAGGGAGTGTTAAAGAATAATAGCCCTTTTCATTGGTGCTCGTATAAATATTTTTATCTCGTATGAGCAAGACCAAATTACTAATGGGTTTGTTTGTTGTGGCATTTTTTACATAACCTGTTAGCTGAGTCGTTTTTGAATTTCTATTGAGAGATTCTTTTCCGATTCGAACCACCTTTAGGTCCTTTTCATCAACAATTTCTTCCTTAGCAATTAGAATGGGATTGGTTGCTATTGTAGGATCAATTTCTTCGGTAACTGTCGCAGGTGAAATTTCTAGAAGACTCCTGCGGATCCTACTATTTTTAGTTAATGTAATGGAATTTTTTTTGATGAAAAAATTGATAGAACTCTCCGAAAATAAATATGCTAGAATTTGCCGAATACCAGTGTCTTCAAACTTTCTTGTGTACTTTTTCTCAGCGTCAAACCAGCTTTCTATAAAGTAAAAGCGATAGTTTGTTTTTGACTCCAACAATTCAATCGCCTTTATGACTGAAACATTATCGAACTCAACTGAAATTCTATTTGAATTTTGAGAATATCCTAAGAAAGATATGAGAACCACGAGTCCTGTAAAAAAAGATTTTCTCATTCTCTATTGGGTTAGGAGTTGAAACAAGTTCGTCATAAAGAGATCGGGATTATTTTTTAGCAACTTTCTGTTTTTTGAGTAGAAGCCTCGAATTATTTTCTTCTTGTCAGGAAACATTTTTACCCAATCACTTCGACCAGATAAAACAGAAGACTCTTTTTTATAAAAAATCAGATAGTTTACTCTGTCTTTAAATTTATAATAGATGCCTTTGCTAGAGGTTTTTTCTATTTTCTTCTTTCGATACTTTTTAAGTAATCTTCCTTGTTCATTTTCCGAGAGAAATTCACCGTAGCCATACTTATCTGCACGTACAAACTTTTTATCATTTAAGTAAAAATGAGACACCTTATTTTTTAATAAAACAATGGGATATTTATCTATCGAAGAGGGGATAAAAGCGATGAGTTCATCTTCTAGAACATTGTATTTTATCTGAATATTATAATATACCTGACCATTATACTTGATCTCCGAAGTAAAATAATCATTGCTTAGAAGAAAGGGATATTGACCTTTCTCTGTTTTGTAATTCTCAGTATGCTTTACTCCCCATGAAATAGGTAAGTTTTCTTGACCTATAATATTGTCGAACCATACATAGGCATCCTTATCCGTAGCTTGATTTTGCGAGAAAAAAGTTGTTGAATACAAGAGCGTAAAAAAAAGTAGCTTTTTCACAGTGAAGTTGTGTTTAGAATAAAAGTAGCCAAAAAAAGTACGGCGATTATTTGAATTGTATTTTTTAACGTTCTGTTAAGAAAAAGGGCTAGTTATTTTAACATTGTTGGTAAGTATGAATTATAATTCTGGCAGGTTTCTTTGATTTATTGGTTAGTGAGAAAGGAATGAACTTTGCTAAAAAATATTCAAAAGCTAGAAAACTAATGATGACACTTTTTGAGAATTAGATTAAAATCATAACAATATGGTTTCTACTAATGGCGAAGGAAATGTTTTCAGTGTGTAGCCCATAGTTTTAGATTCTAAATAATAACTATTATATTTAAAACATGAAAAATGAAAAAGTAGCTATCGAAAGAATTGCTTTAGCAAAAAAAAATAGATCATCTAGCTTAGATTTAAGCGGACTTGGCTTAACTAATATCCCGGTTGATCTCTCTGATATGATATATCTTAGAGATATAAACTTAAGTAATAATAAGCTTATAGTTTTTCCTGATGATATTAAATACTTACATAATCTATATTATCTAGATATAAGCCACAATTATTTAAGGGATGTCTAGTCCTGAAAAAAGTTGACCATAAATCATTAGATCATGGAAAAATCAACAGAAGGAAAAAGAAAGCAACGCCCACCAAGACAGTATTGTGAA
>JANQMD010000062.1 GCA_028280265.1 Flavobacteriaceae bacterium
ATTAAAAATTCATAATTAATTTGCGGGAGTAGCTCAGTTGGTAGAGCGTCAGCCTTCCAAGCTGAATGTCGCCGGTTCGAACCCGGTCTCCCGCTCTAAAAAAATCCAACAAAAGCCGGTGTAGCTCAGTTGGTAGAGCGCATCCTTGGTAGGGATGAGGTCACGGGTTCAAATCCCGTCATTGGCTCTATTTTTTTGTAAAAAATTTACACTAAATATATTTAAAGAAGAATTAAAATTTAACAATCATGGCAAAGGAAACTTTTGATCGTTCGAAACCACACTTAAATATTGGTACTATCGGACACGTAGATCACGGTAAAACTACTTTAACTGCTGCTATCACAAAAGTTTTAGCAGAAAAAGGTCTTTCTGAAATCAAGGACTTCGATCAAATCGATAACGCTCCTGAAGAAAAAGAAAGAGGGATCACAATTAATACTTCTCACGTAGAGTATCAAACTGCTAACCGTCACTATGCACACGTTGACTGTCCAGGTCACGCGGATTACGTAAAGAACATGGTAACAGGTGCTGCTCAAATGGATGGAGCTATCTTAGTAGTAGCTGCTACAGATGGTCCAATGCCACAAACTCGTGAGCACATCTTATTAGGTCGTCAGGTTGGAATTCCACGTATCGTTGTTTTCTTGAACAAAGTAGATATGGTAGATGATGAGGAATTATTAGAGCTTGTTGATATGGAAGTAAGAGAATTACTTTCTTTCTACGAGTACGATGGAGATAACGGTCCTGTAATTCAAGGTTCTGCTTTAGGAGCTCTTAACGGAGAAGCTAAATGGGTAGATACTGTAATGGAATTAATGGAAGCTGTTGATTCTTGGATTGAAGAGCCATTAAGAGAAGTTGATAAAGATTTCTTAATGCCAATCGAAGATGTATTCTCTATTACTGGTCGTGGTACTGTTGCAACTGGACGTATCGAAACTGGTGTTGCGAATTCAGGAGATGCTGTTGATATTATCGGTATGGGAGCTGAGAAATTAACTTCTACAATTACAGGAGTTGAGATGTTCCGTAAAATCTTAGACAGAGGTGAAGCTGGAGATAACGTAGGTTTATTATTAAGAGGTATTGAGAAGACTGATATCAAGAGAGGTATGGTAATCTGTAAGCCAGGTTCTGTAACTCCACACGCTAAATTCAAAGCTGAGGTTTATATCCTTAAGAAAGAAGAAGGTGGTCGTCACACTCCATTCCATAACAACTACCGTCCACAGTTCTACGTACGTACAACTGACGTAACTGGTAACATTAACTTACCTGATGGTGTTGAAATGGTAATGCCTGGTGATAACTTAACAATCACAGTAGACTTAATCCAACCAATTGCATTAAACTTAGGTTTACGTTTTGCGATCCGTGAAGGAGGTAGAACAGTTGGAGCTGGTCAGGTAACTGAAATTTTAGACTAATTTTAGTCTATTAAGATACATTTAATTATTAAGGTGTCCCGCTAAAAGCGGGATGCCTTTATGAATAAATAGAGACGGGTTTAGCTCAGTTGGTAGAGCACTGGTCTCCAAAACCAGGTGTCGGGAGTTCGAGCCTCTCAACCCGTGCTAAGTAAAATAAGTCATAAGGCGAGAAGTTTATCCTAAGCGAAGTCGAAGGAAGCCTCTCAACAGGTTTACACTCAGCGTAGCTAAAGTGTGCAAATTTAAAGTAGATGAAATTTATACAATATATCAAAGACTCTTTCGAAGAATTGAACAATCACATGACTTGGCTTTCTAGAGCTGATGCTCAGAAATCTACTGTTACCGTTGCTGTTTTTACAATTTTGTTTGCATTAGGAGTAGCAGGAGTTGATTACGTTTTTCAACAAGGGCTAGATAACTTTTTTCAATTATTTAATTAAGAATTATGGCTGATTCAGTGATGAAATGGTATGTTGTAAGAGCAATCGGTGGTCAAGAGAATAAGGTAAAATCTTATATCGAGACCGAAATTGCAAGAGTAGGATTGTCTGACTATGTGAATCAGGTATTGGTTCCTAAAGAAAAAGTTATCCAAATAAGAAACGGGAAAAAAATCAACAAAGAAAAAGTGTATTTTCCAGGCTACATTATGGTAGAAGCAAACTTATCTGGAGAGGTTCCTCACGTGATCAAATCCATCACAGGTGTTATTGGTTTCTTAGGTGAAACAAAAGGTGGTGATCCAGTACCTATGCGTAAATCTGAAGTAAACAGAATGCTAGGTAAGGTAGACGAGTTGGCTGTACAAGATGAAAATATTGCAATTCCTTACACAGTGGGAGAAACTGTAAAAGTTGTAGATGGACCTTTCAACGGTTTCGATGGAACGATTGAAAAGGTAAATGAAGAGAAGAGAAAATTAGAAGTCATGGTGAAGATCTTTGGACGTAAAACTCCATTAGAACTTAGTTACATGCAAGTGGAAAAAATATAATTGTTACACAAATATATGACCGATGTGTTTTTAGCTTCCAAATTAAAACACATCAACTTAAACATTTAGTAAAATGGCAAAAGAGTTAAGTAAAGTAGTTAAATTACAAGTTAGGGGAGGTGCTGCGAACCCATCGCCACCGGTTGGACCCGCTCTAGGTGCTGCTGGTGTTAACATTATGGAGTTCTGTAAGCAGTTTAATGCGAGAACTCAGGACAAGCAAGGTAAAGTATTACCAGTTGTTATTAATGTTTACAAAGACAAATCATTTGATTTTGTTGTAAAAACACCACCTGCTGCAGTACAGTTAATGGAAGCGGCAAAAATCAAGAAGGGTTCAGGAGAACCAAACCGTAAGAAAGTAGCGACCGTTACTTGGGATCAAATCAAAACTATTGCTGAAGACAAAATGGTAGATTTAAATGCATTTACAGTAGAGTCTGCAATGAAAATGATCGCTGGTACTGCTCGTTCTATGGGATTAAAAGTGAAAGGTGATGCACCTGCATAAAGCTTTAAATAGTTAGTAAAATGGCAAGATTAACAAGAAAACAAAAAGAAGCACAAGCAAAATTAGATCGTTCGAAGTCGTACGATATTAAAGCTGCTTCTGCTTTAATCAAAGAGATTACTAATGTAAAGTTTGATGCATCTGTAGATATCGCTGTTCGTTTAGGAGTAGATCCACGTAAAGCTAACCAAATGGTTAGAGGCGTGGTAACATTACCTCACGGAACAGGAAAAGATGTAAAGGTGCTTGCATTAGTAACTCCAGACAAAGAAGCTGAAGCTGAAGCAGCAGGAGCTGACTTTGTTGGTTTAGATGAATACCTTCAAAAAATTAAAGGAGGTTGGACAGACGTAGATGTAATTATTACAATGCCTAGCGTAATGGGTAAATTAGGTCCTTTAGGAAGAATCTTAGGTCCTAGAGGTTTAATGCCTAACCCAAAAACAGGTACTGTAACAATGGATGTTGCAAAAGCGGTAAAAGATGTGAAAGCTGGAAAGATCGATTTCAAAGTTGATAAAACTGGAATCGTACACGCAGCTATCGGTAAAGCATCTTTTGAAGCGAATAAGATTGCAGACAATGCAAACGAATTGGTTCAAACTTTACTCAAGTTAAAACCAACTGCAGCGAAAGGAACATACATTAAGAGCATTTTTATGTCTAGTACAATGAGTCCAAGTGTAGAAGTAGATGTAAAATCTGTTTCATAAGCAGTTAAAAACGTATATCATGACTAGAGAAGAAAAATCACAAGTAATACAAGATTTAACAGCACAATTAGCAGATACGAATACAATTTATCTAGCCGACATTTCTGGACTAGATGCATTGACTACCTCTAACTTACGTAGAGCTTGTTTTAAAGCAAACGTAAAATTGGCTGTTGTAAAAAACACATTGCTTTCTAAAGCAATGGAAGCTTCTGATAAGGAGTTTGGAGAATTACAAGATATTTTAAAAGGTAATACTTCTTTAATGATTGCTGAAGCTGGAAATGCTCCTGCAAAAGTGATCAAAGAATTCAGAAAAAAATCAGACAAGCCTTTGTTAAAAGGGGCGTATGTTGAAGAGGCTATCTATGTTGGAGATGAACAATTAGATGCTCTTGTAAACATCAAGTCTAGAGAAGAATTGATTGGAGATATTATCACAATTTTACAATCACCTGCTAAGAATGTTGTTTCAGCATTACAATCAGGAGGAGGTAAATTATCTGGTATCTTAAAAACATTATCAGAAAAATAAATTAGCGCACTAATAAACTATTATAATAAAAAATTAAAAACAAGTAAAATGGCAGATTTAAAAGATTTTGCAGAACAATTAGTTAACTTAACAGTAAAAGAAGTTAACGAATTAGCTGATATTTTAAAGGAAGAATATGGTATCGAACCAGCTGCAGCTGCAGTAGCAGTTGCTGGACCAGCAGCAGGCGGAGACGCTGGAGCAGCTGAAGAGCAAACTGAGTTCGACGTAATCTTAAAAGCAGCAGGTGCTTCTAAGTTAGCTGTTGTAAAATTAGTTAAGGAATTAACTGGTTTAGGATTAAAAGAAGCTAAAGGTATTGTAGATAGCGCACCAGCACCAATTAAAGAAGGTGTATCTAAAGATGAGGCTGAAGGTCTTAAAAATTCTTTAGAAGAAGCTGGAGCTGAGGTTGAGCTTAAGTAAGCTCAATCATCCCGTATCTGAAGAGTCAGTTTCGGGACTAACAAACTAAGGTTTAGGCACTAAGAGTTAAGGCTCTTAGGCCTAGACCATTTTGTGTATATATTCGTTCTTTTATAATTCCGATTTTTTAATCAAAAAAATATACTCTTTTGGCAACGATAAACACTACTGAAAGAATCAATTTCGCATCTTCTAAGCTAGGATCAGATTATCCTGATTTCCTAGACATTCAGGTAAAATCTTTCCAAGATTTTTTCCAACTTCAAACAAAAGCTGAAGAGCGAGGTGAAGAAGGTTTGTACAAGACCTTTATGGATAACTTCCCTATTACGGATACCCGTAACAACTTTGTACTAGAGTTTTTAGATTACTTTGTAGATCCACCTAGATACAGCATCCAAGAATGTATCGAGAGAGGACTTACGTATAGTGTACCATTAAAAGCTCGTTTAAAACTATATTGTACTGACCCTGAGCATGAGGATTTTGAAACAATCGTCCAAGACGTGTATCTAGGAACCATTCCTTACATGACCAACTCAGGAACTTTTGTTATCAATGGAGCAGAAAGAGTTGTTGTATCTCAGTTACACCGTTCTCCTGGTGTATTCTTTGGACAATCATTCCATGCAAACGGTACAAAATTATATTCAGCAAGAGTTATACCTTTCAAAGGATCTTGGATTGAATTCGCTACCGATATCAATAGCGTTATGTACGCTTATATCGATAGAAAGAAAAAGTTACCAGTAACCACGTTATTTAGAGCCATCGGATTTGAAAGAGATAAAGACATCCTTGAAATCTTCGACTTGGCTGAAGAAGTAAAAGTGTCTAAAGCTGGACTTAAAAAAATATTAGGTAGAAAGTTAGCTGCGAGAGTATTAAAAACATGGTTCGAAGATTTCGTAGATGAAGATACAGGAGAAGTAGTATCTATTGAACGTAACGAGATTATCTTTGATCGTGATACCATTATAGAAAAAGAACATATTGATGAAATCATAGAGTCTGGAGCAAAAACCATCTTACTACACAAAGAAGATAATTTGCAAGCAGATTATGCGATCATCCACAATACATTACAAAAAGATCCAACAAACTCTGAAAAAGAGGCTGTTGAGCATATCTATAGACAATTGCGTAATGCAGAACCGCCAGATGAGGAAACTGCAAGAGGTATTATAGATAAGTTATTCTTCTCTGAACAACGTTATAGTTTAGGAGAAGTAGGTCGTTTTAGAATGAATACCAAACTTGGTTTAGATGTTGATATCGATCAGAAAGTATTAACGAAAGAAGATATCATTACCATCATCAAGTATTTAATTGAGTTAATTAACTCAAAAGCAGAAGTAGATGATATTGATCACTTATCAAACCGTCGTGTTAGAACAGTAGGTGAACAATTAGCAGGTCAGTTTGGTGTAGGTTTAGCCCGTATGGCAAGGACCATTCGTGAGCGTATGAACGTGCGTGACAACGAAGTGTTTACACCCATCGATTTGATCAATGCGAAAACATTGTCTTCTGTGATCAACTCTTTCTTTGGAACCAACCAGTTATCTCAATTCATGGATCAAACCAATCCATTGGCAGAGATTACCCATAAGCGTAGATTATCTGCCTTAGGACCTGGAGGTTTATCGAGAGAGAGAGCTGGATTTGAGGTTCGTGATGTACACTATACGCACTACGGTCGTTTGTGTCCGATTGAAACACCAGAAGGGCCAAACATTGGTCTGATTTCTTCACTTTCTGTATTTGCAAAAGTGAACAACTTAGGATTCATTGAAACTCCCTATAGAAAAGTAGATGAAGGAAAAGTAGACGTGCAAGAGAGTCCAATTTACTTAAGTGCAGAAGAGGAAGAAGGAAAGAAGATCGCGCAATCAAACCTTGCCTTGAATGAAGATGGAAGCTTTGCAAGCGATAGAGTTATTGCAAGAGAGGAAGGAGACTTCCCAGTAGTAACACCAGATGTTATTGATTACATGGATGTTGCTCCAAACCAAATTGCATCGATTTCTGCATCCTTAATTCCTTTCTTAGAGCATGATGATGCAAACCGTGCTTTGATGGGATCGAACATGATGCGTCAGGCTGTACCATTGTTACGTCCTGAATCGCCAATTGTAGGAACAGGATTGGAAAGACGTGTTGCGAAAGATTCAAGAATCTTAATCAACGCAGAAGGTGCTGGTGAAGTCATCTATGTAGATGCAAATAAAATAACCATCAAATATGACAGAACGGATGAAGAAAGACTGGTAAGTTTTGATTCTGATGAGAAATCATACGACTTGATTAAGTTTAGAAAAACCAACCAGGGAACTTGTATCAACCTAAAACCAATCGTAAGTACTGGAGATAGAGTTGAAGAAGGTCAGGTTCTTTGTGAAGGATATGCAACTCAAAAAGGAGAATTAGCTTTAGGTAGAAATATGAAAGTAGCCTTTATGCCTTGGAAAGGGTATAACTTCGAGGATGCGATTGTAATTTCTGAAAAAGTAGTTCGTGAAGATATCTTTACTTCCATTCACATTGATGAGTATTCTTTAGATGTACGTGACACAAAGTTAGGTACAGAAGAATTAACAAATGACATTCCTAACGTTTCGGAAGAGGCTACCAAAGACTTGGACGAAAATGGAATGATTCGTATTGGTGCTGAAGTAAAACCAGGCGATATCTTAATTGGTAAGATTACTCCAAAAGGAGAATCAGATCCTACTCCAGAAGAAAAGTTATTACGTGCCATCTTTGGAGACAAAGCAGGTGATGTAAAAGATGCTTCTTTAAAGGCATCACCATCTTTACGAGGAGTTGTTATTGACAAGAAATTATTTAGAAGAGCAGTAAAAGATAAGAACAAGAGAGCAAGAGATAAAGAAGCTGTTGTAGCTTTAGAAGCTTCTTTTGTTTCTAAGTTTGATGCTTTACAAGAAACATTAGTAGAGAAATTGTTCCAATTAATTAGTGGAAAAACATCTCAAGGAGTATTCAACGATTTAGGTGAAGAAGTACTACCAAAAGGTAAGAAATATACCTTAAAAATGTTGAATGCTGTTGAAGACTATACGCACTTAACGAGTGGAACTTGGACTACTGATAAGGAAATTAATGCACAAGTAAGTGAATTAGTTCACAACTATAAAATCAAAGTAAACGATTTACAAGGTGTATTACGTCGTGAGAAGTTTACCATTTCTGTTGGAGATGAATTACCTGCAGGAATTTTAAAGCTTGCTAAAATCTACATTGCTAAGAAGCGTAAATTAAAAGTAGGTGATAAGATGGCAGGACGTCACGGGAACAAAGGTATTGTTGCACGTATTGTACGTCAAGAGGACATGCCTTTCTTGGAAGACGGAACACCAGTAGACATCGTATTAAATCCACTAGGGGTACCATCGCGTATGAACATTGGTCAGATTTATGAAACGGTTCTTGGGTGGGCTGGTCAGAAATTAGACAGAAAATATGCGACGCCAATTTTTGATGGAGCTTCTTTAGATGAAATCAATGGTTTCACAGACGAAGCTGGTGTACCAAGATTCGGACATACATACCTTTATGATGGTGGTACAGGAAAACGTTTCGATCAACCTGCAACTGTAGGGGTAATTTATATGATTAAGTTAGGTCACATGATTGAAGATAAAATGCACGCGCGTTCTATTGGACCTTACTCATTAATTACACAACAGCCACTTGGAGGTAAAGCTCAATTTGGAGGTCAGCGTTTTGGAGAGATGGAAGTTTGGGCATTAGAGGCTTATGGAGCGTCTAGTATCTTACGTGAGATTTTAACGGTAAAATCGGATGATGTAATGGGTAGAGCCAAAACATACGAAAGTATTGTAAAAGGTGAAACCATGCCAGAACCAGGATTGCCAGAATCGTTCAACGTATTAATGCACGAACTAAAAGGTTTAGGTTTAGATCTAAAACTAGAAGAATAATAAGTAAGGAGGTTTATCCTCCTTGCTTTCAATAATATCGCCGAGAGGCACCATTTTTACTATTTAATTCGATACCATTATCATGGCAAGAAAAAACGAGAAATATACTGTAAAAAAGTTCAATAAAATCTCAATTGGTTTAGCATCGCCAGAATCTATTTTAGAAGCATCTAAAGGAGAGGTGTTAAAGCCAGAAACCATCAACTACCGTACACACAAACCAGAGAGAGACGGATTGTTCTGTGAGCGAATTTTTGGTCCTGTAAAAGACTACGAATGTGCTTGTGGAAAATACAAGAGAATTCGATACAAAGGAATCGTTTGTGACCGATGTGGAGTTGAGGTGACAGAGAAAAAAGTACGTAGAGATAGAGTAGGGCACATCAACTTGGTGGTTCCTGTTGCTCATATCTGGTACTTTAGATCGTTACCAAACAAAATGGGATACCTATTAGGATTACCATCTAAGAAGTTAGATATGATTATCTACTACGAAAGATATGTAGTAATTCAACCAGGTACCGCTAAAAATGCTGAAGGAGAACCGTTACAAAAAATGGATTTCTTAACGGAAGAAGAGTATTTAGATATTTTAGATACACTTCCTCAAGAAAATATGTACTTAGAAGATTCAGATCCTAACAAGTTTATTGCTAAAATGGGAGCTGAATGTTTGATTGAATTGTTAGCTCGTATCGATCTAGATGGATTGTCTTATGAACTAAGACACAAAGCAAATACTGAAACTTCTAAGCAACGTAAAGCGGAAGCATTAAAGAGACTAAATGTTGTAGAGGCATTTAGAGACTCGCAAAAGAATAGAGATAACAAGCCAGAGTGGATGATCATGAAAGTGGTTCCAGTAATTCCACCAGAATTACGTCCATTAGTGCCATTAGATGGTGGTCGTTTTGCTACCTCTGACTTGAATGATTTATACCGTCGTGTAATTATCCGTAACAACCGTTTGAAAAGATTAATGGAGATCAAAGCTCCTGAAGTAATCTTGAGAAATGAAAAACGTATGTTACAAGAATCTGTAGATTCCTTATTCGATAACACACGTAAAGCTTCTGCAGTAAAAACAGAATCTAACAGACCTTTAAAATCATTATCTGATTCCTTAAAAGGGAAGCAAGGACGTTTCCGTCAGAACTTATTAGGAAAACGTGTTGATTACTCTGCTCGTTCTGTAATTGTTGTAGGACCAGAATTAAAACTATACGAATGTGGATTGCCTAAAGACATGGCAGCTGAATTGTACAAGCCTTTTATCATCCGTAAATTGATTGAAAGAGGAATTGTAAAGACAGTAAAATCTGCAAAGAAAATTATCGATAGAAAAGAGCCTGTTGTTTGGGATATCTTAGAAAACGTAATTAAAGGTCACCCAGTTCTACTGAACCGTGCTCCTACATTACACCGTCTAGGAATTCAAGCATTCCAACCAAAATTAATCGAAGGAAAGGCAATTCAATTACACCCATTAGTGTGTACAGCATTTAATGCCGATTTCGATGGTGACCAGATGGCAGTACACTTACCATTAGGACCAGAAGCTATTCTTGAAGCGCAACTATTAATGTTAGCTTCTCACAATATCTTAAACCCTGCAAACGGAGCACCTATTACGGTTCCTTCTCAAGATATGGTACTAGGTCTTTACTATATGACTAAGGAGCGTAAGTCTACCAAAGAAGTGCCTATCAAAGGTGAAGGGTTGACTTTCTATTCTCCAGAAGAAGTAACTATTGCTTTCAACGAAGAAAGAGTTGACTTGAATGCTGGTATCAAAGTAAGAACTCAAGATTTAGATGAAGAAGGAAACTTGGTAACGAAAATTATCGAGACTACTGCAGGTAGAGTTCTATTTAACGAAGTGGTTCCTAATGAAGCTGGGTATGTAAATGAAGTCTTGACTAAGAAATCTTTGAGGGGAATTATCAGTAAGATTTTAAAATCAACAGATATTCCTACGACTGGAAAGTTCTTAGATGAGATTAAGAACATGGGATATAAGTTTGCATTCCAAGGAGGATTGTCATTTAGTTTAGGTGATATCATTATTCCAAAAGAAAAGCATACAATGATTGCAGAAGCGAACAAAGAAGTGGATGCAATTGTAATGAACTATAACATGGGTATGTTAACGCAAAAAGAGCGTTACAATCAGGTAATCGATGTTTGGGGATCAACCAACAACAGATTAACTGAACTATCTATGAAACGTTTACGTGAAGATCAGCAAGGATTTAACTCAGTATACATGATGTTAGATTCTGGAGCAAGGGGATCTAAAGAGCAGATTCGTCAGCTAACTGGTATGCGTGGATTGATGGCAAAACCTAAAAAATCGACTGCTGGTGGTGGAGAGATTATTGAAAACCCGATTCTTTCTAACTTTAAAGAAGGATTGTCAATTCTTGAATACTTTATCTCCACACACGGTGCGCGTAAAGGTCTAGCAGATACGGCATTGAAAACAGCCGATGCTGGATACTTAACACGTCGTTTAGTAGATGTATCACAAGATGTAATTGTAAATGAAGATGATTGTGGTACGTTAAGAGGTTTAGAAGTAAGACCATTGAAGAAGAACGACGAGATTGTTGAATCTTTAAGTGATAGAATAGAAGGGCGTGTTGCATTGCATGATGTATATGCTCCTAACAGCGAAGATATGTTAATTGCTGCTGGAGAGTTAATCACTGCTCAGATAGCTCAAGAGATTGAAAAATCAGGTTTAGACAAAGTTGAAGTTCGTTCTCCATTAACATGTGAGTCTCAAAAAGGAATTTGTGCAAAATGTTACGGTCAAAGTTTATCAACTCGTAAGAAAGTACAAATTGGAGAAGCTGTAGGTGTAATTGCTGCACAGTCTATTGGAGAACCTGGAACACAGTTAACATTAAGAACATTCCACGTAGGTGGGGTAGCAGGAAACATTTCTGAAGAGAATAAGTTGATAGCGAAGTTCAATGGTAACGTAACAATCGAAGATTTAAGAACTGTATCTGGAAAAGATAATGAAGGAAACGAAGTAGATATCGTAATCTCCAGAACCGCTGAAATCAAAATTACAGATAAGAAAACAGGTATTACACTAAGTACAAATATCATCCCTTACGGATCTATCATTTTCAACAAGGATATGAAGACCATTAAAAAAGGTGATGCTGTATGTCAGTGGGATCCATTTAACGGAGTTATTATCTCTGAATTTGGAGGAAAAGTGAAGTTTGATAACCTTGAGCAAGGAATTAACTACCAAGTAGAGATTGATGAGCAAACTGGATTCCAAGAGAAAGTAATTACAGATTCTAAGAACAAGAAAATCATTCCATCTTTAATTATTGAAGACAAAGACGGGAATGCATTACGTTCATATAGTTTACCTGTAGGAGCTCATTTAATGGTAGATAATAGTGATGATGTAGAGACAGGTAAGGTATTGGTGAAAATTCCTCGTAAGTCTGGTAAAGCAGGAGATATTACAGGAGGTTTACCACGTGTTACAGAGTTGTTCGAAGCACGTAACCCATCAAACCCAGCTGTTGTATCTCAAGTAGATGGTGTTGTTTCTTTTGGTAAAATTAAGAGAGGAAATAGAGAAATCATTGTAGAATCGAAAACTGGAGATATTAGAAAGTACTTAATCAAGTTATCGAACCAGATTTTAGTTCAAGAGAATGACTTTATTAAAGCTGGGATGCCTTTATCAGATGGAGCAATCACTCCAGAAGATATCTTAAGAATTCAAGGACCATCAGCTGTACAAGAGTACCTAGTAAACGAAATTCAAGATGTATACCGTTTGCAAGGAGTAAAAATCAATGATAAGCACTTCGAAGTTGTTGTTCGTCAGATGATGCGTAAAGTAAGAATCATTGATTCTGGTGATACTTTATTCTTGGAGAACCAATTGATCCATAAAAACGATTTCATCAAAGAAAACGATGCAATCTATGGAATGAAGGTAGTTGAAGATGCTGGTGATTCTGATAACTTAAAAGCTGGACAAATTATCTCTCCACGTCAGTTGAGAGATGAAAATTCTTTACTACGCAGAAACGATAAGAATTTGGTTGAAGCAAGAGATGCACAACCAGCGACAGCAGAACAAGTATTGCAAGGTATTACAAGAGCTTCTTTACAGACAAAATCGTTTATCTCTGCTGCTTCCTTCCAGGAAACAACAAAAGTATTAAACGAAGCTGCTGTAAATGGTAAGATAGATACATTAGAAGGATTGAAAGAAAATGTAATTGTTGGTAAGAAAATCCCAGCGGGTACAGGTATGAGATTCTATGACAATGTAATTGTTGGACCAAAAGAAGAAATTGAAGAAAGCTTTAACTAAGATTTTAGATGGACGATAATCAAAACAACAACGGACAAATAAATATTGAATTGGATGAGCAAGTTGCTGAGGGCACCTATTCGAACTTAGCAATCATCAATCATTCTGTTTCTGAATTTATTGTTGATTTTATCAATATCATGCCAGGGATTCCTAAGGCAAAAGTGAAGTCGAGAATTATCTTAACTCCTCAACATGCCAAAAGGTTAACCAAAGCATTGGCCGATAATGTTGCTAAATTTGAACAAGCCCATGGCGAAATCAAAGATTATGAGCAACCTCCGATTCCATTAAATTTTGGACCGACAGGAGAAGCATAAAAACTAAAAACCCGAAACATTTGTTTCGGGTTTTTAGTTTTATACCCCTTTGAGATACCATCTATTCTGAAGATCGTACTGATACGTAACTGGAATTAGCGAGATATAATTTTCACCACTTTTAGGTATTGAGCTGTATTTACTAGGATTGTATATTTATATAGCAGACTATGTAGATAATTATATAGTGTGCAATTAAACAACAAGAAGTCTTATTTTAAAAATTAATATCATGCCAAAATTTACTTGTATTCATGGTGGCGAGGGAGATATAGAATATGTTGAATGTTTTGCTACTGATATCGATTGCCATTCGCTATTTTCAGAATTACTTCTCAGCGCAAATGCAGCAATACCTTCAGTAAGCTCCAAAAAAATAGATGATACTACTCCTATGGTGCTGCAAATCTGGGGAGGAAAAGGTGGGAAGACTAAATATCCAGGAAGTGTTTCTGCCAAAGGTGGTCTGGCAAGAATGGATACAACCATTGGAGCATTAAAAAATTTGGATAATATAGCGTTAGGTAGTGGTATCTATGATGGTTTAGTTTACCTAATGGGAGGGAATGGATTAGATGGAGGAACAGGACAAGGAATTTCAGTTGAGACCTCACCCCCTGCTGCTGGAGCGCAAGGAGGTGCAGCTTCGGTGGTAGCGCTTATTCCTGGCAAAGACCAAGAAAAAGCTTTAATTATACTGGCTGCTGGTGGTGCTGGTGGTGCTAGTATTCAATGGCCAAAGGGTGGAGCAGGAGGAAATGCCTTTGTTGTAGAAGGAAAGAAAAATTATTATGTTGCTGGTGAAAATGGAGGGGGAAGTGGCTATGGAGGTGGAGGCTACGATGGTAAAGGGTCAAAACGCTTTAATTCTGGTGGAGATGGATGGTTTGGTGATGGAGGATTAAAGTATGAATGGAGAGAATCTGACACTGGTTACGTACAATTATCAACACCAGGTTGGTCAAATTATGATCCAGCCTACTTGGCTTTTCTTAAAAAATTTGGCACTGGACACGGAGGAGGACAAGATAAGATAGATAATGATTTTAGTGCATATTCTGGAGGAGGCTCTGGAGGAGGAGGCTGCGGAGGAGGTAGTTGTGGAGGTAGTCAAGAATCTGCAGAAGGAGGAGGTGGAGGCGGTGGCTCGTATGCACACGTGTCTACGATTAAAAAAGAAACATTTATTACCTTTCCAAAAAACAACCCAAATCCTGACAGCGGAGGTACTTTTTTAATTACATTCTTTCTTTAGTCCATAGAATATTCTCCTTTTCGAGACCTCTTATTAATGAATTTAGAATGGATGTGATTAAAGAGTTTTACTAAAACAAACGTATCTGATTGCTTTGGCCTTTATCAAACAAAGAATAATCTAGTGGGATATATTCCACATCTTTTAAATAGAGTTTTCTTGCTAAAGAAAATTGATCTTTGATTTGCTCTGCAAATTTTCCTTCACCTTTCATTCGAGTTCCATACCGACTATCATTCAAGGTTCCATTATGACAATCTTCAATTTGATGTAATATTTTATTAGCTCTGTCTGGATAGGTTTTGCGAACCCAATCAGTAAAAATTTGACCAATAGCACCATTCAAACGGACTACTGTGTATGCAACAGATTTCGCTCCCAATGCTGCTACTTTTTTTACCAAGGGAAGAATCTCATGGTTGTTAATCGCTGGAATGATAGGTGCCATCATTACATTCACAGGAATGTCGTTTTCAGACAAAACCTGTACTGTTTTCAATCGTTTTTTAATAGAAGCGGTTCTGGGTTCTAAACTTCTTCGGGTTTCTTCTGAGAGAGAGGTAATGGATATGTTTACATGAATCAAATTCATGGAAGCCATTTCTTTTAGAAGATCAAGATCACGTAGAATTAAAGCATTTTTTGTAATCATACTTGCTGGATGCTTTAGTTTCAGTAGAACCTTTAGCATTTCTCTGGTGATCCCTAGTTTTTTCTCAATAGGTTGATAACAATCGGTATTGCCAGAAAACATAATTCCTGCGGCTTGCCAATTCTTACTTCGTAGCTTCTTTTCAAGAAGCGAAGCGGCATTGGCCTTGTATAAAATCTTTCGTTCAAAATCGAGTCCAGCAGAATATCCCCAATATTCATGCGTATTTCTTGCATAACAATAAATACACCCATGCTCACAACCTTGATAAGGATTCATAGAATAAAACAAAGGAATGTCAGGACTCTTTACTTTGTTAATAATTGTTTTAGGAAAGATTTCTAAATAAGTAGTCTTGTTGGTATCCGCTTTTTCATTTTCAGCTTCACAATAGTTCAGAAAATCATCTCTTATAATGTATTCGTGCTGTAAAAATCTATTGTGGGTATTCACTTGCGCCCCACGTCCTTTAATGGTTTCCATTGTAATCTCGTTAAATCGTTAGCAATACAAACGAGAATACAATAGAAGTGTTCGATTCTCAAAGTTTGGAACCTAAAATTACATTAGAAAACTGAAAAAAACAACAGGTGTTAATAAATAGCTTAGCTATTTAATGTACCCTAATTTTTTCAAGAATTGATCCGTTAATATACGAACTTCGTTGCTAGCCTTCTGATCACCAAAGAAATGTCCTACATTTTGGAAGATTTTGTAATCAAAATCATTGCCTAAAGATTCCATTTTGTCTCTAAATTCAGTGAACTCGCTAAGAGGTGCTAAATGGTCATTAGTGCCGTGAAAGAAAATGGAAGGAGGCAATCCTTTCTTAGCGTTGTGAAAAGTAGAAATACTCTCAGGTTTTCCATTCGATTGCCTTCTAAAAAAGTTACTTTTTGTAGTATTATAACTAGCAGAGTGCGCTATAAAAGCATTGGGTCTCGAATTAAACGTACCATCGTTTATTGTGAATTTATCTAGAATCGCTGTGCTGGATGCCAAGTGTCCACCAGCAGAAAAACCAGCTGCGACAACTTTTTCAGGATCAATACCTAATTCATTTGCATGTTGTCGTACCCATAGAATTGCAGAATTTACATCCTCAACACAATTGATAATGTTGGAACCATGAATGTCTAATAGTCGGTATTCAAATGAAATAGCTACCATTCCTTTTTCTTGGTATCGTTTACAATTGGTATATCCCCACTCAGGAATGCCTACGGCCCATCCACCTCCATGGAAAAAGACATAAACAGGTGCTTTGTCTTTTTTTTCGTGATTTTCTGGATAAAAGATATGAGCTTCTAACTCGGTATTGTCAATTTTTTTATAAACCTGAATCGCACTAGGCTGCTCCCTTCTTGCTTTACCACTTTCATACAATTCTAAAATTTGATTTTTAAGAAAATGATCTTGACAATCTTTTTCAAAATTTTTCATCAAATTTCCTAGATAAGCAACGCCGTAGTTACTAATACTTTTCTTGAGATGCTCATTCATCAGATAATCTTTGATCTCCTGATGAGCACTTAATTCTTTAATGGCTCTGTATTTTGGATGAACCTTTTGAATCCCAGCGTCGTAAAAATTTCGAAATCTTAAATCTCCTGCCGACATGATTTCTACATATCTTTCTAGAAACAAAACATAGTTTTTTAACTCTAATAATTTACGATCACTGAAGCTTCCTTCGGTAATATTATCAAAATAGCTTTGATTGATAGCCAGCGTATCACCAGTGTACATTTCATGGATAGAAGGGTAGACAATTTTATGAAATTGAGTCCTATATTTAATATCATTTTTCACTTTTTCATCAAAGACTTTTGAAACTTTATTTTGTTCTTTAAATTTTTCGTGAATGTTCAAATAAGCCTCCTCAAGTGAGTCAACCACTTCATTGTATCTAGTAAGGGAAACACCAAAGAATGTTTTTTCATCCTTTGCAACAAATCTTTTGATGAGTTGAATTTCATTATTCATATCGTTTAAATGATTATTCTGCTGAGCATTTGAACCTGAAAAAATAACTTTTGAAGTAAGATCAATGTGAATTGAGTCCCCTGGAGATAGAATAATTTCAACTCTTTTTTGTTCGTGAGAAAAAGAGTACAACTGCGATTTATCGAGTTTTAATTCTACAGAGAAACTCCCATCTTTCTTTAGAGGAATGATAGAATCACGGTGATCTGTTTGTCCAGACCAGCTTTCAGCCAATGATATGGTGCCATGCCTAAGATTGATGTTTTTAGACCAATTCACATTAACTTTTCCAGTAACGATAGTGGTTTCTGGAGTTTTTTGGTTGCATGAACTAATGAGAATAGTGAGAATAAAAGTGATTAAAAAGGATCGAATTTTCATCATTATGGTTGGTGTTGATTGTATAACTTATACTAAAAGACGATTGAACTCACTAATTAGTTGCACCTGTTTGGAATTTTTTAATTCAAAACATTTAAAGATGAAGTGTAAATCCGAGATTTTATAGCACAAATTATGGTATTTTATTAAGAGTTTTAAAGAATAAAAAAAGAGCCATAATTTATGACTCTTTTTTAAAAATATAGATTTACTAATCTAGATTGGGGGAGAAATTTATACTTTGAGAGGGGAGTACTTATTTACTAACACACAAGTACACTACAAACGTATTAAAAAAGAGTTCTGTTAAAATTGATCGAAATCAAGATTTTAACAAAACCTCATTTATTAACATATGTTAATATGAAGTACTCAAAAATTGTGAAATAATCTCTTGATATTTTCACGTAATAAAATGATTGTATCTTAATTTAAACTAGACTATTACAGGGGTAGATTGTTTATCAATCTAGATAAAGTCTCAGGCTTCATTCTTAGGTAAGACGCTATATACTTTTGGGGAATTTCTTGAAATATGTGAGGACTTCGTTTATAAAGTCTTTCAATTCTTTCCAAAGGAGAGTAGGTAATAACATCTATTTCTCTTGTAAGTTGATTCATAACAATAGACTTTAAAAATTCCAACCATAAATTTTTATAAGCATCATTAGAATTAAAAATCTCCAAGAATCGTTCTCGTGATATTCTTTTTAACTCAGAGTTTTTGATTGCTTGAATAAAAAACTTAGTAGGATTATTAGAAATGAAGCTATCCAGAGGAGTGATAATGCTATTCTCATAACCAAATCGAAAAGTATGTTGCTCTTTTTTGTCTTCCATGTATACATGCAAAGTCCCTTTTACAACAAAATAAAAGTGAGGGTGGTTTTGTCCTTTTTTACATAAAAATTCACCCCGTTTTAGCTCTACAGTCTCTATCCATTCTTTTTCTAATATCTCCAGTATTTTAGAAAAATAGCTCATAGATTTAACTTATTTTCCGAGTTTTATTTAAAAGATAAAAATCAGCTAAAACCAATGCAGTTAAAGCTTCAATAACTGGCACTGCCCTTGGGACTACACAAGGATCATGTCTCCCTTTTCCCATAATTTCTGTAGCTTCTCCTTTGGAGTTAATCGTAGGTTGATTTTGCATAATTGTAGCTACTGGCTTAAAAGCTACACGAAAATAGATATCCATGCCATTGCTAATACCTCCTTGGATACCACCAGAAAGGTTGGTCTTTGTAGAACCATCTTCGTTAAAAAGATCATTGTGCTGACTCCCTTTCATTTTCGTTCCATCAAAACCACTTCCAAATTCAAATCCTTTTACTGCATTCAGGGAAAGCATGGCTTTTCCTAATTCGGCGTGAAGTTTATGAAAAATAGGCTCTCCCAATCCAACTGGCATATTTTGTACGACACAAGAAATAGTCCCCCCAATAGTATCTCCTAGTTTTCGAATTTCTTTGATTTTATCAATCATCTTTTCAGCCATTTCAGCATCTGGGCAACGAATATCATTTGATTCTATCTTAGAAAAATCTAAATGCTGGTATTCTTGCTTCATTTCAATTTCGCCAACGGATGAGGTATAGGCATTGATAGAAATATGAGAGATAAGTTGTTTTGCCAATGCTCCAGCAACTACCCAGTTAGCAGTTTCTCTGGCAGATGACCTCCCACCACCTCTATGATCACGAATCCCATACTTTTTATCATACGTAAAATCAGCATGAGAAGGACGATATACATCAGTATTGTGGGAATAATCTTTCGATTTCTGGTTGGTGTTTTTAATGATAAAACCAATAGAAGTACCTGTAGACCTCCCCTCAAAAATTCCAGATAAAAATTCTACCGTGTCTGGTTCTTTTCTTTGTGTAACAATTTTTGATTGTCCGGGTTTACGTCGATCTAGTTCTTCTTGAACCGCTTTCAAATCAATTTCTACACCTGCAGGAAACCCATCAAGTACACCGCCAATTGCAATTCCGTGAGACTCACCAAATGTGGTCAATCGTAAAATATTTCCAAATGAATTAAAAGCCATTAGAACAATTCTATAATTTTATTAGCTAAGATAGTATAAAAATTAGGATACCATAATTTCACAGCCATTACTAAAATCATAACAATAAGTATTTTTCTTATAAAACCATCTCCTTTGTTAACAGACCAACGACTGGCTAACCATCCGCCAGAAGCATTTCCTATAGCTAAGATCAAACCATACTTCCAATTGATTGCATTTCCGTGAGTAAAAACAGCTACAGCTGCAATAGAGTATACCAATGCTACAAACACCTTGATTGCGTTGCTTTTAACTAAAGAAATTTTGTTAATACTAGATAATATAAGTAGCATAATAAAACCAACTCCAGCTTGGATAAAACCTCCGTATAACCCAACAAAGAAAAAAGCGAAAATACCTAGCCATAAATATTTTCCAGTAATCCTTTCTACTATTTTCTCTGATGATTTTTTCTTATTTAAAATCATATAGATGACAATGAGCACCATAATGACACCCAAAATTTTATTAAAAAGATCATCTTTTATATAATACACAGCTAGAATTGCTCCAAGCACAGCTCCAACAGTTGCAGATAACGCCAAATAAATACTGAAAGGAAAGGAGGAAACCCCTTTACTATGAAATCCACGTACAGCAAAAATATTTTGTATAATAATAGCGATACGGTTGGTACCATTGGCTACACTGGGAGGTATCCCTAAAAAGATAAGTATAGGCAATGTAAGTAAAGAACCGCCACCAGCAAGGATATTAATTCCACCAGCAATAAAACCAACTAGGATTAAGAAAAGGTAATTTAAAAAAGATGCATCCATACAAACGTAAAAGTAGAAGAAAAAGACGAGAAGAAAGTACTTAAAAATACATTTAAAAAAAGTAAAAATGCTTTTACAAAACGAAAAAGCTTTCTATATTTGCACCCGCCTACGCAAACAAGTTTGCTTTAGTAAGATTTCACTAAAAGTAAAATGCGAGGATCACTGGAGAAATGGCAGAGTGGTCGAATGCGGCAGTCTTGAAAACTGTTGACTGTAACAGGTCCGGGGGTTCGAATCCCTCTTTCTCCGCAAACTTCATTAAACTTCACAGAAATGTGAAGTTTTTTTATGCCTAAACTTTTCTCAATCAGTATTCTCAATATCTGTATATAATAGGGATCAAGCCCAATTGTTGTGTTTAAGCAAATATTGTAGTTAGTCTGTAAAGAAAGAATTCTGTGTTTTTGACACCTCTAAATTGGTTTCTAAAAGCTTTGATTTTAGCATTGAAAGATTCTGCTGCCGCATTTGCACTTCTACTAATGAAGTAGTTCAATATTGAGAAAACCCTACAACTTACATTGTAGGGTTGTTCAACCAAAACCACATTGCAGTGTTAGATATACTTCTCTAACACTTTAATGATCTCTTCTACCTTTTTAGGCATTGTATGTGTTTGATAGCTATGAGAAACTCCATCGTATGTTAATGTTGTGGTTGGAAGATCTCTTCTCTTTTTTGTAGCTGGACTTTCAAGAGTTTTAAAACTAGACTCTATAAACAGTTTCGATATTTTATCAAGATCCTTTTGGGATATACTGAACTCTACAACCCCTTTGTTTTTAACATTTTCAAAACCTTTGTATACCAATTTGCCATTGGCATAAATGGAGAGATCATATACTGGGCATTTTCCCATACACTGTCCTTTCGACAACTGGATGAGTGGTTCTTGGGATTTGATTTTAGCAGTATTGCATGAACCAAAAAAGAATGATGCTATAGTAATAAGTATGACAACTTTTTGCATAATTTTTAACTTAACCTATCCCCATATAGAATAGGGGATAGGGGGTGTTAATGTCTAACCTTACAATGAGAGTGATTTATGTTCCCAATTGTTTTTGCTTGTTTCCAACTACCTGGCTCTGGTAAGAAATCACTTTCTGTCCCTTTTAGCCTATTGGTAACTGAATTTCCTCTTATGTAATTTCGTAATTCTACGAGCTCAGAATGCTCATACATCAATAAAATTTTCTTCTCAGCGATGGTACTTCCAGATGGTTTGTTTCTTTGTGTAACAAAAGTGGCAAATACTTCAGCGATGTCCTCACCAGGATTTGTTGCTGCATAATTTGTAACAAAACGATTTTGATATCTTTCATAAAACTGCTGATGAGCAGATTGATTGTTACCAATTTGTTGAAACTCTGACCAAATATCTGACCAATATCTCTGATACGATTTGTTAATGTAAGAGTTAGAATTCGAACAGCCTTCACCAGGATAGTAATTACTACAAGTGCTTTGAGAGATAGATGCATTTAATTGTGTATCGTTTAGGGTTAGAATATGACCAAACTCATGAATAATTGTATATACAAGCTCTCTTCTGTTGTTTGAAAAGTTAATTGCAATTCCCATTTGCCAAGCAGACAAGTCTCTTTTTACCTCGAAAACATAACCAGCGCTCCCAGAAGTTTCACCATTGTAAATCATAAACTCAGTCATTTTAGATCTGTGAGATAATGGAACAATTTTCTTTACCAAGCCCCAAATTTCTTGATGTTTAGCAACATCTTTTTGATACACTAAATCTTGTCCGCTTACATTATAGTCCCGAACCTTTTCAATAGTTTCTCCATTTACTCGGTACAGTGTAATTTCTCCATTTTGACCTGTAGGTTGATTACCAGTTCCATCTGTATTTTCAACAGTATCATTTATCTTTTCAATTGCATTTTCCCTACTACACCCTAGTACGAGTATGGAAATAATAAAAATTTTTAATATCCAGAAAGATGTTTTTGTAATTCTCATAATTCGTGATTTTTTGATTGATGTAATTTGAAAAGTAAACAGGGAGGGAGAAAAATACCCTACCTTTACAAAAAAACCTCCGTGGATTTATTTCATCAAGATAGCATCTGTAATATATTACCCTACGATGGAGAGGCTGAATACCATGGTATCGTATTGAACTCAGAACAAAAGAATTTCTACTATAATTATTTATTTGAAGAGATTCCCTGGGAGAATGATCAAGCCATAGTTTTTGGGAAGCATTATGTTACAAAAAGAAAAGTAGCTTGGTTTGGAAATTACGAATACAATTACAAATATTCTGGAATAACCAAAAGAGCACATATTTGGACTCCAGAATTGTTAGAATTAAAAAGGTTGGTAGAAGAGGTTTCAGGAAACACATACAATTCTTGTTTGCTTAATTTGTATCATAATGGGTCTGAGGGCATGGCATGGCATAGCGATGGAGAAAAAACATTGAAAGAAAATGGAGCAATTGCATCTGTAACATTAGGTGCGGTTAGAAAGTTTTCCTTCAAGCATAAAGAAAAGAAACAACGTGTAGATATCATCCTAGAAAATGGAAGCCTTCTCGTTATGAAAGGCACCACACAAAAAAAATGGCTGCATCGGTTACCTCCAACAAAAAAAGTAAATTCGCCGAGAATTAATCTTACATTTAGAACGATTGTATTGTAAATTTGTTAGTTGTTAGTTGTTAGTTGTTAGTTGTTAGTTGTTAGTTGTTGTTGTTGAGTATATCTAAAAATATGGTAGTGACGATAATGGATTAACATTGGCTCCAAGTTTCACGGGAGTGCAGCCATTGGGCATTTATCGCTGTTGCAAAACCGTCGGATTGTTTAAGCATGAAGATCTTGAAAAGAAGTGGGGTGCTTCATCTATAAAATCTATTCAATTGACGAATTTTTGTAGTGAACATGTGTTTTATGGCAATTTCCACCATATGAAGCTCAATGGAGAAAGCAGATTGGCATTTCTTTGTGAAACGGATGATGGCAACTCAGAAAATAAAATTGAGGGAAACAGAATGAAAGTGGATGGTACAGATGCGGACTGAGGATCCGTGGATATCTATACGTTGACCATGGGCTGTTACAAAAAACACGTTCAGTTTTCAAGAACACTAGAAGCCTGGTGGAAAATATTCCCAGATGACTGAGCTCTCAGGGTTTGATATACTATCGACACAAACAGGCGCAAATCTCGCAACTGTCAGGCGGCATGTTACACGCCATGACCCATTTGTTGAATTTAAAGTCCATGAAAACTATCAACTTCTCCTATTTATTCAACTCAAATTTGGTTTAAGTCGCACAAAACTGCACATAAAATTATGGATTCAGTCCTCCAGAGTGTGAGGGAAACAAGTGCATCAGCAGACAGGCATCTTTTCACTTCGGCGTTCGGTGCAAGCTCACCTGG
>JANQMD010000028.1 GCA_028280265.1 Flavobacteriaceae bacterium
ATACTATTATAATCATGAAAGACCTCACCAAGCATTAAATGGTGAAGCTCCTAATAAGTTTAACCAAAAATGTCAACGAATTATCTAACCTTTACAGAACTGACATTTAATACTGACATTTAATTTTGATTTTAGCTCAAAATGTACAACAACGGATAATCTTATATTTATCATATTAGTACATAATAAAGAGAGCCTTGCAGTTGCAAGGCTCTCTTTATATGAATATTGATTTTGAGTCTATCCTCCAAAATCGTCAAATCTGATATTCTCATCTGGGATACCGAAATCTTCTCCCATTTTCTGAACGGCTTTGTTCATCAATGGTGGACCACAGAAGTACAACTCTATGTCTTCTGGTGCATCGTGATGATTCAAATAGTTTTCAATTACACAATTGTGAATGAATCCTACGAAACCATCTCCCTCTCCATCGATTCCTTCTTTCACTTTCCAATTATCTTCTTCTAACGGCTCAGAAAGTGCCATGTAGAACTTAAAGTTTGGAAAGTCTTTTTCTAATGATCTAAAGTGTTCAATGTAGAACAACTCACGCTTCGAACGTCCTCCATACCAATACGTCACTTTACGTCCTGTTTTCAAGGTTTTGAATAAGTGATATAAGTGAGAACGCATGGGAGCCATTCCTGCTCCTCCTCCTACGTATAGCATTTCAGCCTCAGACTCATTGATGAAGAACTCTCCATAAGGTCCGGAAATGGTTACTTTATCTCCTTTCTTTTGATTGAAAATATAAGAAGATGCTACTCCAGGATTTACATCCATCCAACCATTTTTAGCACGGTCCCATGGTGGAGTTGCAATACGTACGTTCAACATAATTTCTCTACCCTCAGCAGGATAAGAGGCCATCGAATAAGCTCTTTCTACTATTTCTGTATTTTTCATCACCAAAGGCCATAGACCAAACTTATCCCATTCAGCTTGAAACTTATCTGGTGTTTCATGCTCCTCAGGGTGAGCGGTAATATCCATATCTGAATACTTGATCTCACACGGAGGGATTTCAATTTGAATATATCCTCCTGCTTTGTAATTCATGTCTTCAGGAATCTCTACTACAAACTCCTTAATGAAAGACGCTACATTGTAATTTCTTACTACAGTTGCCTCCCATTTTTTAATTCCAAATACTTCCTCTGGAATGGAGATATCCATGTCTTGTTTTACTTTTACCTGACATGCCAAACGAATTCCATGCTTTAATTCCTTACGAGTAAAGTGAGGAGTTTCAGTAGGCAATGCCTCTCCTCCTCCAGAATTTACATGACATTCACACTGAACACAGGATCCTCCACCTCCACATGCAGAAGGCAAAAAGATTTTTTCGTTTCCTAGTGTCGTTAACAAGGTGCTTCCTGAAGCAACTTCTATTTTCTTATCTCCATTGATGGTAATGGTTACCGGTCCTGATGGAGACAATTTTTGTTTTACAAATAATAGTAATGCTACTAAAAGCAACGTAATCAGTAAAAAAGCTGCTACGGTTGCTACAATAGTTCCTACGGTACTTGCTGCTAATGTGATCATATTACTATTCTATTTCTTTTGTGTTTTCTGCAATCTCCTTCTTATCCTCTTCACTTCGACTTAACTCAGTGTTTGCCTCTTGAAGTTCTTTTTTTACTTCATCCTTTTTTGGCTCGGTAGTTACAACTTCCTTTTTATCTTCTTTTTTAGCATCATCTCCACCCGTTAACATTCCTCCAAAACTCATGAAACCGATCGCCATTAAACCTGTTACAATAAAGGTAATTCCTAAACCACGTAACGCAGGTGGCACATTTGAGTAACGGATTTTTTCACGAATAGCGGCAATGGCTAAAATGGCTAAAAACCATCCAATTCCCGATCCAATTCCGTAGTTTAATGCTAATCCTAAGGTTGCTATCTCACGAGACTGCATGAATAATGAACCTCCTAAGATGGCACAGTTTACTGCGATCAATGGTAAGAAAATCCCCAATGAATTGTATAAAGAAGGGGAAAATTTCTCTACAATAATTTCTACCAATTGTACCATGGTTGCAATCGTTGCGATGAACATGATAAATGATAAGAAACTTAAATCATACTCAGCATATTCTGGCCCTAACCATACCAACGCTCCTTCTTTTAGGATATACTGATCTAGCAACCAGTTTAAGGGAACGGTTACTGCCAATACAAAGATAACGGCAGCTCCTAAACCAACTGCTGTTGATACTTTTTTAGATACTGCTAAGTAAGAACACATTCCTAAGAATGTAGCAAATACCATGTTATCTATAAAAATTGATTTAAAAAATAATTCTACGTGTTCCATATGTTTTCAATTATCAGTGATCAGTGATCAGTTATCAGCGAACAACTTGTCCATTGTTAATTGATCATTGACAATTGTTTTTAATGTTCTTCTATTAATGCTTTGTTTCTACTACGCTGTACCCAAATAATAATTCCTACTACGATCAATGCCATAGGTGATAACAACATAAATCCATTATTTTCATAGCCTATAGCATATACTCCTGTTTTTTCAATTGGATCTCCTAAAACCTTAAATCCTAATAAAGTTCCAGAACCTAATAACTCTCTAAAGAAACCTACAATGATTAAAATAGCAGCATATCCAAGTGCATTTCCAACACCATCAAGGAAAGACCTCCAAGGTCCGTTTCCTAATGCAAATGCTTCAAAACGTCCCATAATAATACAGTTGGTAATAATCAACCCTACGAATACCGAAAGTGTTTTACTCAATTCATAAGCGAAGGCTTTCAGTACTAAGTCTACAATAATTACTAAGGTTGCTACCACAATTAACTGTACAATAATTCTAATTTTTGATGGAATGATATTTCTCATCAATGAAATTACCACATTTCCTAATCCCAAAACGAAGAGTACAGAAATAGACATTACTATAGAGGCTTTTAACTCTGCAGTAATCGCTAAGGCTGAACAAATTCCTAATACCTGAATGGTAATTGGATTGTTATCTGCAAATGGGTCTGTGATTAGCTTTGCGTCTTTTTTTGATAAAAGTCCCATATGATTAATTCGTTTTTAAAGTTTTAAAGTAAGGTACATACAATTTCAAATCAGATTTAATCATCGCTGACACTCCATCACCTGTAATAGTGGCTCCAGCAATGGCATCTACCTCATAATCTGTTTTTTCTTCATTCTTAGGATCGTTATTGCCTTTGGCAACTCTAATTCCTTTAAAGTTTCCAGTATCGTCCAATAAATGTTCTCCTGTAAAATCATCCATAAAGAAACGTTGTTTGATATTGGCTCCCAAACCAGGTGTTTCTCCTTTATGATCGAAATAAGCACCTTGAACTACCATGTTCTCATCCATAGCTACGTATCCCCAAATGGCATCCCAAAGTCCTTTCCCTCTAATTGGGGCAACATAAAACGTCTTTCCATCTTTTTCTCCAACAAACAAGGGAAGTCTTCTTACTCCTCCATTTTTTGCTTTTGATTTTTCCTTTTTTACATCAATCAAATAGGCTTTTTCATCTTCAGTAACTTTGCCTCCTTCAATAACCAATTGCTTCTTGATGTACTTCTGAAATTCTTGTTCTGCAACAGCGGTCGACACAAAAATTGCACTCGATTCGTCGTTTTCATTTACGCCCATGGCGTATAAAATGTTTTGCTGTTTTTCTATTCGTTTGTTCTCATCAATATTTGGAGCTAAAAACGATGCTAAAAATGCCAATAAAGCACCTACAACCAACACCATTCCAACTGCAAATAATACCGTGTATAAATTACTATCTGTTCTTTTAGACATAACTATGCAGTTTTAGCTTTTAAACGTTTTAATCTCTTTTTCACATTTCCTTGCACCACATAATGATCTATTGTTGGTGCAAACACATTCATTAACAAGATTGCTAAGAACACTCCTTCTGGATATGCTGGATTGAAGACACGAATCATAATTGAAATGAATCCAATCAAGAATCCGTATATCCATTTTCCTTTATTCGTTTGTGAGGCTGTTACAGGATCCGTTGCCATATACACAGCTCCAAATGCCAATCCTCCGATCATCAAGTGTTCCCACCAAGGAGCGCTCATTAAACCAAAGAACTTGCTAGATTCTGTAATAATACCGTTGTCTGCAACAAGGTTGAATATGAGTCCCATAGCTGCTGCTCCGATGAAGGTAGATACGATAATTCTCCAGCTTCCAATCTTGGTAAAGATTAAAAACGCTGCTCCTAACAAGATTAAGAAAGTAGACGTTTCTCCTACCGATCCTGGGATGAATCCAAAAAACTTATCCCATGAAGAATACACAGGCTCAAGATTTTGAGCATAGCTTCCTAAAATAGTTTCACCTGAAATTGCATCTGCTGTCCCAGCTCTGTTTACTGCATCGTATACCCAAACTTTATCTCCACTCATCCAAGTTGGATAGGCAAAGAACAAAAAGGCTCTAATGGTTAAGGCTGGATTCAAAATATTCATTCCTGTTCCACCAAACACTTCTTTTCCAATGACCACACCAAAGATTACGGCTACGGCCAACATCCATAGTGGCGTATCTACAGGAACGATTAATGGAACTAACATTCCCGTTACTAGGTATCCTTCTTCTACTTCGTGACCTTTTATTACTGCAAATACAAATTCTACAGCCAAACCAACTGCATAGGAAACCACTACTAGTGGCAATATTTTAATGATCCCAATCCAAAGGTTATCCCAAGTTAAAAAACTTCCTAAAACCGAGAATTCCGTCGTAATTCCTTTGGCAGCATCAATCGCTGCATAGTGTTGATAACCTGCATTGAACATTCCAAAAATCAAACATGGAATCAAGGACATGATTACGATATTCATCGTTCTTTTTAAGTCGTCCGCTGCCTTGATGTGAGTTCCTCCATGGGTCACTTCATTCGGCAGGTATAAAAACGTATGAATTGCATTGAACGCAGGAGCCATCTTGGTTCCTTTGTACTTTTCTTTTAAGTTATGTAACTTGTTTTTTAAGCTCATTCTTGTCAGTTTTTAGCCTAATTCTTCTTTCATTAAATCCAAACCTTCCCTAACTATCTTTTGATGAGGTTGTTTCGATACACAGATAAATTCTGTTAATGCAAAATCTTCTGGAGCTACTTCATATCCTCCAAGGTTTTCCATTTCATCTAAGTCTTTATACATACAAGCCTTTAAAAACTGTAATGGATACAAGTCTAAAGGGAATACATTTTCGTAAGAACCTGTGACTACAAATGCTCTATGTTCTCCATTTGTATTTGTGTTTAGGTCATACTTTTTCTTTGGAGTTAACCAAGAAAAAGTGAGCGCTCTAGACATCGATATTTTATTGAAAATCGGTTTGTTCCAACCAAAGAACTCATAGTCATCACCTTCTGGAATTGCCGTAATTTGATTGTCGTAATATCCTAAAAATCCATCTTCAGCTACTTGCGTTCCTGACAGCACATTTCCGCTAATCACTCTTGCATTATCGTTGTTCAAGTTCTTAGCCGTTACATTACCTATGGTAGCTCCTGCCAATGCAGTCACATAAGACGGACTCTCAAACTGAGAACCTGTTAATGCAATAGTTCTTTGCATATTTAAATTCCCGGTCAATAATAACTCACCAATAATTACTAAATCTTGTGGAGTTACCACCCAAACAACTTCTCCTTTGTTAATAGGATCAATGCTAGCTATCTGTGTGCTCACATTTCCTACAGGATGAGGACCTGAAACTTTGTGAAGTTCAATATTCGCTAATCCGTTTAATGGAGAATTTGAGTTTTTCCCGACAGAAACATGAACTTTTCCTTCCGTTAATTTGGAAACAGCCGTAATTGCAGCTTGCAATTCCTTCTCTTTTCCTGACAATGTGTAATCATAATCAGCAGACAAGGGAGCACTCGCATAAGCCGAAATAAAAATGGCTTTGGGTGACTGATTTGGATTGGCAATGACATCATATGGGCGTTGCTTGATAAAAGGCCAACATCCTGAAGCAAACAAATGATTCTTCACTTCCTCCGACGACATTTTAGCAACATCTTGCTTTCCAAAATCTTTATATTCCTGCTTTCCATCAGCAAGAATTTTCATTGTCAATATTTTACGTTTTGCACCACGAACAATCTCAGTAACTTTACCGCTTACAGGACTAGGAAATAAAATACGCTCATCACTTTTACTGTAAAAAAGTGCTTCTCCAGCTTTTACTTTTGTTCCTTCTTTTGCAATAAGTTTAGGGATAATTCCGTGGAAGTCTTCTGGCTTAATTGCGTAAACTCCGTTTGTAGAAATATCGGTAGTTTTTTGTTCCGCTTCGCCAACCAGCCTAATGTCTAGGCCTTTTTTGATACGAATGTCTTTTGACATGGTAAATACGAAATTTAATTATCTAAAAAATCATGCAAATTTAATTATTTTGAAAGGGAAGTAAGAACAAAAAGTGTTTTATCTTAAGGCTTTAAACTTATTTATAATGAATCTAAATAACATATTATTTAAGTAAATTAATTTCCCTAAATTGGTCAAAAACCTATCAAATGTCTTTGGTTTTGATGTCTGGTGTTTGATGTTTTGTAAAAGTACAATTGCTATGTTTAATTTTGAAAAATTAAAAAGAAGAGATTATATTTCTTCCAATATTTTTGAAAATTATTACAAAGAGGCATATCATTTGATGAATATGATAATGGCTTTTAAAAAAACAATTCAATGAAACGAACATGAATTTTCATCATTTTAAATTCACGTAATAGAATGATTAAAATTTATGAGAGTTCCTGAATGTGCAGAAATTTTTAGTTTCTTCATTTTTAGGTAACTGTAAAATTTTAAACAGATGAAAAACATCAAGCATCAAACATCTAACTATTTCTTTGTTTTTTTATTTTCTCTTGTTGCTCACACAAGCTTTACACAAGTCAAAGAGCCCGATCATATCAAATCTATTCAGTTAAAACCTCTTGGGCAAAACAATTTTTCCATTATCATTCCTTTTGGAAGAACCATTCAATTAGACTTTGACGATTTGGAAGGCGATCAGAAAGACTACTATTATAAAATTGAAATGATGAACCACGATTGGACTCCAAGTCGGTTACTGTCAAATCAATATATTAATGGATTTCAATCGGATTTGATTCGAGATGTAGAAAACTCATTCAATACTTTTCAAAACTACACGCACTATTCTGTGCGATTCCCCAATCAAAATACGAGTATCACAAAGAGTGGCAACTATCAAGTTTCTGTATTAGATGAAACAGATGAAATCATTTTTACTCGCCGATTTACCTATTATGAATCTTCGGCAGTCGTAGGTGTTTCCGTTAGCAGAGGCAGAAATGCTGCTTATACGAATGAGCAGCAAACTGTGAATTTTACTGTCAACCATCAAAACATCCGACTAAACAATCCCAATCAAGAAATTCATGTGGTTGTCTTAAAAAATCAGAATTGGAAAACTTCTCTTACAGGCATTCAACCGCAATTTTATAAACCCAATCAACTTATCTACAGATACATCAACAAAACAAATTTTTGGGGCGGTAATGAATATTTGTTTTTTGACAATAAAATTATACGCAATACAAGTATCAACGTAGCTAGAGTAGAACGCAAAGATCTTTTTCACAATTATCTCTACCCATATAAAAATAGAGCTGTAAAAAATTACTCATTCAATCCTGATATTAACGGGCAGTTCATTCCTAGAACATTAGAAGGAAATGATGCTAGCTCTGAGGCAGATTACGCCTTTGTTCATTTTACTTTACAAGTAGAGGATGCTCTTTCTGAAGATGTTTATGTTTATGGAGCCTTCAATAATTTTGAGTTGAGTGATAAAAATAAAATGCAGTTCAATGAGCTCAACAAGACTTACAATGCCACACTTTTGTTAAAACAAGGGTTTTACAATTACACCTATGTAACAGAATCTTACGACGGCAAAATATCGGAAGCTGAATTAAGAGGTAATTTTTCAAAGACTGAAAATGAGTACACTGTTGTTGTGTACTACAAACCTCTTGGTGGTCTTTTCGATCGAGTGATTGGAGTAGGGTCTATTATTTTTCAAGGAGAAAGGTGATGATTGGTGATTGGTGATTGGTGATTGGTGATTGGTGATTGGTGATTGGTGATTGGTGATTGGTGATTGGTGATTGGTGATTGGTGATTGGTGA
>JANQMD010000029.1 GCA_028280265.1 Flavobacteriaceae bacterium
ATACTATTATAATCATGAAAGACCTCACCAAGCATTAAATGGTGAAGCTCCTAATAAGTTTAACCAAAAATGTCAACGAATTATCTAACCTTTACAGAAATGACATTTTTTCTTAATGAAATCAGCCAACCAGCATAGTACATTAGACCATATTTTCCGTCATGAGTACGGAAAGATTATCGCTATTCTGGTCCATAAATTTGGCCCTTCTCACTTAGAAAAAATAGAAGATGTGGTGCAAGATGCCTTCCTCAAAGCCATGAAGATTTGGGGGTATCAGAATACTCCAAAAAATCCTACTGCTTGGTTACTCAAGACTGTCAACAATGGTTTGATTGATGTTTTTCGTAAACATCAAAAAATGCAGAATACTGAGGAGGTTCAAGAACTTTATAAAAGTGCATCGCCTATTTATGAGGAACTCAACTTGCAAAACAGTATCCAAGACAGTCAGCTAAAGATGATTTTTGCTTGCTGTAACCCCACACTTTCTTCCGAGTACCAGATTATCCTTAGCTTAAAATTGATTGGAGGTTTTAGCAACAAAGAAATTTCAAGAGCTCTATTAAAAAAAGAAGAGACCGTCGCAAAATCATTTACAAGAGCAAAGCAACAGTTCAAAGAGAAAGTAAGAACCCTAGAAATTCCGATTGAAATGGGACTCACCTCGAGAATCAGTCTCGTTTTAAAGGTGATTTATTTGTTGTTTACGGAAGGCTATACCGCAACAACAGGGGAAGTAATTTTAAAAAAAGACATCTGTTACGAAGCGATTCGCTTAGCATTGTTAATGACCGAGAATGAATCGACCAATGTTTCCGAAGTACACGGCTTGATCTCATTGATGTGCTTTCATACTTCTCGATTTGAAGCAAGAACCGACGAAGAAGGAAATTTAGTTGATTTGGAGCATCAAGATCGAGGAAAATACGATCAGGTATTGATTCGTAATGGGAGTTATCACTTTCAAATAGCCAAAGAAAAGCAGGCTCAAAATCTACTCTATTTTTTACAAGCAGCAATCTCCTATCAATATTGTATTGCAGAAAATTTTCAGGCGATCAATTGGCAAAACATTTTAGAGATTTATGATCTACAACTTAAATATTCCTACTCTCCTATCCTACGATTGAATAGAGTAATTCCATTTTACAAAGTGCATGGAGCTGAAAAAGGACTCACAGTTTTAGAAGAAATTTTTGAAGAAGGAGATTTTGAAAATAGAACCTTGTATTATTCAATATTAGCTCAAATTCATCAAGAATTGAATAACATTAAGGAAGCCAAAGCGTCTTATGTAAGAGCTATTGAACTTAATAAAAATGAAATTCAGCAAAGACACTTGAGAAAAAAATTACAAATGCTCTCCTAGTAGAAATTACACGTGTCATATCATCTACTAAAAAAGCCCTTTCATCCGTTAATAAAAGGGCTTTGCTTCATACACAAATCAAAATTACAGGCATACTTATAAAGAAAATTTATTGATATAAGTACGGCTGTTTGCTTTTATAACCACCTTGTAGTTTCCTTTAATATCATCTCTTAATTTATAAACTCTTTGCAGAACAGTTTCTCCTTTTATGGTATCCATCAAGATGACATCTTTCTCAAAATAGATCGTTACTCGCATAGGAGTTGACTCATGTTCTAGCTTAGAAACCAAAACTTTATTGTTTTGAACTCTTACAACTGGCTTGAAGATTGTTTTTTCTTCTTTAGGATAAAAAGTCGCTTTGTTTGCTACGACAGTAAACGGAATGACCTCTATTTGAAAATCTTTATTTACCTCCAATAGGTAATATCCATTTTGCAATGAAGTAAAGTCAAAAGCTTTCTCATAAGTACCATTTCTTGCAATGGTTTTTTCATGTAAAACTTTTCCAGCAGAATTCTTTATATAGATTCGTTGCCCTTTTTTAACATTGATCAAGTTTGTTTTTACTTCCGTTCTTTTCTTTTCTAACAAAGTAATCCCTATGGCATAGCTGCTCAATGTTCCCAACATCAATGCTGTGAATACACTTTTTCTAATAATTGTTTTCATTTGTTTTCTTTTTAAAGCGTTAGATAATGAGGCAAAGATGTGGTGACTTTTTAGTCTAAAAAAGAAAGGAATTGGCATATTTATGTGTTATTTTAACCTCGATTCTACCTCTACTCCCTTTACATGTTAAAATAGACTACAACTGAGGTAATTGTCTATAAAGATTCATTTCTCTCGACTTCAATCTTTATCAGTTTTCAATTGGGTTGAATTACTTTTTAGTAAAAAGTTTAAAGTCAAAATGATTAAATGGAATGACAAGTACAGAGTCAGGGCTACCGTTATTGATAATACTATTGCTGTTAATTTCATAATGATCAATTTTTATGATTAGATGCAAACATATTCTACAATACACCTGAAAAAATCTACTGAATTGACATCTTTATATGTTATTTTAACAGAAAATAATGAGGTTAAATCTCTTTTTGAGTTAAAATAGAATACAAAACAGGTAAATTTGAATAGAAGTTTCCTGCAACAGAGAAGTAACTTTGTAGAACTAGATGAGAGATGAAGCAGAAAAAACCTACTTTAGAAAGAATAGATACTGGGTTCGAGAGTTCAATATTAGTGAAACAGCATACTGAGTTTCTGAATACCAACACACCATTTTGGCATTTTCATCCAGAAATGGAACTGGTCTACGTAAATAAGGGCAAAGGAAAGCGTCACATTGGAAATCATTTATCCTATTTTAACAATAGTCAACTACTACTTTTAGGTCCCAATTTGCCTCATAACGGATTTACAGATCGCCTGACAACGAACGGTTCTGAAACATTGGTACAATTTAAAGAGGACTTTTTAGGAGAGGGATTTTTTGAAATTCCTGAAATGAAAAAAGTGAAGGACATGTTTGAACGATCCAAAAAAGGAATCATCTTTGGAATTAATACCAAAGAGAAACTTGGAAAGAAGATTGAGAAGCTCGCAGAAAAAGAAGGGTTCAAGCAGATTATTGTACTTCTAGAAATTCTGAATACACTCTCAAAAACTGAAGATTATACATTGTTGAATGCAAACGGCTATGCCTTTGAGGCAGAACCTCAAGACAGTGCCAAGATTGATTCAATTTACAAGTATATTAATGAGAATTTTAAGGAGCATATTAGTCTCGATGAGATCGCAGATATTGCAAATATGACCGTACCTGCTTTTTGCCGATATTTTAAAAAAGTAACCGGAAAAACATTTACAAAACTGGTGAATGAATACCGAGTTGTGCACGCCACCAAACTACTTACTGAGAGTCAGTCTAGCATTACAGATATTGCATTTGAATGTGGTTTCAACAATTTCTCACATTTCAACAAACTGTTTAAAGAGGTAACAGGTAAAAGTGCCTCAAAATATCGAAATGAAGTGAAAAAAATAATTCAATAAATCTAGAGATGGAAAAAGTGAACAAAGCCATTGCGTATTATTCTAAACAGAGTAAAAAAATTCTTGAAGAAGTGAATTCTTCCGACGACCTCACAGTAGAAGATGTGATTCAGCTAGGTGAAGAATTATCAATTTTAGAGTACAAGCTTACTGCTTTAGAAGTGGCAAAAGAGAATTGACTTGTCATTCCTTTGTACCAGCCTCATGCCTATCGCCAGCTTGTCAGCTAGGTCAGACAAGTGCAGCAGGTAGGAACGAGAATCGAGGATATGAAATTTACATCAAACTCTTCTCAAAAATGATTTTGGTTTGACCCGAATCATTGATATATATCTGCCTGATCTCAAAACCGTTTTTGAGGTTGAGAATCATCATAGACTTAAATCGGTTCATCGATTTGGTACGAATCTTTTTATAACCTATTTTTTTTACTAAGCTATGCTGAAGTTCCATCAATTTTTGAGCAATTCCTTGTAGCCAAAACACCGCCTATCCAACTGTAAAAAGTGTTTTCATCATAACGATATCCGATTTTAAACCCGATCAAAGTAGTATGTTGGTAACATATATTGATAATGAGATCATCTTTGGAATGAATTCGATCGACAAAAAAGTCCAGCTTGGCATCCTCAAACAAAGCAGTATACGTCTCTAGCAACAGGTCTAAAGTAGATGCATCAGGAATTCCTTCAATGGTTTGGTATGTATACAATATGATTTATGTTTACAATGTCAGTTCGAGTATTCTGAATTTATTTCAGGATGTATCGAGAACTTTTATAAAATCTAAAATTCTTACCTGCCTGCCGCAAACAGGTTTTTGATATAAATTTTCTTCTTTTCAATCATAAAATTCAACATTACTTAATCCCATTCCACTCATCATAAAACTGAGCTAAAAACCCCTCCATATAAGCATGTCTTTCTTGTGCAATCCGCTTTCCAGTAACCGTATTCATTTGATCTTTCAAAAGCAATAGCTTTTCATAAAAATGATTGATCGTAGGCGCCGTAGATTTTTTATATTCTTCTTTGGTCATATTTAAATTAGGCGGAATAGAAGGATCATACAGTGCTCTGTTTTTGAATCCACCATAATTAAAACAACGAGCAATGCCAATGGCACCAATAGCATCCAATCGATCTGCATCCTGTATCACCTCCAATTCAGGAGAAGTGAATTTTTTACCACCTTCTAAACTTGACTTGAAAGAAATGTATTTGATAATGTTTTCAATATGAACAATATCTTTTTCGGAGACTTCCTGACTTTCTAGAAAAGCTCTTGCTTTTTTAGGTCCGATGGACTCATCTCCATCATAAAACTTGGCATCGGAAATATCGTGTAAAAGAGCCCCTAGAGAAACAATGAACAGATCTACATCTTCACCTTTGGTGATCAGTTGTGCATTGCAAAACACCCTGTGGATATGGAACCAGTCATGTCCGCCTTCAGCACCTCCCAAAGACCTTTTCACAAATTCAATTGTGTTCTCGATAACCTGATTTTTACTCATTTTTTTACAATTTTTCTTCTATTGGCAAATAAATATCTGTTTCATCGAGTTACTATCAAATGGGGCTTCATCAAAACTTCCAAACTTATGGATTATTTCAAAACCAGCTGTTTTGAGATAAGAATCCAACTCTTGAGGAAAAAACATTCGCATATCTAATTTTTGAATAGAATCAAATTCTCCATCAATAAAATAATGCCAATCAATTCGATTGATCTGTGAAGTATTTTCGTACTTCATAATCTCTTTAATAACCACTTCTCTACCGTCTTCAGTAGTATATTTTGAAACCTCTTTCAATTCCTTTTCGCCTTCGGTTATGAATTGAATACTGGGATTGAAGCAATCTAAGATAAACAACCCTCCCTGCTTGAGATGCTTTTTTACCGAAGCAAGCGCTTTGAGCAAATCTTCATTCCGATACAAGTGATGGATAGAATTGAAGGGAATGAAAATGAGATCATACTTTTCAGGAAGATCAAAAGTTCTCATATCAGCCTCAATAAACTCGATATTGACTCCTTTTTCAACAGCCTTTGCACGTGCTTTTTCGAGCATTGAGGATGTGTAATCAACTCCAGTAATATTATGCCCAGCTTCCGCAATGGGTAGCGTGAGCCTCCCTGTTCCACAACAAAGTTCGAGTATACGAGCCTCTTTGTGTTTGGGCATCCAATGAAGATAAAAATCAAGATCATCCCAAAAGGAATTCATTCCATCATAGATGTTTGCATCGTAGATTAATTGACCTACTGTGTAATGACTACTCATAATGTTTTGTCTAATTCAAATGATGATTTGTATAACTGATGTTGTATAAATGTACATGAACTCAATGAAAAAATCCACTCGAAATGGAGTGGATTTTATGGTAAAGTTTTTTATCGAATGATTTGGAAATCTAGACTAGCAAAATTCGTTGTAAGCAGACACTAAATTTTCGGCAATCATTTGAGCCGATCTTCCTTCGATATGATGACGCTCTAACATGTGCACCAATTCTCCATCTTTAAACAAAGCGACAGCTGGTGAAGAAGGAGGAAATGGAATCATGTGCTCTCTTGCTTTTGCAGTTGACTCCTTGTCTACTCCTGCAAAAACAGTGGTCAAATGATCAGGTTTTTTATCAAACTGTAAAGAAGCCAAAGTTCCTGGTCTTGCCGTTCCAGCAGCACATCCGCAAACAGAATTTACCATTACCAAAGTTGTTCCTTCTTTTGCCAAAGCACCGTCTACATCTTCTGAAGTATATAAAGCGGAAAAACCATTGTCTGTCAGTTCTTCACGCATCGGTTTTACTAATTCTTCTGGATACATAATCTTTTTAAATTTTAGACTACAAAAATACGCGAATTTTTTCATTTAAAGACAAGCATAAGAACACAATCAAAATAGTATATTTGAACTTCATAAATTCTTAGAGATGAGTAATTTTTCAAAGTGGTTAGGGGCTGGAATTGGTTTTACTTTTGGTGGACCCATAGGGGCGATTATTGGTTTTGCAGCGGGCTCTGTGGTAGATGCGTATACAAAGGAAGACTTCGAGAGAGACAGAAGAACATTTCAGGAGCAGTATACAAACACACCAAGAAATACACAATCTGGAGATTTTGAAATCAGCTTACTTGTTTTGGCTTCTATTGTGATTAAAGCAGATGGAAAAATTGACCAAAGAGAATTGGATTTTGTAAGGGCGCAGTTTGTTGGTATGTATGGAAAAGAAAGAGCAAACAATGCTTTTAAACTTTTCAAGGGAATCATAAAGAAACAAATTTCAACCCGACAGGTATGTATGCAAATTCGAGAAAACATGCCGCATTCTTCTCGTTTGCAACTCATTCACTTCCTGTTTGGAATTGCAAAAGCAGATCAGCTTGTCGCTGAAGTTGAAGTAGATGAAATCAGAAAAATAGCCGGTTATCTGTACATCAATCAATACGATTTTGAGTCGATAAAAGCCATGTTTTACAACTCTACAGACAGTGCTTATAAAATCTTGGAAATCGACAAATCTGCCTCTGACAACGATGTGAAAAAAGCCTACCGAAAAATGGCCAAAAAGTACCATCCAGACAAACTTCAAGGTCTAGGAGAAGAGCATTTAAAAGGAGCACAAGAAAAGTTTCAAAAGATTCAAGCGGCTTACGAATCGATCAAAAAAGAGAGAGGGTTATCTTAGTTCCAAAGTTTTAAAGGATCTACGTTTCAAAGTCATACTGAAAAGTTATGGTTAGTCTTAGTTGAGCCATTATTTTTATCCTACGGAAAGTTGCTCTAATTCAACTCTGAAACATTGCAACTTTGTAACTAAGAAATTCAAGGGAATTCAAGGAAAATATGTAAATTCGCATTCTTATTAGAATTTGTGATTTATGAGTGCAAAGTTTCCTGAATATAAAGGACTTAACTTATCGAATGTAGCCAAAGAAATACTTCAATATTGGGAAGAGAATAACATCTTTGAAAAAAGTATCTCTACTCGTGAAGGAAAACCTCCCTATGTGTTCTTTGAAGGACCTCCTTCTGCGAATGGATTGCCTGGAGTTCACCACGTATTAGCGCGTGCGATCAAAGATATCTTTCCGCGTTACAAAACTATGAAAGGGTACCAAGTGAAGCGTAAAGCTGGCTGGGACACCCATGGTTTGCCTATTGAATTAGGGGTAGAAAAAGAACTAGGAATCACAAAAGAAGATATTGGAAAAACCATTTCTGTAGAAGAGTACAACGCAGCATGCCGTAAAGCAGTGATGCGTTATACAGATATCTGGAATGACTTGACTCAGAAAATGGGGTATTGGGTAAATATGGATGATCCATACATTACCTACGACCCAAAATACATGGAGAGTGTTTGGTGGTTGCTAAAGCAGATTTATGAAAAAAATCTGTTGTACAAAGGATATACCATCCAACCGTATTCTCCCAAAGCAGGAACTGGATTGAGTTCTCATGAATTGAATCAGCCTGGAACCTATCAAGATGTAACAGACACAACAGTAGTTGCTCAGTTCAAAGCAATTGACAACACGCTTCCCGACTTTTTACAGAATGAGGGAACCATTCATATTCTCGCTTGGACGACTACACCATGGACACTTCCAAGTAACACCGCACTAACGGTTGGGCCTAAAATTGACTATGTCTTAGTAGAAACTTACAATCAATACACTTTCGAACCCATCAAAGTCATCTTAGCAAAGAATTTGGTTTCGAAGCAATTTGTAGGAAAATATGTGCAAGTTGAAGATCAGTCAGAAATCGCTTCATATTCTAAAGAAGATAAGAAAATTCCTTTCCGTATAGTAAAGGAGTTCATTGGTAAAGACCTCATTGGAATTCGCTATGAACAACTCTTAGACTTTGTCTTACCAAACGACAATCCCCAAGATGCATTTAGAGTGATCTCTGGAGATTTTGTAACCACAGAAGATGGAACCGGAATTGTACATACAGCACCAACTTTTGGAGCAGATGATGCCTTGGTGGCTAAACAAGCAAGCCCTGAGATTCCACCGATGTTGGTAAAAGATGAAAACGGAAACTTGGTTCCTTTGGTAGATTTACAGGGACGTTTTCGACCAGAAGTAGGTGAGTTTGGAGGGAAGTATGTAAAGAATGAATACTACACTGATGGAGAAGCACCAGAGAAATCTGTAGATGTAGAAATTGCCATCAAACTGAAGATAGAGAACAAAGCCTTTAAGGTAGAAAAATACAAGCACAGTTATCCAAACTGTTGGAGAACAGACAAGCCTATTTTGTATTATCCATTAGACTCTTGGTTCATCAAAGTAACGGATGTAAAAGACCGCATGCATGCGTTGAATTCAACCATTAATTGGAAACCAAAATCAACTGGAGAAGGACGTTTTGGAAACTGGTTGGCAAATGCCAATGATTGGAACTTATCGCGTTCTCGTTATTGGGGAATTCCACTGCCTATTTGGAGAACAGAAGACAAGCAAGAAGAAATTTGCATTGGTTCTGTTGCTGAGCTAAAAGCTGAAATCCAGAAAGCCGTGGAGGCCGGAGTACTCGAAGCCGATATTTTCGCAGAATTTGAAGTAGGAAACATGTCGGATGAAAACTATGCAACCATCGACCTGCATAAAAATATCGTAGATCAAATTGTATTGGTTTCTCCTTCTGGAAAACCGATGAAGCGAGAAAGTGACTTGATTGATGTTTGGTTCGACTCGGGATCGATGCCTTATGCACAATGGCATTATCCGTTTGAAAACAAAGAACTCATTGACGAGAACAAATCATTCCCAGCTGATTTCATTGCTGAGGGTGTCGATCAAACTCGTGGTTGGTTCTACACATTGCACGCGATTGGAACCATGGTATTCGATTCAGTAGCGTATAAAAATGTGGTGTCAAACGGTTTGGTATTAGATAAGAATGGTCAAAAAATGTCAAAGCGTTTAGGAAATGCTACAGACCCTTTTGAAACCTTAGAAACTTACGGAGCGGATGCTACGAGATGGTACATGATCTCGAATGCCAATCCGTGGGATAATTTAAAATTTGATGTGGATGGAATTGAAGAGGTAAAGCGTAAGTTCTTTGGAACCTTGTACAATACCTATTCATTCTTTTCATTGTATACAAACATTGATGGTTTCTCCTATGCCGAAGAGGATATTCCTTTAGCAGAAAGACCAGAATTAGACCGCTGGATTCTTTCAGAATTGCATACGCTTATTGAAAAAGTAGATAAATTCTATGCGGAATACGAACCTACCAGAGCAGCAAGAGCGATCTCCGATTTTACTCAAGATTATCTGAGTAACTGGTACGTGCGTTTGAGTAGAAGACGATTCTGGAAAGGAGATTATCAGAAAGATAAGATTTCTGCATATCAAACGTTGTATACCTGTATGGAAACCATTGCCAAGCTAGGAGCGCCTATTGCACCTTTTTATATGGATCGACTTTACAGAGATTTAAACGCTGTTTCTAAAAAAGAATCTTTTGAGAGTGTGCACTTGTCACAATTTCCAGTATTTGATGTCTCATGTATAGATAAGGCATTAGAACGTAAAATGGAAAATGCGCAAACCATTTCTTCGTTAGTACTTTCTCTGAGAGCTAAAGAAAAGATCAAAGTGCGCCAACCATTACAGAAAATCATGGTTCCTGTAGATAATGCTGAGCAAAAAGAGGAAATTTTAGCCGTTTCTGATTTGATTAAACATGAAGTTAATGTGAAGGAAATTGAATTGCTAGACGATGCTTCGGATATTTTAGTAAAGCAAATAAAACCTAATTTTAAAACACTAGGACCGAAGTTTGGTAGAGATATGAAGTTGATTTCTGGAGCAATACAAAATTTCAAAAAAGAGGATATTTCAGTGATAGAAAAAGAAGGGAAAATACCACTAGAAATTGATGGAAAAATGATTACCTTGGAGCTCGCTGATGTAGAAATATCCTCTAAAGATATTGAAGGGTGGTTAGTAGCGAATGAAGGTTCGTTAACAGTAGCGTTAGACGTTACAATTTCTGAAGATTTGAAAAAAGAAGGAGTCGCAAGAGAATTGATAAATAGAATTCAAAACGCGAGAAAAGACGCCGGATTTGAAGTAACAGATAAAATACAGCTAACCATAATTAGAGCTGATGAATTAGAAGCTTCTGTAGAAGCAAATAAAAATTATATCATGAGCGAGACACTAACAAATGAACTGTCATTTGTAGACGATATGTCTGAAGGAATAGACATTGAGTTCGATGGTATTAAAAGTAAAATAGTAATACAAAAAATGTAAAATTATGGCAACGGGGTTAACAAGATATTCTGATGATGATTTACTAGAATTTAAAGAAATCATTCAAGCCAAAATTGCACGCGCAGAAGAAGATTTAGAGTTGTTAAAAAGTTCTTACATGAACGGAAGTAATAACGGAACCGATGATACTTCGCCTCAATTTAAATCTTTTGAAGAAGGGTCAGAGACTATGAGTAAAGAAGCAAATGTGCAATTGGCAATTCGCCAAGAGAAGTTTATTAGAGACTTAAAAAATGCATTGATCCGTATCGAAAATAAAACCTATGGGATTTGTAGAGTTACGGGAAAGCTCATACAAAAAGAGCGTTTAAAACTGGTACCTCATGCAACACTTAGCATTGAGGCTAAAAGAAAACAATAAAAATAGGGCTTTCGTAAGAAGGCCTTTTTTATTGGCACCTCGAAAGGGTTTAAGACCCCAAGGTTGCCGCGAAATTAAAATTTAGATTTCTGTCATGTGTGCTTAGATTGAAGTAGTTTATTTCCCCATTTTCAGGGAGGTTTAAATTTCATTCTTTTCGGGGATTGACTTGCATAGCATTAGCTTCTAAATTTGAGTAACTATTTATCTGAATCATAATGGAAACTACAATCAATGCAAGCTCTGAGATGATGCTATGGCAAACCTTAAGTTTTGTCTTTGTTATTATCGCAGCGTATTTACTGCTAAAATTCTATAAAAGAGATAAAGCAGACATATAAATGCTATTATTTCTGTAAACGAAATTTACATTTCTTTATGAAGTGTAGAGTTTGGGAATTCTATACCTTTACGGTATGACTCGAACACTTTTTTATGTGTTTTTTTCCCTGTGCTTTTTGGGTACAGCCCAACAAAAAATTACCAAAACGGTAAAAAGTGATGCCCAATATGTAGAGATAAAGACAGATGGTATTGATAACTTGATTATTGAGGAATCAGATTCTAGCGAACTCTCTATGATGATTAAAGATATTGATGGATTAGGGGTTATTGAAAACTTTTCTTGCAACGATTTTAATTGTGTTTTGAGTATTAAAACAGAGTTGAGAATAGACAACCCGCTTACCAATAAAATCAATCAATTTCCATTAGCACCACCCAGCAATGTTTCTGCAGTTGTCCGAATCCCAAAGGACAAAAAAGTAACGATTTATGCAGAAACTATAGATATTCAAACCAAGGGCTACAAGGGAATTTTAAGAATCCTAATAGACAAAGGAAATGTGCGTATCAAAGAGGTTTTAGGTATTGCGGAAGTGAATGTTTTTGCGGGAACCGTTTTTGCCAGTGTTCGAGATGAAACTTTGGATATTCATACTAGAAAAGGGAAGATTACTTATGATGATAAACCTCAGAAATCACCCTTCAAAAGAAAGAAAAAGGGAGTTCACAAATTGGTGGTAAAGTCGATCAATGCCAATGTTGTGTTGACAAGACAATAGTTAATTCTCTTCACTTTTTTCTCTGATCTTACTTCGTAGAAGCTATTTCGAGATCAAGGCTATTTGTTGTGTTTTTGTTGATTATTGTAGATTTTTGATTGATGAATTCAGCATATAGCGTCATCAACAATGAAAAAAGTATAATTATTTTTAACAATAAAGTATTAACCTAAAAATGGGCAACTTTATTTAGGGATGTACAACGTACATACTTCTTCAATCGTAATTCGTTAATCATTATTCGTTATTCAACTAAAATTACACACAGCTTTTGGGACTGATCCCTATTTCAGTTACGCTAGTTCATCCTTTCGTTGTGCATGTTTATGTAAGAGGAATCATTTTTAGGGTTAGATTAAAAAACACAGTAAATGATAAAAAAAATGTATTTTAGTGAAAATGGTGAAAAAATGATAAAAAAAACTTTCTTATTAGTTATGGGGTTGTTTCTGATCTCAAATTCATGTAATAGAAATAATTCTATAGACTCTAGCCCAGCAGATTGTAGTTCAACACCCAATACTTTAGCGCAATCGACTAATGCAACCATTGAAAGTTTTAGGCAGGCGATGCTAACCTTTAGAACTTCATTGACTTCAGATTTACTCAATAGAGCGGATGCTTGTTTAGATGATATTCGTCTAAGACAATGGAGTACTGTTCCGCCGGCTTTTCTATCAAGAGATGGTATCAATTATGGACAACTTTCTGCAGATCAATTGACTAAGTTTAAGGCAATAATGCAGTTGTTTTTAAGCTCAGGAGGCTATAAAAAGGTAGATGAAATTTCAGTTCTTGCTGAAGGTTTTTTAAATAGTAAAAATTCGAACGATTGGAATCCCAACCTTTACCATATCACTTTATTTGGTGATCCAGTGAATAGTGGTTCGTGGGGCTTTCAGTTAGATGGTCATCATTGCATCGTGAATTTCTTAGTACATGGAGATAATGTATCTATTGTTCCTGCTTTTTTGGGTTCAGAACCCACCACAGGAACATTTAATGGTACTAGTTTTGATATTTTTAAAGACGAAAGGGATTTAGCATTACAACTATACGATGGGTTTACTACTAGTGAAAACACTGCCGCTGTTTCTGATGGAAATGCAGCAACGATGCTTGTAGGTTCACCAGAAAATGGTACAGACAATTTTGGCGGTACTTATAATTATTCTCAATTTACCAATGGATTAAAATATTCGGATATGTCAGCAAGTACACAAGCCAATTTAGTCCTTTTAATGAAAGAATATGTTTATAATTTAAATACCACGTTTGCAGATATTTGGTGGACAGACATCATGAGAAATATCAATGACACCTATTTTGTATGGCTAGATAATGTGGCTACACCAACTACCCAAACTCGATTTTATTACCGAATTTACAATCCTTACTTGTGGGTAGAATACAATATGGAGCTACCAGTAGCTCAAGGTATAGAGGACTGGAACCATGTACATACCGTTACCAGAATACCAAATAACCCTTCTACCGTTAATGGTGGAGATTACAATATATTTGCTCAAATAGTCAATAAAAATGATGTTCAGTTTTTAGCGCAACATTACATGAATTCAGGTCACCATAAGAATAGTGGTTACATTTTTGATTATCAATTAAAAGATAATATTGAGTATAAAAAACATTCGCACAAACATCTTCATGGAGATAAACATCATCATCACAAGCATGGTAGTTAAACACTAAAGGCAATAAGGTAGATTCAGATACGCTTTTAAAAAGATCAAAAAACATATAAGCACCCATATAAAATCTATCAACGCAAATGTTGTGTTAACACAGCAATAGTCAGTAGAATATTCTTTATTTTTGTGGCCACAAATTTTCAGTATGTCAAAGAAAATAATCGCAATACTTACCATAGTACTAGCTATTTTAGTTGATCAAATTTTAAAAATTTATATCAAAACACATTTTGTCTTAGGAGAAGAAGTAAAGGTGTTTGAGTGGTTCCGAATTCATTTTGTAGAAAATAATGGAATGGCGATGGGTATTGAATTTGGTGACGATATAGGAAAATTATTCTTAACACTTTTTAGACTGCTTGTAGTACCAGTGATTCTGTATTGGCTCATTTCTACCATTAAAAAGAACATGCCTACAGTGGTAGTGGTAGCAATTGCATTGATTTTTTCTGGTGCTATTGGAAACATCATTGACTCTGTGTTTTATGGGATTATTTTTGACACACCTACAAATGGAGTGGCCACTTTGTTTGCCGAGAATCCTTATGGAAGTTTATTCTACGGGAAAGTAGTAGACATGTTCTACTTTCCTATATGGCAAGGTACTTGGCCAAACTGGATCCCTTTTATAGGAGGAGAGCCCGGAGGTTTCTTCAATTACATTTTCAACCCAGCAGATGCATACATTACTACTGGAGTCGCGTTGCTATTCCTTTTTAATAAAAAAGCTTTTCCAAAAGAAGAGAAGAAACAGGAAGTTACTACAGATTAAATTCTGTTGAAGTAAGTTCCACGAGCTTTTTTTGAACTCCATAAATAACCAGGCCTGCTACATTTTTAGAACCTGTTTTTAACAACAGATTATTTCTATGTCCATCTACAGTTCGTGGACTAATAAATAGCTTCTCTGCGATTTCATTGGTAGTACATTCAGCGCAAATCAGCTCTAAAACTTCCAGTTCTCTTTTGGACAATAGCTTTTTATCGAGATCGCTACGAATCTTCTTGCCATTAGAAGACAACAAGTTTTCATGAATCATTTTCATTACATCTTCATCGTAATAAAATCCTTTTTCAAAAACTTCTTTAATGGTAAAAACAACCTCTTTGGGGGCTGTGTTTTTTAGAAGATAAGAAGAAGCACCAACATCAATCATATTAATGATAAACGATTTGCCTCCATAACTTGTTAAGGCAATAATTTTAATATCGGGATATTCCTTGTGGATGATTTTTGTGGCTTCTACACCATTTAAATTCGGCATTTTCAAATCCATTAAAATAATGTCTGGAATTGCTTCAGATTCTTTCAATAGATCTACCAATTGTTGTCCGTCTTCCGCTTCAAAAAGAATCTCGAAATTACTTTCTCTTTCTAAGAGAAAACGAATTCCTTTTCGAAATAACTGCTCGTCATCAGCGATAACGATTTTAATTTTACTGTTCATGAGTGCTAGGGTGTTAAAATGTAATTGATACTTTTATTCCTTCATTTGGGGAGCTTTTTATAAGAATATATCCTTGCAGAAGTTCTACTCTACTTTCGATATTTTTCATTCCAAGGCCTTTCTTTTCTTCAGCTTTTTTGGTGTCGAATCCAAGGCCATTATCTTTGTAATCGAGTGAAATCGATTTGTTATTTTCAATAAAATCAAGCTGAATCTTTTCAGCCTTTCCGTGTCTTATTGAATTGTTAATCAGTTCCTGTACAATACGAAACACATGCAGCTCTTGTGTTTTGCTCAACGTGTTTTTAGTATATTGAATATTCAATTCAATCACTACTTTTTTACTAGCATTGTACTCATCAACAATCTCTTCAATAGCAGAAGCCAATCCAAACTTTTCTAAAATTGGGGGAAGCAAATCATGCGCAATTTTACGCGCATTTTTAAGTGCCTTATTGGTTACTTTGATAATACTTTCATTCACCTTTATCGATTCCTCTTTAGAAAGGCCACCTTCTATTAGAAAATTAGAGTTTAAAAGAATCACGTTGAGTTTGGAGCTAATATCATCATGTAAGTCTTGCGCAATTCTCTTGCGCTCCTTCTCTTGTGTAAGAATTGTTGCATGGATGATCTCTTTTTGATGCTCCACTTCTAGTTCTTTTTTCTCTAATTCTTTTTCTACAATCTTTTTTCTGGAAAAAAAGAAAAACAGTAACAGTGCCACAGCCATTAATAGGAGTAAGAGTACTCCAATAATAACAATGGTAACGATTTGATTTTCTTCAGAAAACAAATTTTCCATTAGGGGTGATTGATCTTTCCGAATATACAAAAAATGGGTAGACTTCTCCGAAAAACTTTTAGAGTCGCCTTAAAAAACAGGTAAATCTACGGGTAGAAAATGTCAATCTCGAAGGAGAAGGTAACTGAGTAGTTCGACTAGCTCACTATAACATGTAGTTGAAGTTAACAACCGAAACGATCACAGTACTTTCAGTGATTCAAAAACATTTTCAACTTCGATTTTTTAGACTTTCCAACTATTATTAAACAGATTGCTTCTTCTCTCTTTAGACGTGACCCGCAAAGACAATTTGTAAATGTCATCGCGAATGCAATGAAGCGATCTCATGAATGGGGACGATTATTCCACAGATTGCTTCAGCTTTTACAAAGCTTCGCAAAGACAGTTTTAAAAAGAGACTTCCTTCTTACGAAAGTGCTTGTACCACTCGATAAAAATGAGAATTTGGTAAACCAGTATCAAAATAGCATTTGAATACCAAATGATCTCCTTGATTTCAGATGGAAGGTTACCAACGGTAAATAAAAGAGTACTACATAAGGTGTATAAAAAGAAACCAGAAACAATATATATGTACTCCTTTTTTTGATCTATGATTTTTTGATAAAAAAACAGGATGCTATAGAATATAAGAGGAACAGAAGTAATTATCACTTCCAGAGTATTGAACTTATTGTAGCTTTCGGGATAAAAATAATAATGGAGAGATAAAATAATAAGATTGATCGCTATTATTGAGTAGATCAACTTTTTAATGAATTGTTTCTCAAAAATCTCACTGAAAAATATACTTAGAAAAACAAAACTTCCAATAAAGTAATAATGTGATAAAAAAAGATTGTCTAGTTTTTGTTCAAATAGATACCAAGTGATCATCTGAATAATAAAGTAAAACAAAAGATAAATAGAAAACACTTTAAAAGCCACCAGATTTTTTTGGTAGCTTTTAAAGTATAGAATTGTATTAACCGCTAAAATTAAATCACTAGATCCAGTGATAAAGTCAAAAGCAATCATAATTTGTTGATTAGCTCAGTGGGCTATCTTCATCACACATATCTGGACAAGGTCTACTAAAATCGTACACACCAGTATTCTCTCCCTCTTCTAGCCAAGTTGCACCATCAAGAATATCTCTGTAGATAAATTTTCCTGGTTTTTTTGGATTTGGGAATTTTTTTGTTCCTACTAATAATACTTTTTCTCCATTTCCAGGTAAACCTCGTTTAGGGTCTATAGCCATATAAGCTCTTACATCTCTATTAGTACCCTCTATATACTTGTAATTATTTGATTTTCCCTCTCGTTTAAGAACACCCATTTCTGTTAAGACGCCCATTAAGTCTTCTATATGGAGTAAGAAGGATTTACAATTGTCTCTGCAAGCTCTTCTCCAGATAGTGGTCCATAGTTCTGCTTCAGATAGGGGAATTTGATAATCGTTTTTTTTTGCGCTCATGTTTTATAAAGTTTAAGTTAGACATTTTAGTTAAGGGACGCCTAAAATTAGAGGGTTTTCTAACTATCTTCCAAACAAAGAGAATACTTAGTTGAAAAAACAGGTATTTTTACCTAGTTGTTTTTAGGGGTCTCAAAAGGCATAAAAATATTTAAATATTTTCTACTTCGAAAACTTAAAAAAATAGCATTTTCTTTATTATGAATCATTGCGAACGTACCTATCTGCCGTAGTTAGGAAAAAGTAATCTCTTGAATTTGAGTGATCCAAAATACTTTCAACTTTGGTCTTTAAAACTTTCCAACTATAATTAAACAGCTTGCTTCGCCTTAGTCCTTGAAACAATTTCAGGACAGGCTCGCAAAGACAGAAAAAAAAAGTATTTTCGTTTTATGCCTTCTCCACTAGAAATACAGATTAAAACCCTACCTAATGCACCTGGAGTTTATCAGTACTTTGATAAAGACAATACCATTCTCTATATAGGAAAAGCCAAAAACTTAAAAAAGCGGGTTTCCTCGTATTTTACGAAGCATCACGACAATGCGAAAACACGAATTTTAGTCAAAAAGATTGTGAGCATTCAGCATATTGTTGTCAACTCCGAAACCGATGCTTTGCTATTAGAAAACAACTTAATTAAAAAGCATCAGCCTCGTTATAATATCATGCTCAAGGATGACAAAACCTATCCATGGATTTGCATTAAAAAAGAGCGTTTTCCTCGTGTATTTATGACGCGAAAAGTAATCAAGGATGGTTCTGAGTATTTCGGACCCTATACCAATGTTAGAACGGTAAAAGCCTTGTTAGACCTCATTAAAGAACTCTACCCTTTACGAACTTGTAATTATGACCTGAGTCAAGAAAAAATTGAGGTGAGAAAGTATAAAGTGTGTTTGGAATATCATTTAGGAAACTGCAAAGGCCCTTGTGAAGGATTTCAAGAGGAGAAAAGTTATAATGATACCATTAAAGCGATTCGAAATATAATCAAAGGAAACTTTAAACAAAGTTTGGATGCTTTTCAGGAATTGATGATGTCTTTTGCAGAAAAGATGGAATTTGAAGAGGCGCAAAAAATCAAAGAAAAGGTAGATTTATTGGCAAACTATCAAGCGAAATCAACCATTGTAAACCCATCTATTAACAACGTAGACGTTTTTTCAATTATCTCTGATGAGAGTTATGGATACGTGAATTTCTTCAAAATAGCCAATGGAGCAATCATCCAATCTCATACTTCAGAAATTAAGAAAAAACTAGATGAAACAGATAAAGAAATTTTAGAATTGGCCATCGTAGAAATTCGTCAGCGGTTTCATTCTGTTTCCAAAGAAATCTACGTTCCTTTTGAAATAGACTTAGGTAAAGAGATTAAGATTACGGTTCCAAAGTTGGGTGATAAAAAGAGAATTGTAGAACTCTCTGAGCGTAATGCAAAATACTACAGACAGGAGCAGTTTAAGCAGATAAAAATTGTAGATCCAGATCGTCACGTAAAGCGAATCATGTCTCAAATACAAAAAGATTTAAGATTGTCTGAAGAACCTAGACATATTGAATGTTTCGATAATTCCAATATGCAAGGGACGAATCCTGTTGCGGCTTGTGTCGTTTTCAAAAATGGAAAACCAAGTAAAAAAGAATACAGACATTTCAACATCAAAACAGTTGAGGGACCCGATGATTTTGCATCTATGGAAGAAGTGGTGTTTAGAAGATATAAAAGATTGTTGTCTGAAGATCAGCCTTTACCTCAATTAATTGTTATTGATGGAGGAAAAGGACAGTTGTCATCGGCATTAAAGAGCTTAGATGTTCTAGGGCTTAGAGGAAAAATAGCCATCATTGGAATTGCAAAAAGATTGGAAGAGATTTATTATCCAGGAGATTCCATTCCATTGTACTTGGATAAGAAATCCGAAACTCTAAAAATCATTCAGCATTTAAGAAACGAGGCACATCGATTTGGGATTACATTTCACAGAAATAAAAGAAGTAAAGGAGCTATTCAATCTGAACTAGAGCAGATTCCAGATATTGGTAAACAAACAATAACCAATTTGTTACGTAAATTTAAATCTGTAAAACGTGTGAAAAATGCTACTTTTGAGGAGCTGAAGGATGTAGTTGGAATTTCTAGAGCCACCAAAATATACCAGTATTACAACCCAAAAGAATAAGGGCAGTAAGATGCCCTCTAAATATGAGAAGAAGCATCTTAATTTTTTTACTCATTCCTACTTTGTTTTTTGCTCAAGAAAAACGACCTAAAATAGGCTTGGTCCTAAGTGGAGGTGGAGCAAAAGGATTGGCTCATATTGGGGTACTAAAAGAGATTGATAACGCTGGACTAAAAATCGATTATATTGGAGGAACCAGTATGGGAGCGATTATCGGTGGAATGTATTCAGCAGGGTATACTGGAAAACAGATAGAAAAAATTCTAGACTCTATTCATCTAGAAGAAATTTTGAGGGACATTGTCCCTAGAAGTGCTAAACCCTTTTTTGATAAAGAGTTTGGTGAAAATCATGCCATTACATTACCCATTGTGAATAACAAGATTGGCTTACCCAGAGCCATATCCAGAGGACAGAATGTTTTAGACCTATTTACGTATTTGTTATCTTCTGTAGATTCTATTAAAGATTTTAAAAAACTGCCGATTCCTTTTTTCTGTATTGCCACAGATGCAGAAACAGGAAAAATGGTTGTGCTAGAAGAGGGTTCCTTGCCTCTAGCTTTGCGATCTAGTGGTTCTTTTCCAACTTTGTTAAATCCAGTTGAGATGCAAGGAAAATTGTTAATAGATGGAGGAATCGCCAATAACTTTCCGTCGGATATTATGAAATCCAAGGGAGTGGATATTATTATTGGCGTAGATGTTCAAAGCGATTTGAAAAAGAGGGAAGAGCTCAACTCTTTGATTACCATTTTAAATCAAATTGTGAATTACGATATCTATGAGCAGAGCAAAAGAGGAGCCTTGGATTCCGATATCTTCATCAAGCCAGATATTGCAGCATTCTCTGTGGTAGATTTTGATAAGAGCAAAGCAATTGTCGCTGTAGGTGACAAAGCAGGAAAAACATATCGCCGTCAATTTGATAGCTTGGCAAATTTACAGGGAAGAAAAACCTACAAAGCAGGACTTTCCGTAGCGAATATTCCATTTAGAGTGAAAGAGATTAAGGTGTTTGGGGCGAAAAATTATACTCCAGCTTATGTGCTTGGGAAATTAAAGATTTTAACAGGTGATGAGATAACTCCTAAAGAACTCATAAAAAGAATTACTTTTTTGTCGGCCACAGAGAACTATGAGAAAATCATTCACAAAATAGTAGACGATGAAATACATCTTTATGTGAAAGAAGAGAAACAAAAATCTACCATTAGTTTAGGAGCTCATTACGATTTGTTATATCAATCTGCCATTTTAGCGAACTATACGAGGAAAAGCTTGTTAATCAATAATGATGAGCTGTCCCTTGATTTGATTTTAGGGGATCGCATACGATACAATTTAAATTATTTTGTAGATAACGGTTTTTATACCAGTTGGGGGTTTAAATCGAGGTACAATCACTTTACAGCCAATACACCATTTAATTTGGATGAAAATCCAAATATTAACGAGATCAATTTGAGCTATACCGATTTTACCAATGAGCTTTTTATACAAACTACTTTTAGTAGAAAGTTTGCTATTGGATTTGGTGTTGAGTTTAAAAACTTGCAGATAGATACGGAAACAATCTCCTCTCAAAACACAAATAAGGTCACTTTTGATAATAGCAATTATTTAAACTTATCAGCTTATCTTAAATTAGATACTTACGATAAAAAAGCATTTCCAACCAGAGGGTTTTATGCCGATGTGGGAGGGAAATGGTATGCATGGTCTACAGATTATTTAAATAACTTTAAGTCATTTCCGCAGATTAGTGGTCGATTGGGTTTTGCGACTACATTTTGGGATCGACTCACTTTTGAATACACCAATGATGCAGGCTTTACATTTGAAAACCCGACTTCGGATGTTTTTGACTTTTATTTAGGAGGGTATAATCAGAACTATATCAACACATTTGTTCCGATGTATGGATATGAATTCGCACAACTTTCAGGAAAATCTTTCCTGCGGTCGGAGTTTTTACTTAGATATAAGATTGTTAGAAATAACTACTTCACTTTTATTGCAAATTATGCCCGAGTTGAGGACAATGTCTTTGAAAATACCCGGATTTTTAAGAACGCACTTTCTGGATATGCTATTGGTTACAGTTTAAATACAGAATTAGGACCTATAGAGGTAAAATACAGCTGGTCACCAGAAAATAGAGGAAAATATTGGCTGTTTAATTTAGGATTTTGGTTCTAATGTTAACTTAATGTTAATTCAAAGTTAACTAAGAGTTTGTTTTATGTAAATTTTTAGTTATATTTGTAACTATAAAGTTAACTCTAAAAGCAGAATGGTATGAAAAAATTAATAGCAATAGTATGTTTACTAGCTGTTTCTTTCGTGCAAGCACAAGTGAAACAGCCTAATTATGAAGTTTCAGGAGATTTAGTGAAAGCAACTTACTACTATGAAGACGGTAAGATTCACAAGCAAGGTTTTTTCAAGGATAAACTAGTTACTGGTACTTGGACAGAGTTTGACAAAAAAGGAAATAAGTTAGCGATTGCTCATTATGATATGGGTAAGAAAATTGGGACTTGGTTTCAATGGAAAGGGAACTTGTTACGTCAGATTAATTTCGAGAACAACATAATTGTATCCGTAAGTACTTGGAAAGAAGATACTAAATTAGCTGTCAAATAGATAGTTAAAAAGATTAAAAAAGGAAGCTCTACTTACTGTAGGGCTTTTTTTTGTAAGAAACCGCAATTAAAATTGCGTAAAGAAACCTTATATTTCAATGATAAAAGTTAACTTTAGGCGACTAATTAAAAACATATAAAATATGGAAAGTACAGTAAGTGATTTCGGTCAAGGTTTGTTTTTCTGGCAAATACTACTCCTTATTTTTGCTGTTTTTGCGGTTTACATTGTGATTAAATATCACAAGAAAATTTCAAAGTATTTCTAGACAATCGCATTTCGGGTAATGAGTCGTCCTAAAATAGGTTGACCGATTAATTTATAAAATTACTACTTATAGTTGAATCCTTCAAAGCTAGCTTTGAAGGATTTTTTGTTTTCCAT
>JANQMD010000043.1 GCA_028280265.1 Flavobacteriaceae bacterium
AACTTTAAAATCAACAATTTAGATTTTACCTCCAACAATCTAACTTTCAAATACGAATCAACAGGTTCTATTTACGAGATATTTGGAAATACTTCCGTGCAGTTTGGAGGCAACACAGTGGCAGTTGGATTAGGAACTGATGCTTCACCAGGAATAGAAATCAACAATGGAAGTTTACAAAAGATAGCAGGAGCGATCACTTCGAACTTTAAAATCAACAATTTAGACTTTACCTCCAACAATCTAACCTTCAAATACGAATCAACAGGTTCTATTTACGAGATATTTGGAAATACTTCCGTGCAGTTTGGAGGCAATACGGTGGCAGTTGGACTAGGAACCGATGCTTCACCAGGAATAGAAATCAACAATGGAAGCTTACAAAAGATAGCGGGAGAGATCACTTCGAACTTTAAAATCAACAACCTAGACTTCTTACCGAGTGGTTTGACATTAAAATACGATTCTGCTAAGTCTTTATACGAAATTTTTGGGGGAGCTTCTATTTCTTTTGATGGCAATACTGTTGCCCTCAATTTAGGAACCGATGCTTCACCCGGCATAGAGATCAAAAATGGAAGCTTACAAAAATTGAGTACCCAAATCACTTCTAATTTCACCATACATGGTCTGAATTTTTTACCAAATAGCCTGACGTTTAAATTTGAATCGGGTAGTTCAAAATACAAAATTTATGGAGGAACTTCTGTTTCCTTTGAAGGCACTACCCTTGGTCTGAATTTAGGGAGTGAAGCATCCCCAGGTCTGGTGATTCAGAACGGTAGCTTACAAAGTCTAACAGCAAGTTTTACGGGGAGTAACTTTACCATTAGTGGATTAAGCTTTGGTACAACTGGGTTTACCACATTTGAATACGATGCCACCAAAAAACGCTATGAAATTTCCACCTTTCTTGTTGTGAATTTTAATGGGAACTCAATATGGGTATTTGCAGGAGATCCTAATTCCCCGGGAATGATCATAGAAGGCGGGAAATTGAAATTTTTGAAAGTTAATTTTACTAATCCTTTTCAGGTTTCAGGAGTCACTATGACTCCTAACGGAGATGTCTATATAAAATACAATGCAGATACTCGAAAATTTGCTATGAGTGGAAAAATAAAGGCAACCTTAGGCGGAGATGAAGTTATGGTAGACATGGGAAATGAATCGAATCCAGGCCTATTATTTGAGCATGGATCTGTTCGATCAATCAATGCAAGTGTCAGTGCAGATACCAACATCAAAGGAATCAAATTTAAATCGAACAATTTAAACTTTAAATACGATTCTCAAACTCATGGAGGAACATATTCCATTTCTGGTGCAACAAATGTCGTTTTTGACAATGAAACTGTGAGCATTGGCTTGGGCAATGAAACTACACCAGGATTTGTATACCACAGCAATGCAGTGCAAAAAATAAACATGTCTCTCGCCTCTAATTTTAAGATTAGAAACTTGGATTTTACGTCAGCTGGCTTAACGTTTAAATACGATACTGCTAACTCCTTGTATGAAATGTTCGGCGCAACCTCGGTTACTTTTGAAGGTAATACAATGGCATTGGCATTGGGAACTGATGCCGCACCTGGGATAGAGATAAAAAATGGAAATCTGCAAAAAATAAGTGCAGGTATTACCGCCAATTTTAAGATTAAGAACTTAGATTTTTCACCTAACAGCCTAACCTTTCAATACGATACTACCAAGTCTTTATTTAAAATGTTTGGAGGAGCGTCTGCTTTATTTGGTGGCAATACAGTAGCGATTGGATTGGGAACCGATGCAGCTCCTGGCATAGAGATAAAAAACGGAAGTTTACAGAAACTCAGTGCAGGTGTTACCAGTAACTTTAAGATCAACGATTTGGATTTTTCGCCAAGTGCTTTGACTTTTAAATACGACGCTACAAATTCTGTTTACGAGATGTTTGGAGGAGCATCGGCTTTGTTCAATGGTAATACGGTTGCAATAGGATTGGGAACAGATGCTGCACCTGGAATTAAAATCAATGGAGGGAGTTTGCAGCAGTTTAATGGTTTGATCACTACCAATTTTAAGATTTCTAATTTAGACTTTGTACCTGTTAGCTTAAATTTTAAATACGACTCCACGAGCTCTGTATATGAGATTTTTGGGAGTACATCGGTGACCTTCGATGGCAACACAGTGGCAGTTGGATTGGGAACCGATGCGGCACCTGGCATAGAGATCAAAAATGGAAGCCTACAAAAGTTAAGCACTCAAATCACAGCTAACTTCAAAATCAATAATTTGGACTTTTCTCCAAACGGTTTGACGTTTAAATATGAGTCTGCAACTTCCTTGTTTGAGATGTATGGAGGAGCTACCATTTCCTTTGGTAGTCATACCGTGAATATTGGATTAGGAACGGATGCTGCACCTGGTATAGAAATACAAAATGGAAGTCTAAAAAAATTAAGTGCTGGCATTACAACCAATTTTAAGTTTTACAGTTTGGATTTCGCGCCTAAGAACTTAACCTTTCAATATGATTCAGCCCAGTCTCTGTATAAAATTTTTGGAGAAACCGTCATTTCTCTTGATGGAGACACGATAGATTTAGTTCTGGGAGATGCAACAAATCCTGGTATAGAGATAAAGAATGGGAGTTTACAAAAGATAAACGGAACTGTATCTACAAGCTTCACTGTAAAGGGTTTAAATATGATTCCTAAAGGCCTTACATTCCAATATGACAAGTTTACGCGTTACAAGATTTATGGAAATGTAACCGTTAATTTAGGTGATCATGCTATGGATGTAGGTTTGGGAGATGCGACGAATCCTGGTTTTGTTATTCAGTATGGTGCCGTATCGTCTATCAAATTTGCAGTAACAGCAGATTTTGATTTAGGAGGAGTAACGTTTACTCCAGACGGATTAACTTTTGATTATGATGCAGGTTTCAAAGTGTTTTCCATGTATGGAAGTGCAACCATAAAATTGAATGGGAGTACTATTAAGTTGGGTTTAGGATCGGATGCGGGAAGTGCAGGAGTTCAAATTGTAAAAGGTAAAATACAAGAAATCAATGCTAATATTACGACTGATTTCACTATGAACGGTTTGACCTTCAGGAAAAATAGTGAATATGGAATATCATTCCATTATGAAGACTTTGGTAGAGGGAAAAGATTTTCACTCTTTGGTACTGCAAAGGTATTGTTTGATAATGAGGTTGTTAATGTTTCTTTAGGGCCAAGTGTTGGGTTAGAAGGATTTCAATATTACAATAATGCGGTGCAAAGGTTTACGATGTCAGTGTCTGGGAAATTCAACATGAAATCATTAGAAATTACACCTATAAATTTAACGTTTGATTACAATAAGGGAAGGAATAGGTTTGAAATGTATGGCGGGATTAGATTCAAAGCAGAAACTGACGATGTAACAGCTACACTTGGAAATGCATCTGTTCCTGGGCTTATAGTTGAAAACTCGCAAGTAAAGCAGGTAAATATTGGGATTTCTACCACATTTAATATCGTAGGATTGAAAGTCGTTGCAAACAATCTTGGTTTTGATTGGACGAGTGGAAAGAAGTATTTTATGTATGGATCTGCAAAATTGAGTGTTGACAGTGAACCGATTGATGTTGGTTTTGGAACGCTCGCAAATCCAGGTATGATTATAGACAATGGAAAGCTAACACATGTAAATTTGTCGGTTACAGGAAGCTTTAAGATGAAAAAGGTAGAGTTTATGCCTGTAAACTTAACTTTTCAGTACGATCAGCCCGCTCGGAAGTATGTAATGTTTGGAGATATCAAAGTCAAAGTTGGTAATGATGAAATAGAGGCCAAACTAGGTGATGCATCTACCCCTGGATTTATTTATGAAAATTCTAAGGTGAAACAGATAAACGTAGGAATCACCAAAGACTTCCAGATATCGGGTGTAAAAATTAAAGCCAAAAATGTAACATTTTACTGGGCAAATGTATCAGATGCAACCGAGTATCACATGTACGGAGATATAGATTTGGATTTTGAAAATAGTATTGTTGATGTGAGCTTTGGAAATGCCAGTAGTCCAGGGGCTATTATTAGAAACGGTCAACTGATCCAGTTGAATGCGGGTGTTACAGGAACTTTCAATTTCAAAGGAATAACCTTTACCCCAACCAATTTAACCTTTTTATACAATAAAGGAGGGTCTTTGTATGAAATGTATGGTGATATGAAGGCAACCTTCGACGGAGTAACAGTGGATGTAAATTTAGGAACTAGCTCAAAACCTGGTTTTAAACTCCAAAATAATATAGTACAGTCTATTAATATGGGAGTTACGGCTGATTTCAATATAAAGGCAATAGAGATTAAACCCACAAATTTGACCTTTCAATACAATCGAGCAGGTCAGAAGTACGAAATGTTTGGTGATATCCAATTCAAAATTGGAACTCACAACGTAGTTGCCAACATGGGAACTGAAACGAATCCTGGAGTACTCGTAGAAAATTCTCAAATCAGACAAGTTAATATTGGTATTACAACAGACTTCCAAATGTCGGCATTGAAAGTGGCAGCTAAAGATGTCGGATTTAATTGGCAACAGGGGACGAGGTTTGCTATGTTTGGAGACGCAGATATCATGATTGAAAACGAACGACTGGATGTTAATTTTGGTAATCAGCAAAATCCAGGTGCGATTATAGAAAATGGAAATCTAATTCATTTACAAGTAGGTGTTACTGGGAACCTTAATTTTAAAGGAATCACTTTTGTTCCTAAAAATTTAACCTTTGTCTACAACCGAGCAGGTGGGCAATATGAGATGTATGGCGATCTGAAAGTGACCTTTGAAGGAGAGACGATGGATGTGAACTTAGGAAATAGCACCAATCCTGGTTTTCAATATAAAAATGGAGCTGTACAATTTATCAACATTGGAGTAACCGCTGATTTTAATTTGAAAGCTGTAGAGTTTAAGCCTAAAAACCTGACTTTTCAATACAACCGAGCAGGTCAGAAATATGAACTGTTTGGAGATATTACAGTACGAATTGGAACGGATGAAATAGAAGCCATCTTAGGAAATGCAGCAAACCCTGGAATCCTGATTGAAAATTCTAAAATCAAACAGATCAATGTAGGAATCACCGCAAATTTTTCGATATCGGGCTTAAAAATTATTACCCGTGATTTAGGATTCGATTGGCATCAAGGACAAGATTTCCGTATGTATGGAGAGGCCGATTTGAGTATTGCAAATGAGGTTGTTGATGTGAATTTTGGAACCTTTGCAAACCCTGGGATAGTGGTTAGTAATGGAAAACTAAAATCTTTAAATGTAAAGATCAACAGTGATCTCAAATTAGGAAATCTAGAAGTAAAAACGAAAGACTTAGACATCAAATACAGCAACAGCAAATTTGAAGTTACAGGAGAAATGGATATCACAGAAGTATTTACTTTAGGTGTTACATTAGGTAGTGGCTCCACTCCAGGGTTGGAAATAGATGTGAGCGGAAGCGAACCGAGATTTAAAGTAGAAGACTTAACGATCGATATCCAGCATGCCAACCTTGGTGTGATAGACCTGAAGAACCTGAAGCTAAGATTCAATAATATTGGAATTTTAGATATTGAATTGAGTGTAGTATTTCCTTTAGGATGGGAAATAGACGGTCTTTTAAAATTTAAAGATGTGAATGGATTGGCAAAATTGGATGAAATCGCTATTGATTACAATGCCACAAACTTAGACAATGCCATAGAAATATTTGAAGGTGTTCAGGTTTCCTATTTAGGAGCAAAAGTGAATAATTTAACACACCCAGCCGATTTACAAGTGTCTGGATCCATAGGTACTTTTTATGGAGGTGGATTTACACTAGGGAATGAATCGGCTACATTTGTTGCTATGACGGATAATGTAACCATCAGTAAATCTGGGTTTAGTATGAAGGGAGATGTCAATGTAGGCGCTTACAGAACTGGCCCCAATACATGGAATAATTTGCTAGGAGGAGGAACCTTTACCTTTGATTGGAGTGTAGATATTGAAAACTACCCTGGGCTTTACCATTTTATTACGAGTAATAAGGTTCATGTAGGTTTGAGCGTAAGTATGCCAAACCCCACATTGATTAAAGCCAACGCATCTGCCAGTTTAAATGGTGGGAACTTTGATGCCCTTTTGGGTGTTGAATTTCTTGTGCCAAGTTGGGTTCCCTTTATTGGAGGAAAACACTTTGGAAATGTCTCTGGAGCTGTAAGATACAGAATGGGGAATTTGAATGATAGTTACGCTGCTGGTTGGGTAGGGTTCAAAATTTTATGGCATAATTTTACAGGTGGTGCAAAATATACGTTTGGATCTAGACGTGTTACCACTATCGGTAGTGGAGATATAGGAAGTATTATAAATGAAGTGAATCATGGTAGAAAAGCTCGTCAGGCTGCAGGAGCCAGTAAAGTGTACGATTTTACCATTGCAGAGCCAGCACCTGACTTAGTACTCGTTGATATTGATTGGAAAGGAAAGGTGGAACAGCCTGCATTGCTTTCAGTATTGGGACCAGAAGGAATTTATGAATTGACAAAGGCAGTGATTTCAGAAGAAAATGCGAATAATCAAGCACCAACGCTAACACACGAAGAGAACATGACTACTGTTGTACGTGATACTGTATCTACATTTTTATTTAGTACAGCTTCTGCTATGTATGATGGTGTGGATTTACCTAAACCAAAATTACCTGCCGGAGACTATCAGTTGGTGGTTTCGTTTCCACAAGGACAAACGGCTATCGATACATTACAAATAAAGCCAATATGGCAATCTCCTAAGGTATCTTTGAATGTGAATAAACCGTCTTACAATACTTATGAACTCAAAACTGATTATTGGTCTTCAGTACCTAATAAAACTTATATATCCTATTACGTAAACACAACGGATTCAACGGAGGGAGGTCAGCTAATTGGCCATCTGAACGCATCGAACTATTCTCTTACAGGATATGGATCAGAAACATTTACATTTGTGCCAAATTTCTACAATAGAAATTATACAAGCTTACACTTTTATGCAGTCATTGAAGACGGTGTGAATCCACCTATCAAATCTGCGGTAAGTTTACCATTTTTATTTGAGGTCGATATCACGGGGGACCTCTCTGTGAATGATCCCTCAGGAAATTTAAAAGCCAAAGGATTGAGGCTCTTTTTGGACTTGGATAATGATGGTAGTTTTGATACCTCGTCTACAGGTGGACTGGAACCTTTTGATCTTGTGAATTCAGCAGGACACTTTAGCTTTCCGAATTTGAAACCAGGAAATTACAATTTAAGATGTGTACTTCCCGCAGGGTATAGATTTGTAGGTACAAAAGACAATACCTCAAGTATTTCAGTGAATTTCCCGGGAGGTGCTCCATTAGGATTATCATTACAAATAGAAACTTACTAAGATGAAAGCATTTATCAACTATATCAGTGTGTTTTGTTTTGTGTTAGGAACATCATCAGTTTTTACTCAAGAATTAGTTCCTCACGATAAATTTACCCCAGTTAAAAATGCGTTGACAGGAATTTCTACGGCTATCTCTGGAGGTTGGGCGGTCGTTGCTTCACCTCAGAAAGACAATGCAGGGAAGAAAAGTGCTGGAGGAGTTACTTTTTATCGACTTACAGATGGACAATGGAAGAGATTTCAAGAAATTTTGCCAACAGATGCTTCCGAACTGGGAAACTTTGGAATCAGTGTATCAATTGATGGAAATACGGCAGTAATTACGGCTATTGGAGATCATGAGAGTGCGCTTTTTTCTGGAGCGGCTTATGTATACGACTACGATTACTTGAAGGAAAAGTGGGTGCAGTCGGCAAAAATAAAAGCCTCAGATGCAGGGATTGGAAAACGATTTGGTCAGTCTGTCCATATTTTAGGAAATACGATCGTAATAGGAGCTTATAATGGAGACGGTCCAGTAGCAAAATCTGGGGTGGCTTATTTATACACAAGAACCCGTAATGTATGGACAGAACAACAAAAAATATTTTCAGTAAGTAGTGCAAAAAACGATTATTTTGGGTACCATGTGAAGTTGCTTAGTGATAACTACTTAGCTATAGGTGCATACAATGCTGATGGCGCTGCAGACCGTTCAGGTGCTGTGTACATTTTTAAGAAGAAAGAAGGCGTTTGGACGGAGCAAGCGAAGTTGTTCGATTCTAAGGGATCTACAAGTGATTTGTTTGGGTATAGTATGACTTATGTGCCTGAAATGAAAGTAAAACCTGTCGGAGATGTATTTCCTGGAATTTTGTTCATTGGAGCACCTGGGATTCTAGAAGGGAATAAGAAGAGAGGTGGTGTCTATTTCTTTATAGAAAAGCCTTCTGGGTGGCAGCAAGGATTAAAATTGGTGGAGCCAGAAACAGATCACAACGATCATTTTGGCATCTCTGTTTCTGTCAATAGACGTGGAGCTTTGTTTGTTGGAGCCAGTAGAACGAATGATAATACAAATCTGAATGCAGGAAGAGTCTATTTTTACCAAACGTTGTTTGGAGGAGGAACAGCGGTGTCTTCTAGTGTAAAACTCTCTGCTGATTTTATCAATGCCTACGATCAGTTTGGAACCCATGTAACCATTAATGATGAAAATATAGTTGTAGGCTCTCCATACAAAGATACCAACGGACTCACAAACGCGGGGGGCATAAATTTCTTTCGATTGGGTGGATCATTGGTTGGAGAAAACAACTTAAATCAAATTTATTCTTTAGAGCAGAACAACCCAAATCCCTCCAAAGGAATTACAGTGATTCAATATGGACTTAAAAAAGCTGGCAATGTGAGAATAACTCTATACAATATTAATGGTCAATTGATTTCTACTTTGGTTGACGAACACAAAAAGTTTGGGGTTTATACTGTGAATTTGGACACGAAAAAATTGCAAACAGGAGTTTACATCTACAAAATAGAAGTAAACGACTTTACCACAGAAAAAAAGATGCTTATCGGAGGATAGTTTTACGAAGAAGGCTATAGATAGAATTCGTTTTGAATGTTATAATGAAGATTCGGGAACTTGTACTATTGATGCTTCTAAAAAACTGGAGAGGTAGAAGTGTTGGTGGTCAAGCTTGAAGTATTTAATGAAGAAGCCTGAGTCTTTAACTTTGAATTTAAGTAGAGCATCTAAATGAAAAAATAGATGTAACAAATGATGGTTTTGATCATCTTATTGATATAAATAATACAAAAAATAATGAATGCACACGAAATAGATTACCATATTTATGGTGAAGAAATGCAATATGTAGAGATTGAGTTGGACCCACAAGAAGGTGTTGTTGCTGAATCTGGAAGCTTTATGATGATGAATGATCAGATTCAGATGAACACTATTTTTGGAGATGGATCGAATCAAGACAAAGGGATTTTAGGAAAACTTTTTTCAGCAGGTAAGAGATTGTTAACAGGAGAAAGTTTGTTTATGACTGTGTTTACAAATCAAGGATTTGGAAAGAAGAAAGTGTCTTTTTCATCACCTTATCCAGGTAAAATTATTCCTATTGATTTAAGTGAGGTTGGAGGTAGATTTATTTGCCAGAAAGATGCTTTTTTATGCGCAGCGAAAGGTGTTTCCATTGGAATAGAATTTTCCAGAAAATTAGGAAGAGGTTTGTTTGGAGGTGAAGGATTTATTATGCAAAAGATGGAGGGAGATGGAATGGCATTTGTGCATGCAGGTGGAACCATGGCAAAAAAAGAACTGCAAGCAGGAGAAGTTTTAAAAGTAGATACAGGGTGCATTGTTGGTTTTACTCAGGAGGTCGATTATGATATTGAGTTTGTAGGTGGTATTAAGAATACCATTTTTGGAGGAGAAGGACTGTTCTTCGCAACTCTAAAAGGTCCTGGTACTGTATATATTCAATCGTTACCCTTTAGCCGTTTGGCAGGAAGAGTATTGGCAATGGCACCGCAAACAGGAAGAGGTGGTAGAGGAGAAGGAAGTGTTTTAGGTGGGATAGGAGACTTGTTAGATGGTGATAATAGGTTTTAATGGATAAAAAATAGCAATTAGAAAAGAGCATCAGATATATGATATATTTGATGCTCTTTTTTTTTAAAGAATTATTTTGCTAGTCTTTTTGATTCCTTCAGAAATTACATTTACGATATACATTCCTTTAGAAAGTGTACTTGGCATTTGAATTGTATTCTGTGAGCTAGATAAAGCCTCTGCGAATACTTGTTTTCCGTTAATATTGTAGACAACTACTTTGTAAGGATTTTGAATTCCTTTAATGTGTAATGTGTTGTTGTATGAATAAATATTTACGAGCTCAGTAGAGATGGTCTGATCCTCCGTAGATAAAACAGATGCTTTAGTTGTATGGATATAAAAACGACCAGCTCCATTCACTGCTTCAGTAAAATCAACTTGATAGGTTGCATCTTTTTCACTCAGTTTAGTCATAGTTCCAAGCTTCTTATCTTCTAAGAATACATCATATTCATTTGAAAAGTTTATTGTGTTAGAAGAAAAAGTGATCGTCTCTCCCTGCTCAACTACTATTCCTAAAGGAATTACTTTATCGTAGTCAGAAGTAGATAAAGATTGTACAGTTAAATTGTACTTATCATCGTTTGCATCTTTATTTTCAGTAAACTTAGTATATACGTCAAACTTAGTTTTTCCATAGTTTAGCACATCAAGTGTGTTGTCAATTCCTGTATTAGCATTGTCTCTATATTCAATACGAGTATTAACAATATTGCTATTTTGCTTTGAACTATTTTCTACAGAAATCTGAATAGTAGGAATAGAAGTTTGCGTACTTCTGTGATAAAATTTAGTTGCCTTACTTTTCAATCGGGTTTCTTTTACTAACTGAAAATTTTGAGCACTGGAAGAGGTTTTTATAAAAAATGCCTGTCCAGGAGGAATTATAAGGTGTTTTTGCTGTGAATAGTTATAAGCTACATATTTACCTTGTTCAATGCTCCACATATAAACTGATGAACGCATGTTTTCTAACTTACCTTCGTTTTGCTTCAAAAAGTTTTTTGCATTGTTTTGATTACCAGAAATATTACTTGTGTAAGGGTTTCCAATCAATTGCCATTGGTTAGGTTTTACCTTTGAAGAAACGGTTTTGCTAATAACTTGACCCTTGAACTTAAAACCTCCATCAATAGCGCTTGCCATAGAATAACCTATTCCTGGGATAAACTCCTCATTAGGATCAATTTTGCCTACTTGATAATACTTCCAGTTATTATTATCATACGTAGCTATTGCATATTTTGTTTTATCTCCATTCTTTAGAATATGAGGGTTGTCGTTAATAAAATCAATAATTTTTAAACCAGAAACTGGCACGGCTAATAGATACCATTTTTTTGCTTTTAACTCACCTTTGGTATAGGTAACTTTTCCATTACCAGATGCTACTCCTTCTACATATAAAGTAGCAGATGAATTTAAATTTGATTCCAAGGCTACTAGATCACTATCATTAACAAATTTTGAATCAACAACTAAAGATTTTCCATTACGAATGGTAAGTGATGCACCTTTTTCTACGTGTAAATTAAGTGCAGCTGCATCATTTTCAATAGTTACAATTTGTCCGTTAGGAATCTGTACATTGCTTGATGCGTTTGGAATTTTATTATCTGACCAGTTTCCAGCTACATTCCACAAAGTATTTACAGTTCCTGTAAATCTATTAGCATTGTTTTTTGTGTGAATGTAAAAGCGTCCACCACCATCAACGTCTTTCAAAAAAGTAACCGTGTGTTTCTTACCTTTACTAAGGTTAATCATAACACCTTCTACTTTGTCTTCTAAATAGATATCTAAAGAATTAGGGATGTTTAAAATTGAAGCTGAAAATGTAATGCTTTCAGAAGCTTTGGCTTTTACACCAACAGGTACAATAACATCCTTTAGGTTCGCTTCTGGTAACGATTGTATGGTTAGCTCTGTCTTATCTTTTCCTTCAGCAAATAAAGTAAATACATCTAAAGTATTTGCTTTATAATTAGCAACATCAAATTTCTCATCGATACCCTTACTAGATTGAGAACGGTATTCAATAGTAGTTTTGACGGAAACGTTAGACTTATTTGAAGTTAAAAAGAGATCAATTTTAGACGCTGGATTTCTTTTTGTTATTCTCGAAGCAGTATTCTTACTATCTGAGCGAAGCCCTTTCTTGAATAAAAAGTTTCTTGAGTTGGTGTTAGTACGAATGAAAAAACTACCTGCTGGTTCAATTTTAAGATCAGGGCTAAGGTAATTGTAAGCAACGTATTTTTGTTGCTTTACATTCCATACATATATAGCGTGATGAAGTGGTTTAAATTTACTAGAGTTATCCCCCATAAAATTATCAGCTCCTTGCTTGTTAGCAGAAATATATGCTGTAAATGGATTTCCAATCAAATTCCACTTGTCTGAATCGATGTTTACTTGTGTATCAATTGCTATAAGATTTCCTTTGAAAGTAATTGTATCATTCAAAATAGCTACAAAGTAACTTTGCCCCATTACAAATTCTTCGTTAGGATCAATATTGCTAGGAGTGTAGTAAACCCAATTTCCATTGACCATTTTTATCAGCGCATAATAAGCACCACCATAAAGAGGAGATATCTTATTATTTGCGATAAAGTCTACAATTTTTTGACCACTAACAGGAGAAGAAATAGCAAACCACTTTCTTGTTGGACATCCTCTTTTAATATAAGTGACTTTTTGGCTTCCACTGGAGTTGCCCTTTAAATAAATAACCCCACTACTGTCGCTATCTGATTCGATAACAAAAGAATTGCTACTGTTATTAAAGCTTCTATCAATTATTAAACTTCCTGTTTTTTCAATAACAACAGATGAGGTTGCATGAGCAATGAATTCTGAACAAACTATTTTTGAGTTCGAAATTTTAACATTCTTATTTGCAGGAATAACCACTCTAGAGTTTGCTTGTGGAATTTTTTTATTATTCCAGTTGTTGGTATTATTCCATGCATCACCTGTAGAACCCGTGAAGGTGAAGGTTTCAGGATCTTTAAAAGTAATTCCTATGTTACTAGATGCTGGCCCTGTAGCTCCAGAAATACTGCCAGCATTGTTACCCACAAATGCCGAGTTAGAAAAGTTAAATGTGAGATTGCTAACATTATCGATAATATCATTTTTAATAGCTTTACCTTGAAAACTTAAATCAGCATACTTAAAAAAGTTACCAACAGTTACAAAGTTCTGTACTCCTTTTTTCTTGCTCAAGGAAACGATTTTTCCATTTCCATAAGCCACGGTAGCATTCCAGTTTTTGTTTGGAAGGTTTCCAGCACTTTTCCAGTTAATTCCATCGGTAGAAAATGCTGTGCTAGTTCCAATGATAAAAAAATGATTCTCAAAATATGTAATAGCTCCCCACTTACTAGACTTTATGCTCTGCTCTTTGTTTTCTGATTTGCTCCACTTTCTCCCATCTGAAGATCTTATAATTGTATTAGATCTATCAGAAACAGCTACATACATTCCATTTCCATAAGCAACAGAAGATAAATTTCTGTTTAGATTCTGATAAGCGATTCCCCAATTGTTTCCATCTTTAGAGTATAAAATTGCTCCATCACTATTTTTTGATACTGCAACAAAACCATTTGCTCCATAAGTAATAGATGTCCAGTTGTAGTTGTCAATATTATTATGTTCAGCTAAATTCCAACGAATACCGTCTGTTGAAGTAGCTATGTAGTTTTCTTCTCTTGAAAGAACAACATATTTACCTGCTCCATAAGCAATTGATTTCCAAAACTCTCCATCTGAATTAGAATATCTTACTCGCCAGTTATTTCCGTCTGTAGATTGAATAAAAACGGCTCTTTCTCCACGGTTTCCTATAGCAACAAAACCATTTGCTCCATAAGTAATAGATCTCCAATTAACTTTAGATACTACTTTATCGATATTAACAGATGTCCAATTTGTACCATTGGTTGAAGTAATAATTAAGTTTTTGGCCACAGCAACAAAATTACCGTTACCGTATACTACTTGTGAAAAAGATTTATTTTTTAAGCTATTTGGTTGATTATTGGCAGTGTAATTGCCAAAAGAATAACCACGTGTAAGTTTGGGAGTTAAACCATTTGGAATATTTCCTATTGTAACATGGCTAGTCAAATCTTTGTGGTTAAAACTATCTCCAGTTAGATGAACTCTCAAAGTTCCTGAGACATTACCAATATTATCTGCATTTTCTGTGAAACCATTTCCAGAATATGTGATTTTTTGTGAAAATACACTGATAGAAAAAAGACAAATGAAGAGGAGTAATGTTTGAGAAAAAAACTTCTTGGAACCTACAGAAATCATTGTAATCAAAAATTTTGACGCACTCATAAATATTTAATAGCTACGTGTTATTGTTATTCTTTTTTTTGATTAAGGGATGAGTGGGGTGATAATACTAATGTTGTTTAGTTTGACTAGGTTCGGTAAAACAACAGTGCAAAAATAGTATGCAAACTTAGTTATACTATACGTATCAATGCGTATTTTGATGAGTGTTAAGAAAATGAATATTTGTTAATGAAAAGCATATTCATTTGAATTTATGTCAAATTAATAAGCTTAAAAATGAATATTTACAACATAATCGAATAAGTTTGATTAGAATAATTTAACGGGTAAAACCGTTTTTTATAGAAAAAACAACACGTATTTAGTACGTAGTTAAGCAAAAAAGAAGAAAAAAAGAGTGTTAATTTTCTGACTTTTTGATGTCAGAAATGAACTTGTCTAGCTTCTTTCCGTAGAAGGATTTTTTTACTTTTTCACTCAAAGAAGTGTGAATAGTATCTAAGATTTTTATGTTCGCATCCACAAGGTCGGTCAATGCAATGTATGGAGCTACCTCGTAGTCAGAATTTCTCAAAGCAAAGTTTGCTGAGAATAAATACCTACGTTTCAAAGTTTTTTCTGAGAGTAGCCTCAGTGAATCGGATGTTTTGGCATCATTTCTTTTTTGTGCATCAAAGTTTTCTTTGACCAAATCGAGCTGTTTGTTCTGAAACTTCGTAGTCATTTTTTTATATTCATTAAATCTTTTTTGATTTTCAGAACCTTCTACTTTCGTATTTACTCCCAATCTATTCAAATCATCTTCAATAGTAATTTGGCCTTCTTCCCCAAAGAACAGAATCTCTTTCTTTTCAGTCTTAGCATCAAAATAGAGTCGGTACATTTGTGGGGAGTCTAAATTATCACTGAGAGTAAAATGATCATCCCCTAAAAGAGCTATAGAGTCGACAGATACCATTACAGTATCTTTCATTTTTTGTAGGTATAATGTCGCTTTTTTTAATCCTTTGATTTGACCAGTTACGACCATGTTTCCTTGTTTTTTTGACTCAGAACACGCAAAAAAGGCTAATAATACGCCTAGTAAAACAACTCTCTTCATGATTCAAATATATTTACGGCTGCAAAGATGCTAAAAAGAATCGATTTAACTTACCCATTTCATTAACAAAGCACATGCAAAAGCTCCATACGTACCAAGAGCATACCCAAGCACGGCTAATAGAACTCCCACAGGTGCTAGTGATGGGTGAAATGCACCTGCAACAACTGGCGCAGAAGCAGCACCTCCAATGTTAGCTTTGGACCCAACTGCGAGGAAAAAATAAGGTGCTTTGATCAATTTAGCCACTAGGAATAGTAAACCTACATGAATAACCATCCATACGAGCCCAATTGCAAATAAACTTAAATTGTCAATGATAGCATTTAGATTCATTTTCATTCCTATAGAGGCAACCAAAATGTAAATGAATATGGTGCCTATTTTACTTGCGCCAGCTCCTTCATAGTTTCTAACTTTTGTAAAAGATAAAACAATACCAAAAGTAGTCGCTAAAATAATTAACCAAAAGAACGCACTACCTAGTCCAAAATCAACAAGAGAAGGAATGTATTCTTTTACAAATGAGCTCAAATTATCTCCGAAGAAATGGCTCAGGGAAGTGAATCCAAAACCAATTCCTAAAAGTATAATCAAATCATTGAAAGAGGGAATTCTCGCCGTTTCCAATGTGAATTTTTCCATTTTATTTTGAAGCGCCTTTATAGAAGAGTTATCTGCTTTGAAAAATCTATCCAGAGCGTCAGACTTAGCAACTCCCAATAACAAGAAAGCCATCCATACTTCTGCAACCAAAACATCTACTACTACCATAATGCTAAACAAGCTATCGCCAACTTCCCATTGTTCCTTCATGGCCAATTGATTGGCTCCGCCACCAATCCAACTTCCTGCAACAGTAGACAACCCTTTCCATAATTCAGTTCCCTCTACTGAGGTTAAAATATCTGGTGAAACATATTTAAAAAATAAAATTGCCAAAGGTCCGCCTATTAAAACTCCGATGGTCGCAGTAAAAAACATAATTAATGCTTTAGAGCCTAGTTTCATGACTCCTTTTAAATCAATGCTTAGCGTTAAAAATATGAGCGATGCAGGCAGTAAAAATCGAGATGAAATATAATAGAGTTTACTGCTTCCTATAAATTGTGAGTATTCGGAATCACTTAAGTTATTGGCTACTATATAATCCTTTAATTCTTGAAGAGTGCTGATGGCTCCAAGATTTCCGTGAATACTTTGCAAATGAGTAATAGCAGCCGATACATCAATCCACTTATCAGCAATAATGCCAAGGGAAGTCAAAACCGAAGGTAAAAAATAACACAAAAGTAATGTAGGAACAATCTTATAGAACTTAGTGAAAGAACGTAGTTTTGAAGTATAAAAAATAGCTGCAAGTGTAACACATAAAACTCCAAAAATGATGGTATCATTTGGGAATAATGGAATATTACTATTGATTTCGGTGATACTCATTTGAAATTGATTTTCGCTAAAGTAAGAAAATAGAGAGCATAAAAAAAGCGGAGCATTGCTCCGCTTTTCTACTTAGAATTTTTTGATCTCTTTAAAAGGTGAAATCGTAATGTTTTCAACTTTGGTTTTGTATTCTTTCCAATCTTTATCGAAGAAATCATTTACTTTTTTCACTGCATCATTCATAGCGTCTTTGTATTGTTTGATCAATTGCCTTTCTGTTGCAGTCAAGTTTCCATACCTCGAATTCACATATCTTGAAGCGACTCCGAAGCGTTGCAAAATGGTCACTTCTGGATTTCTTGTAATTCCTTGGCGTCTATCTACCTTCCCTAAGAAAATTGCAATTAATTTATCAATCTCCTTTGAAATTGCACCAGATGCTTTGATTTGATCTTTGTATTTCTTTTTGTCTTCTTTGGATAACTTTGATTTGAAGCCATTGGCAATGTTTTTACTTTCTACCAATTGTTTTACCACATTTGCTGCTATTTTTTGATCTTTTTCCATGTCTTTAGCAGCATCATAAATTTCATTGATAGCGGCAGTAGACATTTTTAATCTAGGATCAAATTCAACCTTAATGGAAGATTCAGAAGTTTGATCTCCAAAGTACATTTTCAATTTATAGGTTCCTGGTTTTACACCGACTCCTCCGGGCTCTCCTCTTCTTCTTGTACTGATTCTTCTAGAAGGTCTATCGACACCTTTTTCTCTCAAGAACCAAGTCATTTTATGAACTCCATTTTTCTTAGGAGCTTTTCTTTTGAGTGTTCTAATTAGACGAGTTCCGTCGTAAATTTCAAGCTTAATAGAATCCCATTTTACTTTTGGAGCCTCTTTCTTTACAGTTTTAGGCGCTTCTTCTTTTTTCTTCTTTTTACCTCTTCTTTTCTTTTTGCCTTTCTTAGCTGGTTCTTCTTTCTTTTTGGCAGCAGGTCTGTTGATATAATAAGCTATTTGAGCTCCGTACCCTCTGTTTTCACCATGATACATCGCATCAGCCCCAAATCGGCTTCCGGTTGGTTGCTGATAAGCAGCTTGATATGCTGTTGGTGGGTTAAATAATTGAAGGTTTTTCTTTAGTACATTACCACTAGCCATGGCTCTTAGCGGGCGAATATCATCCAATACCCATGCAGCTCTTCCGAAAGTTCCAATCACTAAATCGTGCTCTCTTGGATGAATGACAAGATCTTTTGTAGATACTGTTGGGAAACCAGCCGTCCATTTAATCCATTTGTTTCCAGCGTCTAAAGAAACATAGAGTCCATCATCAGTACCTAAGAATAATAAGTTGGCATTTTCTGGATCCTCAACAATACTTAATGTGTAACTCTCTACATCGTTCTCATCTACAATACGAGTCCATGTTTTTCCATAATCTTTGGTTCTGTATGCATAAGGAGTATAGTTGAATCTTCTGTAGTCGTTTGCAATTAATAAAGCTTCTCCTTTGTTTTTGTTCGATGCTTTGATTTGTGCAATCCAACTATTTGCTGGTAAACCAGGAAGATTGTTACTCACGTTGTTCCAAGTGGTTCCTCCATTTTGTGTGTAATGGATTTGTCCGTCGTCCGTTCCTACCCACATCATGTTTTGTTCTACGGGTGAAGGCTCTATCACCAAAATAGTTGTGTGATTTTCTGCTCCAGTAGCATCCATCGTTAAACCACCACTTTCAGATTGCTTTTGCTTCTCCTTATCGTTGGTTGTTAAATCTGGAGAAATCACAGTCCATGTAAGACCTTTGTCTGTGGATTTATGAACGAATTGACTACCAAAGTATATGGTACTATTGTTAAATGGATCTATATTGATTGCTGCATTCCAGTTAAAACGCAACTTTACCTTAGGGTCTGGATGAGTTGGACGAACCGTATAGTTGTTGCCCGTCAAATAATCGTAACGACTTACAAACCCTTGCTGACTCATAGACCATCCAAATCTAGAATCGTCTTTATCAGGAACTACATCGAAACCATCACCAAAACTGATCTCTTGCCAGTAAGAATTTCGGATTCCTTGTGCTTTCCATACGTAAGCTGGACCTCTCCAAGAACCATTGTCTTGCATTCCTCCATACACATTATAAGGATACTCATTGTCAACATTGATGTGATAAAATTGAGCGACAGGTAAGTTTCCAATAAAACGCCAAGTTTTTCCCTTGTCATGCGTAATGTTCATTCCTCCATCATTTCCATCGATCATAAAAGAACCGTCCTTTGGATGAATCCACCAAGCATGATGATCTGGGTGAACTCCATTAGAAACCCCATAAGCAGGCATCAATTGACGGAAACTTTTTCCTCCATCATCAGATACATTTACATAGGTAAAGATGGTGTACAATCTGTTTTCATTCTGAGGATCTACATAAATTTCTGAGTAATAAAAAGGTCTGTTACCAATCCCTCTTTTATCACTCACTTTTTTCCATTTAAAACCGCCATCCTCACTTTTGTAAAGTGCATTTTTCTTTGCTTCTACTAAAGCATACACAACATTGGGATTGCTTCTAGAAATAGCAACTCCAATTCTACCCAAATCTCCTTTCGGGAAGCCATCTTTATCGGTTACTTTTTTCCAGTTTTCACCACCGTCATGGGTGATGTATAAGCCACTTCCTTTTCCTCCAGATTTAAAAAACCAAGGATCACGTTTGTGCTCCCACATAGCTGCAATTAATTTGTTGGGATTCGAAGGATCCATGACTAAATCTGCAGCTCCAGTTTTGATGTTGTTAAAGAGAATTTGCTTCCATGTTTTTCCTCCATCTGTTGTTTTGTAAACTCCTCTCTCTTTGTGTTCTCCCCAAGGAGATCCAATAGCACCTACATAAACAACATTAGGATTCGTAGGATCAACAATAATTCTATGGATATGTCTTGTTTTTTCTAATCCCATAGGTTTCCATGATTTTCCACCATCTAGGGATTTATAGATTCCGTAACCACCATTTAAGCTGTTACGAGGATTACCTTCTCCAGTTCCTACCCAGATGACGCTAGGATTGGATTGTTGGATGGCTACAGCTCCGATAGAAGCAGTAACTTCTTTGTCGAAGATAGGTTCCCATTTGATTCCACCAGAAGTAGATTTCCATAATCCACCTGAGGCAGTACCAACATACATAATGTCTGTATTTGACTCTAAAACATCAATGGAAGTTACACGACCACTCATCCCTCCAGGTCCAATGTTTCTTGGCTTCATGTTTTTAACCAAGTCCATCGAAAATTCCTGAGGGAACAATGCTAGAGATACTAATAAAAATAATGAGGTAAAGAATTTTCTCATATTGAAAGGTTTAGTTGTTAAAAGTTTCTAAAGGTACAAGTTAAAAAAAGGAAAAAATCTTAAAGAAATCTTAAAGCCACAGCTAAAAACAATATTCATATAGCTATTATCTGCGAATGAAGCGAAATGATTTTTCTAAAACTATCAATGAAATTTTTCTGCAAATTAATTTACAGGAATTGGGTAAACGATATCGTCATCTACATTGCTTAAAATCCACTTACGTCCATAAACATCTGCATAGGTAATGGTATAATCCAACTCTACAAGCTCTAGAAATTGATTGAAAAGCCGAATGTGCTTAGGCTTTTTCAGAACGATTACTTCAATGTTTTCGTTGGCAGGTAATACATAGCCTTCTTTAAACGTACTTGTCGACGCGTGAATCTCAATACTGTCTTTACTAAAGATTTCTTGCCCCATGTAGTCAAACAAATCATCTGTATTGTAAAAAGTGGTATCTTTTAATTCTAGTTTCACTTCTTTTATAAAAGCTGGGCCAACACCTTTGTTTCCAAAAATAACCTTGTAACCCTTGGAAGTATTACTAAACCATTGACTTAAATGAGGAAGAACACTTGCACTTTGTTGTTTTCTGATGAGCTCATTTTCTTCTCTAGCCAGATTCAATTGGTAAAACAAAGCAAATAAAGAAATGGCACTCACAAACAATGCGGAAATACTCATTACTTTTTCAGAGGTCCAATGGATTTTCTTTGCTGATTTGTCTTCTATATTTTTTGCCATAAACTTTTAATTGAGAACTAAATATAAAAAAGAAAGACGAGTTCATGACTCGTCTTTTTGTTTGGGTTCTCTTTTTGCTTCTTTAAGAGACTGCATAAGCATCCATTCGATTTGACCATTGGTGGATCGAAATTCGTCGGAAGCCCATTTTTCTATGGCTTTTAACATGTCTTCGTTCAATCTTAGGGCAAACGCCTTTTTCTTGGCCATAATTACTCTTTTACAAAAGTTACGATCTCTTTGATTAGCTTTTCTGATAATGGAAAATCTGGCTTTACATATGCATTCATGTCTTCCGTTCGATTCTTAACAATTTTTAGCAAATGATTCATTGAATCTATGACGACAAGACGTGCATCTGACTTCGATTTAAGTAATGCTTTGGCATCTTCGACTCTTACTTGAGAATCGCTTGTTCCGTTAATAATCAATACGGGAATTGTAACTTTCTTTATCTCTTTAATAGGGTCGTACTTCATCCAATTTTTAAGAAAAGGTTGATTTTGTTCTGCAAAAACACTCATCAGGAAAGGACTCACTTCCTTAATGCTTCCTTTTTCTTCGAGTTCTTTAAAATATTGTTCTGCTATTTGCCCGAATTGCTTGTTTTGTTTTGATAGTTGACGAATCAAAGCTCTGTCAACGCGTTCTCCTAAACCAGCAAGAGAGACTAGTTTATCAGCATTTTTTGAAATGAGCATGGATACCAAAGAACCTTGACTATGACCTATGAGTATAATACGATCAAATTGCTTCTTTTCTTTGAAATAAGAAACCACTTTTTCAGCATCGGCAACATAGTCATCAAAAACAAGTGTATCATTTTTAGAAAGTGCCATGTTCATTGCATTTGAAGTCCTCTTATCGTAGCTGAAAAATGCAATATCGTGTTTTATGATTTCATCTTTAAACTGTTGAATATAATTTGCCTTGACTAAGGAAGCTTGATTTCCATTTCTGTCGATATTTCCAGATCCGTGAATCCATATAATTAAGTCTTTTGCTGAATCAGAACAAGTGAGTGTGCCGGGTAATTCGATGATACCGTTTTTAATAAGTATCTCAGAAGATTGTATTTGAGCAAAAGAGATTACTATGCTGAAAAGGTAAAGTGCGATAAAAATAAAAATTCGTACCATTATTTTTTGTTTTTATATATGATAGTAAACATAACACTAAGTGATAATACTGTTAATGTGATGATGAAAGGTAATATCCATTTTGAAAATTGAAATGTACCTTTAGCAGTTTCAATCATAGAATATACGATTACAAATTGAATACAGCTTAAAAATGGCATCATGACAGACAGAGATCGATAGTTAGCCAACTTTGTTCTCAATTGCGCGTTGTGAAAGGAAGTCTTTCTAGCTAGAAAAAACACTCCTATGTTCAATGAAGTAAAAAGTGCTAATAAAATCCAAAGTATACTTTTATTTTGATAGCCGTCTACCTCTCCCAAATGATTGAAATGGGAGGGGATGGTTTCTGGTAAATCTGAATAGTTAACAATGACATACAAGCATGAAGCTAGAATTAATGAGAAATTAATTGCTAACACAATGTAGTCTGTATTCTCAAAAGTTATTTTATCCTTCATGCTGTAATTTTGATTGATAGGTTTCTAACACTTTTTTTACTTCATATTCTTTTTGAGTTCCAATTAAGAGAAGTTTGGAGTTTTTCAATTCTAACTGAATACCAATGTTTCCCTTTACATTAATGGCTCTACCTTTCTTGCTTAAGAAACCTTTTAAGCCCCAACCTCCATACTCTGTAATGGCGTCATATTTTCGTACATAGGCAGTTTTAATGTCTTTCCAAGAGATGGTTCTATATTTTCCATGAAAAGGAACAAAACGATAGTGAATTCCTTTTTCATCCACTCTGGTAATTAATTTAAAGAAGAAAATAGGTAACGTAAAAGCTAAGAAAGTTCCAATTACAGTAAGTAGTTCTGTTGAACTCATATTACTTCCCTCACTGAGATATTCTTTAGTTGTAAGTCCAACAACAACAGTAGCACTCATGATTAAAATAACGATTATAAGTGGTTGTGTAAACCGTTGCTCTTCTTTAAAAATTCTCATGGTTATCTGTTTTTATCTCGCTCTAAAACCAATACTCCTCCAGAAGTGATCTGTTTGTATTGCCAACCTTCTCTAGCGTATTGATTGAGAAGATCTTCTAGATTTTGAATTCTATTTCTAAGTCCTAATTTAGGGATTAATGCTTTGTATTCTTTCATTTGTTAGGTGTTAGGTGTTAGGTGTTAGGTGTTAGGTGTTAGGTGTTAGGTGTTAGGTGTTAGGTGTTAGTTTTTGTTGGTCATTGCGAGGCTTTAGCCGAAGCAATCTGTTTGATTTGAGCTTGTATTAATGAGATTACTTCTCGCGCCAAACGTGATCGTAATGACAGATTTGTAAATATATTTTGTTATTCAAAGATTTTCACATTGACCTAATTAAATCATTCTATCATTAATTCATTGTCTTATTACTTCATTATTTTATTAAATCATTGAGTATTGTAAATCTATTTTTGAACTTTCATTACTCATTACTCATTACTCATTACTCATTACTCATTACTCATTACTCATTACTCATTACTCATTACTCATTACTCATTACTCATTACTCATTACTTCTAATGATTAAGTGTTCCGGTATTTAGAACAGGTGAAGCCTCTTTATCACCACATAAGATTACCATTAAATTGCTCACCATGGCAGCTTTTCTCTCCTCATCCAACTCAACAATATCTTTTTTGTTTAACTCTTCAAGAGCCATTTCAACCATGCTTACTGCTCCCTCCACAATCTTATGCCTTGCAGCAACAATAGCGGTAGCTTGCTGCCTTTTTAACATGGCATTCGCTATTTCTTGAGCATAGGCTAAATATCCAATTCTAGCTTCTAATACTTCAATTCCAGCAATAGCCAAACGCTCTTCTAGTTCTTTTTCAAGTGCCTCACTTACTTCATTCACGCTAGAGCGTAGTGTAATGTCTTCCTCATGACCTTCATCTGCAAAATTATCATACGGATACATGCTTGCCAGTTTTCTCACAGCAGCATCGGTTTGAACTCGAACAAAGTTTTCATAATTATCAACATCAAAAGCGGCCTTAAAAGTATTGGTGACTCTCCATACTAAGATGGTACTAATCATTACTGGGTTCCCAAGTTTATCGTTTACTTTTAACCTCTCACTATCAAAGTTGCTAGCTCTCAAAGAAATCTTCTTCTTTGTGTAAAAAGGATTGGCCCAATACAATCCGTTTTTTTTGATGGTACCTACATACTTACCAAAAAGCAATACAACCTTAGAAGTATTTGGGTTTACAAGTATAAAGCCAAAAAGCATCACAATAGAAATAAAAATGGTAATACCAAATAAAGGTTCTTCGTATTTAATAGTGCCAGCAATACTACCAAAAAATAGGATTAAAAATATTGCTAACATCAGGTATCCATTGGCGGGTTTTATAATTTTCTCTGCTTCCATATATTCAGTTAATTTAAAATGATATTAAAATGATATCATAAAGATATAAAATATTTTTTGATATTTCCAAATTTCTCGTCAACATATTTTTTAACTTAGCGCAGTTTAAAATCTAAATAAGAATCATGAAATCTAAAGTCATTATCCTTTTTTTGCTAGTAAGTTCTATTGTTTATGCAAATGACAAAGAGTTAATATGGGGACAAACGGGACATAGAGTCGTTGGAGAAATTGCATATCATTACCTTACCAAAAGAGCAAAAAGAAATTTAAATAAGCTGTTGAATGGAGAAGGACTTGCCATGATATCTACCTATGCAGATGATATAAAATCGGATAGAGCTTATGACAAACATAAGCCATGGCATTATGTAAATTTCAAGGACGGAGAAACCTATGAAACTTCCAAGAAAAACCCTAAAGGAGATTTAGTCACAGGAATCCAAGAATGCAAGAAGATTATTTTAGACCCAAATTCAAGTAAAAAAGATAAAATCCATTATCTTAAACTATTGGTTCATCTCATTGGAGACTTACATCAACCATTGCATGTTGGAAGAGCAGAAGATAGAGGAGGAAATGCAATTAGAGTTCAGTGGTTTCGAAGAAATACAAACTTACACTCAGTATGGGACTCTAAAATGCTTGATAGTTATGGGATGAGTTATTCAGAATTATCTTCAAACTTAAATAAGCTGTCCAAGAACAAAGTAAAAGCTCTTCAACAAGGGGGTATTGTGGATTGGGTGAATGAAACACGTGTTCTTACTACAAAAGTATATGCTTCTGCTAAGAAGGAGGAAAATTTGAGTTATAGATATATGTATGACCATTTTTCCACAGTGAAATCTCAATTACAAAAAGGAGGAATTCGATTGGCGAAAGTTTTGAACGAACTTTTCGGATAAAACAATTTTGATGATCAATAAACAATAAACAATAAACAATAAACAGTGAACAATGATCATTGTTTATTGAACATTGAATTGGTTGTTAAGGTTTCGTTAATTGTAAATTGAAAAGTAGCGATATTTTGTACTTTTATCACTCATGAGAAAATTGAGTTTATTACTACTGATTAGTTTCTTGCTTTTTTCTTGCCAAAAAGAGCAGGAAGACATCCCTTCACTTAGCTATCAAGAGTTAAAACCTATTTTAAATAAAGAAGATAATAAGACTTATATAATTAATTTCTGGGCTACTTGGTGTGCACCTTGTGTAAAAGAGCTTCCGTATTTTGAGAAAATGAACAAAGAATACGCAGATAAGAATGTGGAGGTGATTTTGGTTAGTTTGGATTTCCCTGATAAAAAGGAGAAAAAGCTTTTGCCTTTTGTAGATAAAAATAATATCCAATCCAAAGTACTTCTTTTAGATGATCCTAATGAACAATTTTGGATAGGAGATATCAGCGATAAATGGTCGGGAGCGCTTCCTGCCACTTTAATTTTTAATAAAAACAAACGAGAGTTTTACGAGAAATCATTCGATTATAATGAACTGGAAAGTGCTGTAAAGCCTTTCATTGAGTAATACTCTAAAATAATTTAACAACTTAAAAACAAAACAGATGAAAACAATCAAGACACTTCTTGTAGTAGCAGTTTTTGTTGTTGCAACGGCATTTACTGTTTCTTCAACAAAAGGAGGTTACAAGGTAGGAGATGCTGCTATGGATTTTAAATTAGAGAATGTAGATGGAACCATGGTTTCTTTAGCAGATTTTAAAGATGCCAAAGGATTTATCGTTGTGTTCACCTGTAACACTTGTCCTTATTCTGTCGCTTACGAAGATAGAATCATTGCATTGGATAAGAAATACAAATCTAAAGGGTATCCAGTGATTGCAATCAATCCAAACGATCCTGCTGCTGCAATTGGAGATGATATGAAATCTATGAAATTGAGAGCCCAAGAGAAAGGATTCACTTTCCCATATCTATTTGATGAAGGACAAACTGTATATCCTGTTTACGGAGCTACGAGAACACCTCATGTGTATATTTTACAGAAGAAAGGTGGAAAGAACATTGTTGAGTATATCGGAGCAATCGATAACAATTCAAGAAGACCTTCAGAGGTTACGGAAAGGTATGCAGAAGATGTTATTGATGCTTTGCTTGCAGGAAAGAAACCTTCAAAAACATACACCAGAGCCATTGGTTGTACAATTAAAACTACGATGAAAACTCCTCAGCCAGAGTAAGAATACTTCAAAAATAAATGGAGCTCGATTAATGTTACTCAGTAACTTTTAGTCGAGCTTCTGCTTTTACAGAAATCTTAGAGAAATTGCTTTCTAAATACTTTAGATACCCTGTAATGGCAATCATAGCAGCATTGTCTGTGGTGTATTGAAATTTAGGGATATAGGTGGTCCATCCCCAATGCTTTTCTGCTTGTTGCAAACGCTTTCTAATTTCTGAGTTGGCAGAAACTCCTCCAGCAATAGCAATATGTTGAATGCCTGTTTGCTTGGCTGCATTTTTTAATTTATCCATCAAAATTTCAACAATGGTATGCTGAATGGATGCGCAGATATTGTATAAATTTTCTTGAATGAAGTTTGGATTCTCCTTTACATTTCTTTGAATGAAATACAAAATCCCAGTTTTTAATCCACTAAAGCTAAAATCCAAATCCCCAACTTTAGGTTTGCTGAACTGAAATGCTTTTGGATTTCCCTGTTGCGCATACTTGTCTACTAACGGACCGCCTGGATAAGGCAAGCCTAAAATTTTTGCTGACTTATCGAAAGCTTCTCCAACTGCATCGTCAATAGTCTCTCCTAAAATTTCGATATCGAAATGATTGTTCAGTTTTACAATCTGCGTATGCCCTCCACTAATCGTCAAACAGATAAAAGGAAAAGGAGGGATTTTTGCGTCTTCCTCTTGAATAAAATGCGCCAATACATGTGCTTGCATATGATTTACATCAATCAGAGGGATCTCTAATCCCAGCGAAAGTGATTTGGCAAAAGAAGTACCCACCAACAGAGACCCCATGAGACCTGGTCCTTTGGTAAAGGAAATGGCATCCAAATCTTCTTTTTGAATGCCCGCCCTTTCTATAGCTTGCTGAACTACAGGTACAATATTTTGCTGGTGCGCTCTCGAAGCTAATTCTGGTACCACACCTCCATATTTGGCATGTACATCTTGATTGGCAATCACATTACTCAATACCTTTCCATCACAAATAACAGCAGCACTTGTATCATCGCAGGATGATTCAATTCCTAAAATGTATGTCTTTTTTTGTTTTTCCATTTCAATTGGCAAAATTAACCATTAATTGAGAATCCTACTATTTTTTGGAGTTGGAAAGTTTCAAAATGAAAAAGTCCAAAGTTGTAAAGTAGAAAGTTTCAAAGCTTTAAAGTGGCTAAGAGATAAGTTGTATGGCTTGAAAATTTTCCAATAATCTAATGATCAAATAATTCAATAATCTTTATAAGTGAGAAAGAATGTTTTGTCTCGTCAATATATTTTCGAACTTTAATCCCCAATCCCCAATCCCCAATCCCCAATCCCCAATCCCCAATCCCCAATCCCCAATCCCCAATCCCCAATCCCCAATCCCCAATCCCCAAT
>JANQMD010000016.1 GCA_028280265.1 Flavobacteriaceae bacterium
AATGGAAAACAAAAAATCCTTCAAAGCTAGCTTTGAAGGATTCAACTATAAGTAGTAATTTTATAAATTAATCGGTCAACCTATTTTAGGACGACTCAAAAAATGAAAAAACCTTCTCATTTCTGAGAAGGTTTTCGCGGTCTGGACGGGACTCGAACCCGCGACCCCATGCGTGACAGGCATGTATTCTAACCAGCTGAACTACCAAACCGTTGCTCTAGGCGTGCCAAAGAAATTACTCTTTTATCTGGCGAGTAAACCCGCCGAAGGAGTTTATCTCCGAAGGCGGGTGCAAATATAAAGGAGTTTTTTGTTTCCGCAAAGGAAAAATAAATTTTTATTGTTTGTTTTTCGTTTTAAAAAATAATCTAAACCCCTATTACTATTGTCTCTTTTATAGAAGCTAATTTCTATTAGTTCTTTCTATATAAGCTTATCACTTCATTTTTTTGCTTCTCCAAAAAAACGAATCAAAAAAAGGAGACTTTTACGAGGTTTTTTGAGTCAGCTATGCGAGCTGTCTCTAACCATTTAATTTGTCTAAATTTTCTCCAAGGCTTCGAAAATTCTTCACGACAAATCTCATTAAACTGCGTAAAAGAACAAGCGATTAAGGCAATTTATTAATGACCTATGAGAGAAAGCTTAAAAATCAAGGAAGCAGTAGGGGTAAAAAGATCAAAAGCTGTTTGATTTCATGTAGCGGAAGAATTATTTACTTCGTTGAACCTTGAGCGACTTGTATTGAGCATGTCGAAATAAGTCGAAGGGTTTTCATCAATGGAAAAAAGAAAATAAAGCTTCTTAACTGAGATAAATTTTCCCTCTCTTCATTTTGTCTTCACTTCGACAAGCCTGTATATCCTGCCTAGCTGGCAGGCTGGCGACAAGCCAGATTCAAATTGACAAAAAAATTGAGATTGCCACAGAAAATGGAAACATTTTCTTTGCAATGACCTATGAGAGAAAGATTTCTCAATCGATTCTAGGAATCTCATTTCGAAATGACACAAGTAACAATTAATAACTTTCATAAACTTGTCAAAGTGAAGCTAAAAATGGACAGCTTGGAAAGATTGTAATTTGGACGGAACTCGAACCAACAACCAACAACCAACAACCAACAACCAACAACCAACAACCAATTTACAACATCTTTTGTCGGCTTAAAAAATAACTCGTTAAGACCTGATCAAAACCTACTTGGATGTCTACAGGAACATAGTCGATTTTGTATTGCAAACATTTGTTACGAAGTTCAGTAAAATACTTTTCCACCAATTCTTTGTAGTGTTGTTGGATGTTTTCACTGTACAAGTTTACCTCTTCACCTGTTTCTACATCCACAAACTTTTTAGGCGCATTGTCGAAGTCAAAATTCAACTCAGTTTTGCCATCGAAAGTGTGAAACAAGACCACCTCGTGCTTGTTGTATTTTAAATGACGTAATGCTTCAAACAACTCTTCTTCGTGCTTGTTGGATTGCCACATATCGGTAAATACAAAAATCAAAGAACGACGGTGAATCTTCTCAGCGATCTCGTGCAAATATTGGTAGGTTTCTGTCGCTTTTATAGAAGGAGAACTCAACAGATTTTCTAGTTGATGTAAGACCATTTTCCGATGACGATCACTCCCCTTTTCAGGGGCGTAATATTCATAAGAATCGGAATAAATACTCAGGCCTACCGCATCTCGCTGTCTTTTGAGCATTTCCATCAAACAAGCGGCTGCTACCGCAGAAAATCCAATTTTGTTCAGATTGTCTAATGTTTGCATTTTGACCACAGGGTAATGCATGGACGCTGAATTGTCTATGATGATATGACAGCGCAAATTGGTCTCTTCTTCGTACTTCTTGGTGTAAAGTTTCTCTGTTTTGGCAAAAAGTTTCCAATCGATATGGCGAGTACTTTCTCCTTTGTTGTAGAGTTTGTGTTCCGAAAACTCAACCGAGAAACCATGGAAAGGGCTTTTGTGCATTCCCGTAATGAATCCTTCTACTACTTGTCGCGCTGACAAGTTTAGATTTTTAATTTCTGAAATTTGTACTTGAGAAAGATCCATCATAAGAACCGAAAATAAAAAAAGGTTTGACCGTAGCCAAACCTTTTCTGTTTCAATTTTGTTAATCTTTAAACTTATAAAGACTCATCAATTTTTCCTGTATACACAGCTTTAGGAGCAACTCCAACTTGTCTGTGTATCACTTCTCCACCTTTGAACAACAATACAGTAGGAATGTTTCTTACACCATACTTTGCAGCAAACTCTTGGTTTGAGTCTACATCTACTTTTCCTACTACTGCTTTTCCTTCGTAATCACTGTGAATCTCATCAATAATCGGTCCTACCATACGGCAAGGTCCACACCAAGCAGCCCAAAAGTCAACCAATACGGGCTTTTCTGACTTTAATACTACATCTTCAAAAGTTGCATCCGTAATTTCTAATGCCATGATTTTATGTTTTCTAATTAATTCAAATTATAATGGTACAAAAGTACATAAATATTTCACCTTTTCTGGGTGAAAAAAATTACTTTTCACTATGAGTCTATCGAGTGAATCTATCCTTACAATCCAGTAAATGTCATTCCGATCATGCTTTAGCGTGAGAAGGAATCTCATTAATGCTAAGCACCTAATCTTGAGATTACTTCGTCATGTTCCCAAATCAAGTTTGGGACAAGCCTCGTAATGACACTTAATAAAAATATTTATTAGATTTATTCAAAATTGCTAAGTATGAAACAATATTCCGTGTATCTATTAACCAATAAAAACAATACAGTTATTTACACTGGTATTACCTCAAATTTGGAAAAGAGAATGTATCAACATAAAACCAAAGTCTACGGAGGTTTCACAAATAAATATAATTGCAGCAAGTTAGTCTACTATGAAGTATTTTCTAATCCTGTTGAAGCAATTCAAAGAGAGAAACAAATCAAATCTGGAAGCAGAATGAAAAAAGAACAACTCATCAATCAAGAAAATTCTAAATGGGAGGATTTATCAGAAGGTTGGTTATTCAGTTTTTGAGATTGCTTTGTCTCAATTCCTAAAACATATTTCGACAAGCTCACTATAAAAGTTCAGGACTGACCTCGCAATGACTTCTCCTTAAAATATCGCCGAAGCAATTTGTTGTACATTGGAAGATTTTCCCATAGAATAGTAATGCAAAACAGGCACCCCATAATCAATGAGCTCTTTACTTTGCTGAATACACCATTCTACACCTACTTGTCGCACTTCTTTATTGGTTTTACAGCCTTCAACCGCAGTAATCAGGTCTTCTGGCAAATCAATTTTGAAAACTTGTGGGAGCAACTGTAAGTGTTTTGCAATGGCAATAGGCTTGATTCCTGGAATAATCGGTACATCAATCCCCATGTCTTTGGCTGCTTCTACAAATTCAAAATACTTCTGATTGTCAAAAAACATTTGTGTCACCACATAATCGGCTCCAGCATCTACCTTTTCTCTTAAGCGCTTTAAATCTGATTTTAAAGAAGGAGATTCGATGTGCTTTTCAGGGTATCCCGCCACTCCGATACAGAAATCAGAGCAACCATCGGCTTCCATCACATCGTGTAAATATTTTCCTTGATTCAAATTCTGAATTTGCTCTACCAATCCTTTGGCATATTGATGCCCCCCTTTGGTAGCTTCAAAATAGTTTTGATGCTTCATCGCATCACCTCGTAAAGCCATCACATTCTGAATTCCTAAATAATGACAGTCCACCAACAAGTATTCAGTCTCTTCTTTGGTAAATCCACCACACAATACATGCGGTACAGTATCTACATCATACTTGTGTTTGATGGCTGCGCAAATCCCCACAGTCCCCGGGCGCATACGGGTAATTTTACGATCGAGCAATCCACCTTTTTCTATGTATACGTACTCTTCTCTTGAAGTGGTTACATCGATAAAGGGAGGGTTAAATTCCATCAAAGGATCGATATTCCGATACAATTCTTGAATGCTATTTCCTTTTTTAGGCGGAATGATTTCGAATGAAAATAAGGTTTTACCCTTTGCTTGTTTGATATGTTCGGTTACTTTCATATTTATGCTGACTTGCTTGTGCTGATTTTATATCAGTATTTCTATATCTTTTTTTGTTTCTGTCATTGCGAAGAAAATGTTTCCATTTTCTGTAGCAATCTTTCATTTTATCTCTTGTTAGTTCTCGATACTTGCTAACGCAAACTCGAACTAACAACAAAAGGATGTCATTTCAATCCCTAAAGCGACTTACTGATCTGCTATGGATGGATGCAACCATTTTCTAGCGGTTTTTAATTCGATCTCCTTTCTGTTAGCAAAACTTCTTACCTGATCATCAGTGATTTTTCCCAATCCAAAATACTTCGCTTCTGAATTCGCAAAATAATAACCAGAAACGGATGCCGCTGGCCACATGGCTTTGGACTCTGTAAGTTTTACTCCAATCTGATTTTCCACATCCAACAATTGCCATATCGTATCTTTTTCTAAATGATCTGGACAGGCAGGATATCCTGGTGCTGGTCGGATTCCTTTGTAATCTTCTTTGATCAATTCTTCGTTGGTTAAGTTTTCTGACGAAGCATAGCCCCAGTGCTGAGTTCGAACTCGCTGGTGCAAATATTCAGCAAAGGCTTCTGCAAAACGGTCTGCCAAGGCCTGCGCCATGATGGCGTTGTAATCGTCTTGTTGTTCCTTGTACTGATTCGCCAACTCATCGGCACCAAAAATACTGGTACAAAATGTCCCTATGTAATCTTGTTTTTCGGTTTCTTTGGGAGCGATAAAATCGGCCAATGCAAAACTAGGTTTCCCTTCTCGTTTCTTGAGCTGCTGACGTAAGGTTCTAAAAGTGGCCACTGCTTTTCCTTTTTTGCTCACCAAAATATCATCATCGTTGATCGTATTGGCTTCAAACAAGCCGAAAATCGCTTTAGGCTTTAGTAGCTGCTTCGCAATGATTTCCTGCAACATATTTTGCGCATCTTCATACAATTGTGTGGCTTGCTCTCCTACTACTTCATCTTCCAATATATTCGGGAATTTACCATGCAAATCCCAGCTTCTGAAGAAAGGGCTCCAATCGAAAAATGGCACCAGTTCTTTCAAACTCAATTGCTCTAACTTTTGAATGCCTAATTCATTAGGTTTTACAATAGCAGCAGCATTCCAATCTATTTGAAATTTACGTGCTCTAGCTTCTTCAAGAGAAATATAAGCTTTGGTTTTTCCTCGTTTTAAGAACTTATCACGAAATTCTTCATAGTCTTTTTTGAGCTTGGCAACATACTCGTGTTTGGTATTTTTATTGAGCAAATCTCCCACTACTGTCACTGCTCTAGATGCATCATTGACATGCACCACAGCATTCTTGTATTGAGTATCGATCTTCACTGCGGTGTGTGCTTTGGATGTTGTTGCTCCTCCAATCAATAAGGGAACATCAAAATTCTGACGCTCCATTTCTTTGGCCAAATACACCATTTCATCCAAAGATGGTGTAATCAGACCACTCAATCCAATGGCATCTACATTTTCTTCTTTAGCAGTTTCAATAATTTTTTCTGGCGGCACCATCACACCTAAATCTACAATCTCGTAATTGTTACATCCTAAGACTACCGATACGATATTTTTACCAATATCATGGACATCACCTTTTACAGTGGCCATGAGAATTTTTCCCAGCGCTTTTTGTTCTTCACTTTTTTCAGCTTCAATAAATGGATTTAAATAGGCAACTGCTTTCTTCATCACTCGTGCTGACTTCACAACTTGAGGCAAGAACATTTTTCCGCTTCCGAACAAATCTCCTACTACATTCATTCCGTTCATCAAATGTCCTTCTATCACTTGTAAAGGTCGTTCAACACTTTGTCTTGCTTCTTCAGCATCTTCTTCTATAAAAGCATCAATTCCCTTGACTAAAGAATGCGTGATTCGCTCTTGTAATGGCTGGCTTCTCCATTCCAATGCTTTTCCGTCATCTACTTTCTTTTTCCCTTTTACGGTTTCTGCAAATTCTAACAGTCTTTCTGTAGCATCGTCTCTTCTGTCTAAGATGACATCTTCTACGTGCTCTAGTAGGTCTTTGGGAATGTCATCATAAACTTCCAACATGGCTGGATTTACAATCCCCATATTCATTCCTGCTTGAATAGCATAATACAAGAACACAGAATGCATGGCTTCACGAACCACATTGTTCCCACGGAAGGAAAAAGAAACATTACTCACTCCTCCACTAACACTTACATGCGGCAAATTTTCTCGTACCCATCGCGTTGCTTCGATAAAATCGGTTGCGTTTTTGCGATGCTCTTCCATACCAGTAGCTACTGGAAAAATATTCAAATCGAAAATGATATCCTCAGGGGGGAACTTGACAGTCTCCACTAATATTTTATAGGATCTTTCTGCAATTTCAATACGTCTCTGATAATTATCGGCCTGACCTACTTCATCAAATGCCATAATGATCACAGCAGCTCCATATCGCTTGATCTGAGTGGCCTCCCAGATAAACTTTTCTTCTCCTTCCTTCAAGGAAATGGAATTGACGACACTTTTTCCTTGAACAACTTGCAATCCTGCTTCGATGATTTCCCATTTAGAACTGTCGATCATCATAGGAATCTTACAAATATCAGGTTCGGCAGCAATCAAATTTAGAAAGCGAACCATGGCTTCTTTTCCATCGATCAATCCATCATCCATGTTCACATCTAGAATCTGTGCTCCTCCATCTACTTGATGTCTCGCAATAGCTAGCGCTTCATCGAATTGCTCTTCTTTGATCAAGCGTAAGAACTTACGAGAGCCTGCAACATTGGTTCGCTCCCCTACATTGATAAAATTACTTTCAGGAGTAATAATTAAGGGTTCTAGCCCTGATAACCGCATATGTCTTGGAGAATTTTTCATGAATCTTTTGTTGCATTACAACAAGGTCTAGGATTGTATTTAGCGACTGCTTTTGCCATTTCACTAATATACTCGGGAGTGGTTCCACAACAACCTCCGACGATATTGACTAAACTCTTTTTTAAATACTCCTCAATCTGTGACCTCATTTCTTCAGGAGTCTCATCATACTCACCAAAAGCATTGGGCAACCCAGCGTTCGGATAAGCAGAAACAGCAAAATCGGTTTTGGAAGCAATCGCTTCTAAATGGGGCTGCATCAAATTGGCTCCTAAAGCACAATTAAATCCGACACTCAACAATGGAATATGAGAAACAGAAATCAAAAAGGCTTCTGCTGTCTGCCCTGAAAGGGTTCTCCCAGATGCATCCGTAATGGTTCCAGAAACCATGATGGGAATATCAATATTTCTCTCCTCTTTCACCTCTTCAATCGCAAACAAAGCTGCTTTGGCATTCAAGGTATCAAAGATGGTTTCTACGAGTAACATATCAACTCCTCCATCTACTAAGGCTTCTGCTTGTTCTTTGTAGGCGATTCTCAATTCATCAAAAGTAACAGCCCGATATCCAGGATCATTCACATCTGGAGACATGCTAGCGGTTCTGTTTGTTGGTCCCATAGAGCCTGCTACAAATCGAGGTTTATGTGGTTCTTTTGTTGTTATTTCATCCGCTACTTCTCGTGCGATTTTAGCAGATTGAAAATTCAGTTCGCTGACCAAACCTTCCATTTGATAGTCTGCCATGGCAATGGTAGTACCAGAAAATGTATTTGTTTGTACTATATCCGCTCCCGCTTCAAAATACTTTCTGTGAACTTCTTTAACCGCTTCAGGCTGTGTGATGGACAACAAATCGTTGTTTCCTTTCAGGAGTGTGGGATAGTCCTTGAACCGCTCTCCACGAAAATCTTCTTCTGTAAATTTATACTGTTGCAGCATGGTTCCCATGGCACCATCCAACACTAAAATTCGTTTTTGTATTTCTTGATAAATGTTTGACATTCCTGATAAATATTTAAAATGTTATCAGGAAAAGAGAAGTGATTTCTTTCCGTTATCTCTCCGTTAGATCCTGAAATGAATTCAGGACTTAGGGTAGAATTTAGCACCTTCTCAGATTCTGTTTTTAAGACAGAATTGCCAAGGGTTGCTAAGGTTTCTCAGGGTCCAATCCCTCCACCTTTCTTGATAACATTATAAATTAATGAACTATAGTACAAAGAAACGCATTATTTTCTATTCTACATAGTTTTCCTATGAGATTTACTGACACCATTAAAGAAATGTAATATCCCACGGCTTGCCTTTAAATTAAAAAAGTAGTTCTTATAAATACCTCGTGTACTTACATCGAGTTAGTTTACTCTTCGAAAAGATTTGAAGACAAATAGCGATCTCCTCGATCGCAGACAATAGAAACCACAACTCCTTTGTCAATTCTTTCAGCTACTTGCAATGCTGCATGCAACGCTCCTCCGCTACTCATTCCTGCAAAGATTCCTTCCTCCCTTGCTAGTTTTCGTGTCATTTCCCTTGCCTGATCTTCTGTAACTTCAATGATTTCGTCTACTTTTTTTGACTTAAAAATAGCTGGCATATACTCTGATGTCCACTTTCGAATCCCTGGAATTTTCGAATTTGAATCAGGTTGTACTCCTACAATGGTTACGTCTTTGTTTTGCTCTTTCAAATAATCTGAAACTCCCATAATGGTTCCTGTGGTTCCCATAGATGATACAAAATGAGTCACTTCTCCTTCGGTATCTCTCCATATTTCTGGTCCCGTTGTTTTATAGTGTGCATTGGAGTTATCGAGGTTGTCAAATTGATTCAATCTGAAATATCCTTTTTTGTATTTCAACTCTAAAGCAAGATCTCTAGATCCTTCCATTCCTAATTCTTTGGGAGTGAGAATCACTTCAGCCCCATAAGATCTCATGGTTTTGATTCTTTCTTCTGTGGAGTTTTCTGGTAATATTAAGATCATATTTACTCCTAAAACCTTGGCCATTAAAGCTAGTGCAATCCCAGTATTTCCACTTGTAGCTTCAACTAAAGTATCTCCTTTTTTGATATTTCTTCTTTTGATTGCTTCAGAAATCATGTTATAGGCAGCCCTATCTTTTACACTTCCTCCCGGGTTGTTTCCTTCTAACTTTAATAGTAGTTTTACTCCTTCTTTGTTGAAGATATTTTGTACCTCAATCAATGGGGTGTTTCCAACAAAATCTATAATACTTTTCGTCTTCATCTGTTCCTTGTTAATACTTTATTTCCAGATTCATTTATAATTAAAGAGCCCTCCTGTACCGATTCGGTAATACTCACATTAGCTCCAATGATGCTATTCTTACCAATTGTGACATTACCCCCCAATACAGTTGCATTTGCATATAGGGTAACATTGTCTTCAATTGTAGGGTGTCGTTTTACATCTGCTAAGCTCTTTTTCACTTGGATTCCCCCCAGTGTTACTCCTTGGTATATTTTTACATGATTTTTAATGACTGTGGTTTCTCCAATCACAATTCCAGTGGCATGATCTATAAAAAATGATGCGCCTATTTTTGCTCCAGGGTGAATATCAGTTCCTGTAAGTCCATGTGCATATTCACTCATCATTCTTGGCAATGTTGTCACTCTCAATTTATACAGTTCGTGAGTCAACCGATACACGGCTATTGCATGAAATCCTGGATAGGCTAAATAAATTTCTTCCAAACTTTTTGCGGCTGGATCATACCTCTCAAAGGCTATGGCATCTAAGTCTAATTTCTGACGAATTTCCTTAAATGTTCCTTGGTACACTCCCCAAAGTTCTTCTCTATTTTCTATCGCCAGAGTTTCAGTGATTTCAATAAAAAGTTGCTCGATGCGACTTTTATTTTGTTCACAATAATCTTCATCAAATAGTGCATAGAAAAGTTTCTTTGTAAACTCTTCTACGGAATCTTTTAATGCTATTTTATAGTTGGCAAAGCTCATTTCTTAGGATTCTGGAGCTAGTTCAATTTCTAATCCGTTTAGTTCTTTTTTAATGGGGATTTGACATCCTAATCGACTGTTATCCTCTACATAAAATGCTTCGGACAACATCAGGTCTTCATCATCCGTCATCTCAGGCAATTCGTGTTCCGAGTTCACATAACATTGACAGGAAGCGCACATAGCCATTCCTCCACAAATTCCAATAGTTCCTTCTGGAGCAAGTTCATAAGAGCGAATTACCTCCATCAGATTCATTGCCATGTCTGTAGGAGCCAAAACTTCGTGCAAAACACCTTCTCTGTCTGTTATTTTTAATGTGATGTCCATCTTTTCCTTGGTCTATTTATTTTATACTTCTTACGTGCTTAACAATTATTCGTTTTCTGTTAATTTTTGATGCTTCGACAAGCTCAGCATGACACTCAACACCCAACAACTTTTACACTGAGCGTAGTCGAAGTGAACAACTAACAAACCTAACTAATCGCTTTTACCACTGCTTTAGGTGCTTGCTTTTTGGTTCCGTCAAACCCTTCTACACCACCGACAGTTGTGTATTTCATCACATACTTTTTATCTGGATGAATTCTCTTGTAAGCACTTTGGCACATTAGTGTTGCTTCGTGAAATCCACAAAGGATTAGCTTTAATTTTCCTGGATACGTGTTCACATCTCCAATGGCATAAATCCCAGGAATGTTGGTACTATAATCATAGGTATCTACTTTGATTGCATTTTTCTCGATCTCCAATCCCCAATTTCCAATGGGACCTAGTTTTGGAGACAATCCAAATAATGGAATGAAATGATCGGTATCTAAAATGAATCCATCTTCACCTTTCTTTTCAATTGCTACACCTGATAGTTTCTCATTGCCAATCAAACCTTTTACTTCTGCTGGCGTTATCAAATTGATCTTCCCTAGGTTCTTCAGTTCTTGTACTTTTTCTACAGAATCTAAGGCTCCACGAAACTCATTTCTTCGATGTACTAAGGTTACTTCAGATGCAACATCTGTCAAGAAAATAGACCAATCCAAGGCGGAGTCTCCTCCTCCAGCGATCACTACTTTTTTATCTCTGTAGATTTCAGGGTCTCGAATGATGTATTCTACTCCACTGTCTTCAAACTTCTCCAGGTTGGAAAGCAAAGGCTTTCTTGGCTCAAAACTTCCCAAACCTCCTGCAATAGCAACTACAGGAGCTTGATGTTGAGTTCCTTTATTTGTGGTAACAATAAAAGTTCCATCATCTTGCTTTTCAATGGTATCGGCTCTTTCTCCCAAGGTAAACCCAGGTTCGAATTGTTTGATCTGTTCCATTAATTTACCCGTAAGATCGCCCGCTAAAATTTCTGGATAAGCCGGAATATCATAAATAGGTTTCTTCGGGTAAATCTCTGAACATTGTCCTCCTGGTTGTGGCAAGGCATCAATGAGGTGACATCTTAATTTCAATAATCCGGCTTCAAAAACCGTGAATAATCCCGTAGGTCCCGCTCCAATGATTAATATATCTGTTTGTATCATTTTTCTGTTATCCCTGCTCTTGCAGTAATTTCGTTTATTCGTTTATATTTTGTCATTACGAGAAGTGAAACGACGAAGTAATCTTTTAAATGAGATTGCTTCTAACGCTAAAGCGTGATCGCAATGACGTTTTCTTAATTAATTAGCGTTTCTGTTAACTTATTTAATTGATCTACTTTCTTTTCAAAATTTCCTTTAATAGTTTTCCTAAACTTGTTAAGGTTCTCTACGAGCTGATTAATATCCTCTGGAATCACTTCTTCAAAAAACTGTCGCAATCTCTTAGCGGTTGTAGGCGATTTTCCATTGGTAGAAATGGCAATTTTCACATTACCCTTGGTGACAATTCCTCCCAAATAGAAATCGCAATATTGAGGCGTATCAGCCACATTTACCAAGGTATTTTGTGCTTTGCAGTCTTGATATACTTGAATGTTGACTTCTGTTTTATCGGTTGTTGCAATCACCAAATCTTTTCCTTGTAAATCATTGATATGATAGGCTTCTTCTACTAAATCTACTCGGTGTTTTTTTGCAAGTTCCCTTACCTCTTTTCGAATTTCAGGTGCCACTAACTCCACTTGTGCATTAGGGCTTGATTTTAATAAAAAAGTCAATTTTTCAAAAGCAACATTTCCGCCACCTACGATCAACACTTGCAGTTGATGTACTTTTACAAAAATCGGATAGAGCTCATTTCTTTCCATAACTAAGCGATTCTTGTTCTTTGTTGAAATTCTTGACTCACGGTTAGCTCTTCGTAAAAGCTTCTCAATTGACAACTCTGTTTCACTACTTCTCCAACAATGATGATAGCTGGCGATGAAAGTTCTTTTATCTCTACTTGCTCTTCAATGGTACTAATAACTCCTATACCTAGCTTCTCATTTTTCAAGGTTCCATTCTGGATGATGGCAATAGGAGTATCTCCTTTTCCTTCTCGCTGAAACAATCGAACAATTTCTGGGAGCTTGCTCATTCCCATCAATATTACCACGGTTGCAGATGACTGCGCTGCCAACTCAACATCTTTTGCCAGTTTTCTTTCCGAATCTGTTCCTGTCAATACCCAAAAACTTCTGGCGATATTACGTTGCGTCACTGCAATTCCTAATTTACTAGGAACTGCTACTGCTGAAGTGATTCCTGCAATCACTTCAGCAGGAATTCCAAAATTATCAGCATATTCAATCTCTTCAGATCCTCTTCCAAATACAAAGGGGTCTCCACCTTTCAATCGGACTACATGTCCATAATTGAAGGCGTTCTCAACAATCAGCTCATTGATCCGTTCTTGTGAATATCGTTTGTATCCTTTTCGTTTACCCACAAAAATTTTCTTTGCATTGGGAGCATACTTTAAGAGATCATCATTTACCAATGCATCATACATCACCACATCTGCTTTTGACAGGGTTTTGACTCCTTTCACTGTGATCAAATCAGGATCTCCTGGACCTGCTCCAACCAGACTTAACTTCGGTTTAACTTGCATGACTTAACTGTTTTAATCGGAATGCATCTGCCAACTGATAAAATTCTTTGGCTCTTTGCAAATAGCTAGTTGCAAATGCTTCTGATGGTTCATTTTCTTTTATTTCATAGACCAATGCTGCGAATGAGCTTGGCAATTCCAACAATCCTTTTGACACAAAATGTTCGTCAAAATTCTTGATAATCACACTCTGTGTGTTATTCTTCAACTGTTCAGTGGTTAACAACGCTTTTGCGGTATTGATCAAGGCAGTGTAAGAATGATAAATACTATCGGCCCATTTTCCTTCTTGCAAAGCTTCAGAGGCATTGTTTAGTTTTTCTTCGCTTTCAAAAAGTAGTGTTGCCACCAAGTCGATGACTACTCCTGCACATTCACCAATTCCGATGGCTTTTACATATTTTTTCGTGTGTCCCCAATCCACAAAATCGTCTTCTGTTAGATTTGTCGTATCTGATAAATGTTTTAACAGGTCGTAGAAATATGCCTTACCATTTCGATCGTAATAGGACAAGAAGTCTTCTGAGTTTACTCTGTTTTGCTGAAAGTCATTCAACAATAATCGTAAAGTTTGTGGTCCTCTTTTGCTTGGGACCTTTAATACTTTATCTGCAAATCTCCCTTGTCCGTTTCCTAAGACTCCTCCACCTAATAACACTTGCAATGCTGGGGCAATCAATGCTTCCGACTTTACGGTCATTCCTTGAAATCCAATATGAGCCATATTGTGTTGTCCACAGGCATTCATACATCCACTGATCTTGATGGTGATATCTTTGTTGTTGATGTATTCAGGATATTCCGCATGTAAAACTTTTTCCAATTCTGCGGCTATTCCTGTACTACTTGAAATTCCTAAATTACAGGTATCAGTACCTGGACAAGCAGTAATATCCAAGGTACTATTGTAACCGACCTGAGCAAATCCTAGTTTCTTTAACGTAACATAGAAGAATGGTAAAAACTCTTCTCTGACATGTCTGATTAAAATATTTTGACGCAAGGTAAACCTCAGTTCATTGGCTGCATATTTCTTTATGAGATTGGCTAACAAACGAGCTTTATCTGTGTAAAAATCACCTAAATGCACTTTGATACCAACCGCAAATAACCCTTCTTGCTTTTGAGTGAACACATTGGTTTCTTTCCACAATTCGAAATCTTCTTGATTGTCAATTATAACTTGAGGAGCTTGATTTTCTTCAAAAACTATTGGCTTTTCAAAGTCAGCTGCATCAATTGAATATGATTGATATGCCAAGGCTTTTTTCTCTTCTTCAACCAAGGTTAAAAAACCTTCTAAACCAAGATCTTTGACTAAGAATTTCAATCGGGCTTTGGCTCTTTTTGCTCGTTCACCATGACGATCGAAGATTCGTAATACGCCTTCAATCGTTGGAATCAATTTATCTTCTGGTAAGAATTCATACATCACGTCGGCATGACGTGGTTGTGATCCTAATCCACCTGCTAATAACACCTTAAATCCGCGAACAGCTTCCCCGTTGTCTTCTTTAATCTTTGCAATAAAACCCAAGTCGTGCATATAACTCAATGCTGTGTCTTCGTCTGTAGCCGAGAAAGAGATTTTGAATTTTCTTCCCATTTCCTGACAAATTGGATTTCTTAAAAAGAATTGAAATGTGGCATGTGCATAAGGCGTTGCATCAAAAGGCTCCTTGGGATCAATACCAGCAGTTTCTGAAGCTGTTACATTACGCACAGCATTTCCACAGGCCTCTCTTAGTGTGATATCGTCCTTTTCTAGTTGTGCCCATAATTCTGGCGTTCTATCCAAACTCACATGGTGAATCTGGATATCCTGACGTGTGGTGATGTGCAAACGCCCTCTGGAATATTCATCAGAAACATCTGCAATACGATGCAATTGTTCGCTGGTCACTTTCCCATAAGGCAGTTTGATGCGAATCATCTGAACTCCCAATTGGCGTTGTCCATAAACTCCCCGCGCCAAACGAAGGCTTCTGAATCGTTCTTCGTCTATTTTCCCTTCCTGAAATAATCTAATTTTTCTTTCCAATTCCAGAATATCTTTTTCCACAACTGGATTTTCTATTTCTGTTCTAAAACTTTGCATTTCTTTTTGTTTTTGAGCTAGCCGATAAATCCAACTCCAGCTGTATTATTTGTTTGAGAATCGATTAAAATGAACGATCCGTTTGCTTTATTTTCTTCATAGCTATCAAAGAAGATTGGTTTGCTTAACTTTAATTCAACTTCACCAATTTCATTTAATGCTAATTGCGATGGACTTAGTTCTTTTCCTGAAAAATCGGTACGTACCACGGAAGAAATTTCTGTAATCTTCGCTTGTACATCATTGACTCCATGCTTTAAATAATACCTCGATGATGATGTCAGTGGCTTTTTATCCATCCAACAAACAGTCGCTTTTACTTGTTTTGCAATCTGTGGTTCTTCATTCGTTTTTACCAACATATCTCCACGACTTACATTTACATCATCTTGTAGTTCAATCGTTACAGAACTTCCTCTTTTTGCAGTTTGATATTCTTGATTGAAAAAATGAATTTTCTTTACTGTTGATTTTGTAGCTGATGGCAATACCAAGATTTCATCGCCTACTTCTAAATCACCTCCATAAACCTTTCCTGCATATCCTCTAAAATCATGGAAATCATCTGTTTTTGGACGAATCACCGTTTGTACTGGGAAACGAGTAGAAGATTCTTCTTGTACATCTTCTAATTTTAAATCCTCTAAATGATTTAATAAGGTTTCTCCTTTGTACCAAGGCATGTTTTCAGATGCCTGAACTACATTGTCTCCTTTTAATGCTGACAATGGAATGAATGTGATGTTTTGATTTTGGTATTCGCTTTTAGAGGCTAGATACTCAATCTCCCGTTTAATTTGATTGAATTTTTCTTCAGAATAGTCGACCAAATCCATTTTATTCACAGCGATTACTACGTCTTTGATTCGCAATAAATTATTGATAAAAAAATGACGATAGGTTTGTTCTACAACACCATTTCTAGCGTCTACCAAAACAATCGATGCTTGAGCAGTGGATGCTCCAGTAACCATATTTCTAGTATATTCAATATGTCCTGGAGTATCCGCTATAATAAAGCTCGTATTTAAAGTCGAAAAATAAATGTGTGCGACATCAATGGTAATTCCTTGTTCTCTTTCTGCAACTAAACCATCTGTTGCTAAAGAAAAGTCTAAGTAATCAAAACCTCTTTGTTTGCTCTTCTCTTCAATAGCCTGTAATTTATCTTCGGTTAAGGAATGTGTATCATATAAAAGGCGTCCAATCAATGTGCTCTTTCCATCATCTACACTTCCTGCTGTTGCTATTTTAGTTACTTTCATTTTTTCTAGTTCTTAGTGCTTAGTTTTTAGTACTTTGGAGTTAGTGTTTAGTTCTTTCTTACAACTTCTCACCTGCCTGCCGCAGGCATGGCTTCTAACATCTAACTTCCTACTTTAGAAATATCCTTGCTGTTTTCTTTTTTCCATGGCTGCTTCTGAACGCTTGTCATCGATTCTGGCTCCTCGTTCAGAAATAGAGGATTCGCGAATTTCACTGACGATGGTTTCCAAGTCCGTTGCGGTTGACAATACTGCTGCGGTACAACTCATGTCTCCTACTGTTCTAAAACGAACCATTCGTTCTTCTACCTGTTCATCTTCTTCTCTGTAAACAATATCGTCTGCTGCAGACCAAATGAGTCCATCTCTTATAAAGGTTGGACGTTTGTGCGCAAAATAAATGGATGGGATTTCTATTCTTTCTTGTTCTATATATGACCAAACATCTAGTTCTGTCCAATTAGAAATTGGAAAAACACGAACATTTTGACCTAAATCGATTCTACCGTTGAGCATATCGAATAGTTCTGGTCGCTGATTTCTTTCATCCCATTGACCAAAATCATCTCTAACAGAGAAAATACGTTCTTTTGCTCTTGCTTTTTCTTCATCTCTTCTGGCTCCTCCAATACAGGCATCAAAACCAAATTCTTCGATTGCATCTAATAAGGTCTCGGTTTGTAACATGTTTCTGCTTGCATATTTTCCCGTCTCCTCCCGAACTCGACCTTTATCGATATTATCTTGAACGTTACGAACGATCAATTCTACTCCCAATTCTTTAACCAATCGATCACGGAATTCAATCGTTTCTTCAAAATTGTGTCCGGTATCAATATGTAATAATGGAAATGGAATTTTTGCAGGATAAAATGCTTTTTGAGCAAGGCGCACTAAGGTAATACTGTCTTTACCTCCTGAAAATAACAACACAGGTTTTTCGAATTGTGCCACTACTTCTCTGAATATATAAATAGCTTCACTTTCTAAAGCTCCTACTTTTAAGATTTTTGCACTCATTTTATTTAGTTGTTAGTTCTTTGTTCTTGGTTGTTTGTCAAATACAACTTCATAATTCTACAATCTTTAATCATTTAATCTTCAATTTATACATGCAATCCACATTCTCTATTGCTTTCTACTTTTGTTGGATCAAAATATTTGAACTCATTGGGCAGATTATGTTCTTCCAAATAGGTATCTAAATTCTCATCAGACCAGTAGTAAAAAGGGCTGACTTTTAAAACACCGTCTTTGCTTTGAGAAACAATGTCGATGTTATCTCTAAAGGCAGTCTGTCCTTTACGAAGATTGGTAAACCAAACATCTGGCTGATGAATTTCCATGGCTCTTTTGAAAGGCTCTAACTTTACTTGATGCGTAAATTCTTCATGCTTAGGATCCTCAATGCTTGGCAGTCCTAAAAAGACATTTCTATGGGCTACCGTTTGTTTTGGAACGTAGAGATGAATATTGAGATTCAATTTTTCTCGAAGCTCTTCTGCGTGTTTATAAGTTTGAGGTGTGTTATAACCTGTGTCACACCAAATCACCTCAATATTTTGATTTTCTAAAGTGACCGCGTGTAAAATTGCACTTTCATAGGGTCTAAAATTGGTAGTCACCACTGGTTTTTGTGCAACGGAAATTGCCCATTGAATGATTTCGTTAGGTTTTGCTTCTCGCAGTTCTTTGTTGATTTCTTCTATACGTATTATTGTGCTCATTTTTTGCCCCATTTTATAGTGTTCCAAACTCTCTCATGAAAGAAATACAATACCATTTTGGTTATTAACTCAATACTCCCTATCGAAAAAGCAATAGATGTTTCTCCTGTTACAATCCACGAGATGATAAATGTATCCAGTGTTCCGAGCAGTCGCCAACTAATGGATTTGACAATGCTTCTGGAAGGAGTTTCTGATAATTGATCTTCCTTATAATTTCTTTGTTTGTCTAGTATCTGTTCTAAAATCATTTTAAATACTATTACCCTATAGGATTACTAGGGTTTAAGTTGCAAATGTAAAATTTCATTTATTATATGAAAGCCTTTTTTAAAATTTTAACGATTATCTAATATACTTTTGAGAATACACAATTTTTAGTGCCTGCAAATTGTCAAATTCTCAACTCATTTGGTTGATATCTGTACTAGATTTCAAAATTTGTTAATTTTAGACTAAGTCGGCCAAGGTTGTGTTACGGAAGATTTGCAGTGTATTGTCTCTTACTTGAATCATAAGTTTGTGAACTGAACAGGTGTCTTCATCTGGACAATCATCGCACTTTTCATAATAATTGAGACTTACACAAGGTAGCATTGCTATGGGACCTTCTAGGGTTCTAATGATGTCTGTCATTTTCATCTCAGCAGGCTCTTTTAATAAATAATACCCCCCACCTTTTCCTTTTTTTGCTCCTAAGAGCCCCGTTTTCTTCAAGGTAAGCAGTATGCTTTCTAAGAATTTATGTGGAATGTTTTCACTTGTAGCGATCATAGCGATTTGCACTGTACCTTCACTATGATTTCTTGCCATATAGGTCAGCGCTTTGAGTCCATATTTTGTTCTTTTGGAAAGCATATCTTACGCAAAAATACACCTTTTAAAGTTTCAAGTTTTAAAGTTGAAAGCTAAAAGTTACCTCGGTGAATGGAAAACTCTTTAAAAGTCAACTAATTTTTCTCTAAAATGTGAGTAAAATTCGAAACCATCTTTACAAAATCAAAATGCTCTTTTACTTTCAAACCTTCTCCCTTTCAAACTTTTTTCATGTTGCTATCCAATGCCTGATTTATATCATTTATAATGTCTTTTATATTTTCCAGTCCAACAGAAACTCTAATGAGTCCATCTGTAATACCTACTTCCAATCGATCCTCTTCAGACAACTTACTATGTGTGGTAGAAGCTGGATGTGTTACAATAGTTCTTGTATCTCCTAAATTGGCAGATAGCGAACACATCTTTATTTTGTTCAAAAACTTTCTTCCTGCCTCTAGTCCTCCTTTCACCTCAAATACTACAATATTGCCTCCTTGCTTCATTTGCTTTTTGGCAATGACATACTTAGGATGTGATTTCAGAAATGGGTATTTCACCAAATTAACATTCTCATGCGTTTCTAACAATTGAGCTAATTTTAAAGCGTTCTCACAATGGCGATCTACACGAACTGCCAAGGTTTCTAGACTTTTAGAAAGTACCCATGCATTAAAAGGCGACAAAGCGGGTCCTGTATTTCTTGAAAACAAATAGATTTCTCTGATCAATTCTTTTTTTCCCAACACAACACCTCCTAATACACGCCCTTGACCATCGATCAATTTTGTTGCAGAATGCACCACCAAATCCGCTCCGAATTGTATAGGGTTTTGCAAATAAGGAGTTGCGAAACAATTGTCGACCACGAACAAAATATTATGCTTTTTGGCAATCTTTCCCAATACTTCTAAATCCAACACATCCACTCCAGGATTGGTAGGGGTTTCTACATATAAAATCTTGGTATTGTCTTGGATTAAGGATTCCAAGCTTTCTGCTTCATTTGCTTTGAAGTAGCTAGTTTCAATGTTCCATTTAGGCAAGTATTTGGTAAACAAACTATGTGTTGATCCAAATACAGATCTACAAGATACTATATGATCACCCGCACTCAGTAGGGCTCCAAATGTTGAGAAGATTGCTGACATCCCAGTTGCAAAGGCATAGCCATCTTCTGCACCTTCTAGAGCAATCATTTTATTGACAAACTCTGAATTATTCGGGTTTGAAAATCGGCTGTATAAATTGCGTTGCTTTTCTTCAGCGAATGAAGCACGCATATCTTCAGCATCTTCAAAAACAAAACTTGAGGTTAAATACAACGGTGCTGAATGCTCAGAAAATTGAGAGCGTTCTGTTTGCAGTCGTATTGCGTCAGTTTCAAAATGGTTACTCATATTATTGTTTAAGTGTTAAAAGTTTAAAAGGTTCTCTATATATCGTTTCACATGAGATGTTCCAATCTTGGAATCAAGACAAGAGAAAATCGGTCTTGGTTCTAATATCTAATGTTTATTACAATTCTATATTCGTCTCTATCAATCGTAAAATATCTCCAAAAACACCTCTAGCAGTTACAGCTGCTCCAGCTCCAGCTCCTTGAATTACTAAGGGTTGTTCGCCGTAAGACTCGGTATAAATTTCAAAAATGGAATCAGATCCTTTCAAAGCGCCTAAGGGAGATTCCTTTGGAACAGAGACCAATTGAACTTTTAACTCCGCTCCTTCTTCTTTGGATAAATCGCCTGACAAATCACCTGTGTACCTCAATACATGTCCCTCTAATTGTTCATCTTTTGTTTGTTGATACAATTCGTTCATTTGATGAAATGAGTTTAAGAAATCTGATAGCTCTATTTCTCTTAGATGTTCTGGAATCAAATTCTGAATTTTTACATCTTCGAACTCATTATGCAAGTCCAATTCTCTTGCCAAGATTAGCAGTTTTCTAGCGACATCATTTCCGCATAAATCTTCGCGAGGATCTGGTTCTGTATATCCTTGATCCACCGCTTCTTGCAAGACATCCGAAAACTCTCTCTCATTTTCAGAAAATGTATTGAATAAATAACTCAGCGATCCAGAAAAAACTCCTCGAATACGAGTAATATTCTCTCCTGAAAGATGCAATAGTTTTATGGTATCAATCAATGGCAATCCTGCTCCAACGTTGGTCTCGTATAAATATCGCTTTTTGTTTTCTTGAAGCTTAACACGTAAGTTTTGATAAAAATCTAACCCTATGGTGTTGGCTATTTTATTTGATGATACTAGATCAAATCCCTCATCGATGAGTCCACAATAATGATTTACAAAGTCCAAACTAGCTGTGTTGTCTACTGCAATCAAATTTCCCAAATGATGATCATTGGCAAACTCAAAAATATCATTCAAACTATAGGTAGTTCCTTTTTCTTGAATTTCCTCTTTCCATTGATGATTGATTCCATTTTCATCTAACAAAACTTTTCTGGAATTAGCAATCGCGAAAATATTTAGGTTGACACCTTTTTTCTTTTCGATCTCCTCTTTGGAAGAAATAATCTGATCAATCAAAGTTCCTCCCACAGTTCCATGTCCAAAAATGGCAATATTCACTTTTTTGGAAATTCCAAAAATCTCACCATGAATCACATTCAGCGCCTTGTGCAATTGTGATTTCTTCACTACCAAACTTACATTGCTCCCTGTTACTGTATTGTTGAACAATAATGGAACAATGTGATTCTTGATCAAAGTATTGAAAGGTTTGTGAAAATCTTTCAATTCCTGTCCGATGATGGAAATCACTGCTACTTCACGATTAACTTCGATATTGTTAATATCTCTAGAGCTGAAATCATTTTCAAACTCTTTGCTTAACACCTCCACAGCTTTATTGGCTTTATCAGCAGGAATAACCAATCCAATTCCTCTTTCCGAAGATCCCTGTGATATGATACTCACATTGATATTATGCTGACCTAAAACACGAAAGATTCTCGCATCTACTCCAACTTTACCCAACAGGCCTCTTCCTTCAAGATTCAATAAGGCAACATCGTCTAAAATCGACAATGATCGGATTCCGTCTGAATTTGATTTGGCTTTGATGAGTGTTCCATACTCGTCGGGGCTGAACGTATTTAGAATTCGTAAAGGAATGTTCTTTTCCAGCAAAGGAATAATCGTTTTGGCATGTAAAATATTGGCTCCAAAACTTGCCAGTTCATTGGCTTCACTGAAAGATAGTTCTTCTATCTTTTTTGCGTTCTTTACCAAATCTGGATTCGCTGTGTAGATTCCATCTACATGGGTAAAGTTTTGCAACTCTTCCGCATCCAGATAATTTGCCAACAAAGAGGCTGTATAATTACTTCCATTTCTTCCTAAAGTGGTCGTCTCATTGTGTTTATTAGAAGCAATAAATCCAGACACAACATTTACTGTAGATCCATTGTACCGAGTAAAATGCTTGATAACATTTTCTTTAGATATCTGAGAAATAGGTTCTGCGTTCCCAAAATTTTCATTGGTCTTTAATAAATGCCTAGCATCGGTTGCATGTGCATTGATGTTTCGATCTTTCAGCAATTCGGAAACTACTTTGATCGAAAGCAATTCTCCTTGAGCAAGTACTTGATCTTTGACTTTATTGCTATAATCTCCTAACAAACTCACTCCTTCCAATAGATTTTCTAAGTGTTTAAATTCCTCAGAAAAATCAATCATTGGAGCCACTTGTGTTTGGTAATGGCGAAATGCATTCAGTTCTTCGTGAAAGCCTTCATTTTTGACTGCTTTCTCCAGCATTCCTTCCAATTCATCGGTTGCATTTCCTCTGGCAGAAACAACGACTGCCAATCGATCTCCTTGACTGACCTTCTTTTCTACAATCGATAACATTTGATTCAGCCCTTTTCCATTTGCCAAAGACTTTCCTCCAAACTTGAGAACCTTAAGCTTTTTTTGATGCGATGAGGTTCCGAAAATATTTTCAACAATTCTTGCCAATTGTTTGTATTCAATTAAAAATGCATCATGCCCATGAACAGAATTGATCTCGTGATAGGTTACATGAGGATGTGTTAACGCCAATTGCTTTTGCGTTTCACGATTCTCCTCAGCAGAAAAGAACAGATCTGAATCTACTCCCACGATATGAATCTTTGCCTTGATCGTATCCAACACTTTAAAATTGGCCTCTCTGCCTTGGGTTACATCAATGGTTTTCAGCAATTGATTCATCAATTTATAAGCCGATAATTGGAACCGCTCTTGTAACTTTTTTCCATGATGCAATAGCCAACTTTCTACATTAAAAATTTGCAAGTCTTCATTGGTAGAACGTTGAAATCGTTCTTTGAAAGACTCAGGAGTACGATAGCACAACATGGCATGCATTCTAGCATCGTGCACTGGATTCTTAGAATTCACCAAAAATTGCTCTTGAATTTGACAGTTGGCAATCAACCAATCCGTTGATTTCCAATCGGTGGCAACTGGGATTAAATGCTCAGTAATATCTGGCTTTAACACAGCCATTTCCCAAGCAATTCCTCCTCCCAAAGAGCCACCTGTAAGAGCAAACAATTTTTCAATTCCTAACTTCTTCAATCCAATCAAGAAAATTTTAGCAATATCTCTGGCTATAAAATATTTATAATTGTCGATTGTAAATCCGTCATAACCATTTCCTGGAATGTTGAACGATAAAATGGTGAATTTTCTCGTGTCTATTGCTTTGCCTTCTTCTACAAGATCTTTCCACCAACCTTCTTTTCCAGAGACATTGCTATTCCCAGTCAGCGCATGATTTACCAAGACCACTGGAGCTGTTCCTAGCTCCAATCCAAACACTTGATACGTCAATTGAAAATCGGACAAGGTAAAACCACTTGAAGTTGTATACTCCTGAATTTGTATGTATTGTAAATTCTTTATCACTTCTTAGACTAAGGATCCTTCTTGAATTTTTGAAAATGCTTCTATTAAATCTGCTTTTAAATCTTCGATATCTTCCAACCCTACCGAAAGTCGAATCAAATCTTGAGTCACTCCAGCTGATGCTTGTTCTTCCTCAGACAATTGCTGATGCGTAGTACTGGCAGGGTGAATGATTAATGATTTTGTATCTCCAATATTTGCAAGTAGCGAGAACAATTTGGAATTATCAGCGATTTTTTTGGCAGCTTCATAGCCTCCTTTAGCTCCAAAAGTTACAATACCACTTTGTCCTTTTGGCAAGTATTTATCTGACAAAGCTTTGTATTTGCTAGATGCCAATCCAGGATAATTCACCCATGCAACTTCTTCTTGTTGCTCTAACCATTGCGCCAATGCCAAAGCGTTTTCCGAATGTTTTTTAATTCTTACATCTAAAGTCTCCAATCCCTGAATGATCTGAAAAGCATTTGTTGGACTCAATGCTCCACCAAAATCTCTCAGTCCTTCTAAGATTAATTTGAAAGTGTAAGAAGCAGCTCCTAACACTTCGTGATATACCAACCCGTGATATCCAGCCGAAGGTTCCGTAAACTCTGGAAACTTACCACTTGACCAATCGAAAGTTCCAGCATCAATAATTGCTCCTCCTAAGGAGTTTCCTTGTCCGCCAATGTATTTGGTTAAGGAATGAATTACAATATTAGCCCCGTGTTTGATTGGATTTAATAATGCGGGTGTTGCCACCGTATTGTCTACAATCAATGGAACTTTGGCTGCTTTTGCATGAATGGAGATTGCTTCTAAATCCAATACATCCAATTTTGGATTTCCTAAAGATTCCACGAAGAAAGCTCTGGTATTTTCCTGAACCGCTTCTGCAAAGCTATCTGGTTCGGAAGCATCTACAAAAGTGGTTTTAATTCCTAAACGAGGTAAGGTAACACTCAATAGGTTGTAGGTTCCTCCGTACAAGCTACTGGATGCTACGATGTGATCACCAGCTTTTAAGAGTGTTAATAGTCCTGTTGAGATTGCCGCTGTTCCTGAAGCAAAAACTACCGCTCCGATTCCGCCTTCTAAGGCAGCCAATCGTTCTTGTAAGATTTGATTGGTTGGATTGTTCAATCGCGTGTAAATGAATCCGAGTTCTTTCAGAGAAAATAAATTCGCTGCATGATCGGAATCGTTAAACACATAAGATGTGGTTTGATAGATTGGAACGGCTCTTGTTCCTCCTGTTTGTGATACATCATGCCCTGCATGAAGTGCGTTTGTTGAGAATTTTTGTGTGCTCATTTTTCTAATTTGAATGATTAAATACTAAAATTTAAAAGTCAAATTCATCTCCTTGATACTGAATCCAGTTCAGCATACAGAGCTTAAAAGAAAAATGTTATTAAGAAATGGTAGAAACCACATGACATGTGATTTCTCTTGAGTTATCTATCCATAAGGTCCTGAATCGAGTTCTGGACTATTGGTAGAATTTAGCACCTTCTTGAATCCTGTTCAGTAACAGGAGAACCAAGGGTTGCTAAGGCGTCAACGGGTCTAATCCCTCAACCTTTCTTGATAACAATATTCAATAAGTATTTGAACTTTTCGTCTACAAAGATTCAGTCATAAAAAATTAAAATCCAAATCTTTTTTCATTTTTTTTTAATTTTCTTTTAAGTGAACTTCTTTTTGATCTCATCCAAGCATAAATTATGGATACTTCCAATGTGAACGTGTTTTTTAGAAATATCGGGGGTATAAGTCCCTTTTTCTACTTCTGCTCCTATCTGCTGATAGGCTTCTCGGAAGCTCATTCCTTCTGTCACTAAGTTGTTAATATTGTCTACTGTAAACAGATACTTGTACTTCTCGTCTTTGATGTCAAACTCACGAACTTCCATCTGCTGAATACTATAATTGAAAACGGAAAGAATCTCTTTCATACCTTCAATAGCATTGATCATGTTCTCCTTTAACAGTTGAAAATCTCTGTGGTAACCGCTTGGCAGATTATTGGTGATTAAGATCATTTCAGTTTGCAAAGCTTGAATTTTATTACACTTTCCTCGGATCAACTCAAATACATCTGGGTTTTTTTTGTGCGGCATGATGCTGCTTCCTGTGGTCAATTTATCTGGAAAAGAAACAAACCCGAAATTCTGCCCCATATACAAACAAATATCCATAGCAAATCGCGCTAAAGTATTTCCAAGACTTCCCAAGGCCGCTGAGATAGTTCGCTCATTTTTTCCGCGACTCATTTGCGCCGCGACCACGTTGAATTTTAGGGTATCGAATCCAAGTTCTTTCGTCGTAAATTGCCTATCGATGGGAAACGAACTTCCGTATCCCGCTGCGGAGCCTAATGGATTTTGATCTACCGATTTCAAAGCAGCATTTAACAAATAAACATCATCGATTAAGGTTTCTGCATAGGCCGATAGCCACAATCCAAATGAAGAAGGCATCGCTACTTGCAAATGCGTATAACCAGGTAATAGCTTGGCTTTGTATTTCTCTGCCAAATCTAACAAGGTGTTGAAAAAGGTTTTGATCATGGATTTGATTTCCAATAGATTCTCTTTGTAATACAAATGCATGGCCACCAAAACCTGATCGTTCCTAGATCGAGCTGTATGAATCTTCTTTCCTACTTTGCCCAATTTTTGAGTGAGTTCGTATTCGATCTTGGAATGGACGTCTTCAAACTGATTTTCAATGATAAATTCTTGATCTATGCATTGATGGTACAATTCTTCCAATTCAATTTCCAATTGAGTTAATTCTTCTTTATCAAGAATTCCGATAGATTGCAACATTTTTGCATGTGCTATTGATGCTTTAATATCGTATTTAGCGATGTGCAAATCGACTTCTCTATCGTTTCCGACTGTAAAATGTTCTATCTGTTGATCGATTGAATAACCTTTGTCCCAGAGTTTCATGTATGAAATTTTAATTCTTAAAATTTAGTAGAAAGTAGTAAGGTCGCTTAAAGAGAAAAGACAATCCGTAAATATATTTGCTCTTTCGACTTTTGACTTTCGACTTTTAACTTTTGACTTTTGACTTTTGACTTTTGACTTTCTGCTTATAAAATCTTTTCTAATAGTTGTATATAAATGCTAATCCCTTCCTCAATTTCTCTTAGATAAATAAATTCATCTGCCGTGTGTGATCTTGTACTATCACCTGGACCTAATTTGAGCGAAGAGCAACTCAATACTGATTGATCCGATAAGGTAGGAGATCCATAAGTTTCTCTCCCTAAGTCAATTCCAGCTTGCACCAATTCGTGTTCCATTGGAATGGATGAGGAATTCAATCGCAAACTTCTTGGTGTGATTGAAGTACAGGGCGATTCGTTTTGTAAAATATCTGCGATCTCCTGATTGGAATATTGATCATTTACACGAACATCTACCACTAAATCAACCTCGGCAGGAATTGCATTGTGTTGCTTACCTGCATTGATCTGTGTTACCGTCATCTTCACTTTTCCAAGAGTTTCAGATACTTTGGCAAACGTATAATCCTGAAACCACTTCAGTACATCAATGGTATTATAAATGGCATTGTCATCATTCGGATGTGCTGCATGTCCTGGTGTTCCTTTTACTTTGGCATCAAAAACCACCAATCCTTTTTCTGCAACGGCCAAGTGCATTAAAGTAGGCTCTCCAACAATAGCTACATCTACTTTTGGAATGATGGACAACATACTATTCAATCCGTTTTCTCCACTACTTTCTTCTTCTGCAGAAGCAACAATGACCAGATTGTATTTCAAGTCTTTTTGCAGATAGAAATAGGCAAACGCAGCAATTAAAGATACCAAACAACCTCCTGCATCGTTGCTTCCCAATCCATATAATTTTCCATCTTCAACGATTGCTTTGAACGGATCTTTGGTATAACCTCTATTCGGTTTTACTGTATCATGATGAGAATTCAATAACAACGTCGGTTTGTTTTCATCATATTCAGGGTGTACAGCCCAAACATTGTTCTGTGTTCTCTTGTACTCAATATTATGCTTCTGAAACCATTGCTCAATTAGCAACGCTGTCTCATCTTCTTCTGATGAAAAAGACGGGGTTTGAATCAAACTCTTGAGCAATGCTATCACTTCTGATGTTAATTTTTTGATGTTCATCTTTTTAGTTCTATTTACTGAGTGAGATTTCTCGTCGTTCATTCTTCACTCTGTCGAAATGACATTTATCTATTTTTGAATTCTTGTGTGTTTGAAATTCTCCTGAAACAACATTTCAGGTTTTCCTAGTTGTATGCTATCAACTCCGTACTTTAAAGCATGAAAACAATTGTCTAATTTCGGAATCATTCCATCTGCAATAATACCATCAAGCTTTAATTCTTGATAGGATTCTGAATTGATTTCCTCAATGACTGAGTCTTCATTTTCAATACTTTTTAGCACTCCTTTTTTTTCAAAGCAATACGACAACTCTACATTAAAATCTTTGGACAATGCAATTGATAATTCAGATGCTATCGTATCTGCATTGGTATTGAACAACTGTCCGTTTTGATCGTGAGAAATGGCGCAAAAACAAACAGTGACATCGTTTGACAACAAAAGTTTTAAAACTTTGGTATCGACTTTTACAATGTCTCCAACAAAACCATAATCAATCGTTTTTACAGGACGTTTCTCCGCTATCACTGTATTGCCATCTGCTCCTGAAAAACCTATTGCATTGCATCCGTAACCTTGCAATTTGGCGACTATGTTCTTACTAATTTTTCCTGCATAAACCATGGTGATAATATCTAAGGTTTCTGCATCTGTGATTCTTCTTCCATCGATCATTTGAACGGGAACTTTCATTTGTTCTGCCAATCGACTTGCTAATTTTCCACCACCATGTACCAAAACTTTGGGCCCTTCAATATCTGCAAAGGATTTTAAGAATGCATCCAAAGCAATTTCATCATCGATGATATTTCCGCCTATTTTTATGACTTTTAGTTTCAATGGATCAATAATTTAATTTTTAATGATTTAATAACCTAATGGGATTTAGCTTCGACTCATCTTCGACAAGCTCAGGGTGACACGTTCAGCCACCAGCTCGAAATGACACTAAATTGTTTGTCACGCTGAGCTTGCAGAAGCACCTCTTTTACTCATTTCTCCTTACTTCCTCCAATATCTTCTTCAACACCACTTGTGCTGCATAGGTTCTATTTCCCGCTTGCTGAATGACCACGGAATTTTCACTATCCAAAACGGCATCTTCTACTACCACATTTCTTCTTACAGGCAGACAATGCATGAACTTAGCTTTGCCTAATTTCTCTTGAGTAATCATCCAATCAGAGTTTGTTGACAATACTTTTCCGTAGTTTTGATAACTACTCCAGTTTTTTACGTATACGAAATCGGCATTTTTCAACGCTTCTTCTTGATTATAGCTTACTTCCACGTTGCCTACAATCTCTGAATTTAACTCATATCCCTCGGGATGTGTAATTTGTAAATCGACATCCAATTCCTTCATCATGGATACAAATGAATTTGCCACTGCATGTGGTAAGGCTTTCGGATGTGGAGCCCATGACAAAACTACTTTTGGTTTTTGAGTCTTCTTAAGCTCTTCGATTGTCAAAGCATCAGTCAACGCTTGTAATGGATGTGCTGTTGAACTCTCCATATTCACCACAGGAGCGGTTGCATACTTTTGAAAACTCTTCAATATCAACTCAGCCTCATCCTTTTGTTTGTCGAGTAAACTTGGAAAAGCTCTCACAGCAATCACATCGGCATATTCAGAGATGACTTTTGCTGCTTCTTTGATGTGCTCAGCTTTGTCTAGATTCATAATGGTTCCATCCTCAAATTCCAAGTTCCACGTATTGGAAACATTCAATATCATAACCTCCATTCCCAAATTCTTGGCTGCTTTTTCAGTACTCAGACGTGTACGTAAACTCGAGTTGAAGAACAACATGACCAGAGTTTTGTTACATCCTAATTCTTTGAATTGATATGGATTCTTCTTGAGCTCAATAGCTTCCTGAATTGTCTCAGAAATGTTTGTGATATCGTTTATATTTAAGTACTGTTTCATTTTTTTAGGTTCAGAGTTGCAAAGTGACAAAGGTTCAAAGTTGTAGAGTGTTAGAGTTTATTTGTTTTCGATACAACCTGAGATATTCATCTCAGAACACTCAAACTGACATAAATTTTGGTCTACTTTTCTTCCAATATTTTTATTCTGTTCTTCTCAATTACTTCTACTTCTTTCTTCAGTGCTTCTATAAATTGATTGATGTGACTTTTCCTTACCGTTAATGGAGGTAAGATTCTCAAAACATTCGGGTTTTTAGAGCTTCCTGTAAAGATTCTATGCTTGTGGATCAATGCCTTTCTCAATTCAGATACGGGGAAATCAAATTCTAATCCTAACATCAACCCTCTTCCTTTGATTTTTTTCACTTTTGGAATCGATTTGGCTTCTTCAAAGAAGTATTTGGATATCTTTTGTGCATTTTCCATTAATTTCTCTTCTTCCATAACATCCAAGACAGAAATCGATGCAGCACAAGCCAAGTGATTTCCTCCAAAGGTTGTTCCTAACAATCCATAAGAAGCTTTGAATTTCGGATGGATCAAAATTCCACCTACGGGAAACCCATTTCCCATTCCTTTGGCAATTGAAATGATATCAGGATCAATTTCATGATGTTGAAAAGCAAAGAAATCTCCTGTTCTCCCATATCCAGATTGAACTTCATCAGCAATCAAAATAGCGTCATACAACTTGGAAAGTTTGTCCAAACCTTGATAAAAGCTAGTCGTAGCTTCGTCCAATCCGCCAACTCCTTGAATACATTCAATAATAATGGCACATACATCTCCTTTTTGCAAGGAGGCTTCTACCGCTTTTAGATTACCTAACTCAATTAACTCCACGTCTTGCTGGGCATTGATGGGAGCAATAATTTTTGGATTGTCAGTTGCTGCCACAGCCGCCGATGTTCTGCCATGGAAACCATTGGTAAAAGCAATGACTTTTTTCTTCTGAGTGTGGAAAGAGGCGAGTTTCAGTGCATTCTCATTGGCTTCTGCTCCGCTGTTACACAAGAACAAGGAGTAAAAATTACACCCTGAAACTTGTTGGAGTTTCTTTGCTAGTTCCGATTGTAATGGATTCTGAATCGAGTTGCTGTAGAATCCTAAGTTGGATAATTGCTCACTTACATTCTTTACATAAGTTGGATGCGAATGTCCGATTGAAATTACTGCATGACCTCCGTACAAATCCAAATATCTCGTATCATTTTCATCGTAAACATAGACATCTTCGCCTTTTACAGGTGTGATATCGAACAGTGGGTATACATTAAATAGACTCATAGCTATTATTTTTAAATGAGAACGTTTTTACAAATCTTGATTGCACTTCGACAAGCTCAGTGTGACCAATTAATCCAATCCTCATCTTTAGACTTTTAACTTTTCTCATAATTGGTCAGTTTTAATGCTGTTAATTTTGTTGAAGGATGCCACCATTCCTTGTATCAACGAAGAGCTCAATCCTTTGTGTTCCATTTCATTGAGTCCTTCAATGGTACATCCTTTGGGGGTAGTTACTTTATCAATTTCCTGTTCTGGATGATTTCCAGTATTGATGAGTAAACTTGCAGCACCTTCGCAGGTATTCATGGCTAATTCTTGTGCCTCTTTGGCGTCGAATCCTAATTGTATGGCAGCTTGTGTAGTTGCTCTGATGAGTCGCATCCAGAAGGCAATTCCGCTTGCACAAACCACCGTAGCAGCTTGCATTAAATGTTCTGGAATCACAATAGAAGTTCCCAATCTATTAAAGATGGCTTCTGCGATTTTGATTCGCTCCGAACCTTTTTCGTTGCTACACAGACAAGTCATGGACTTCCCAACTGCAATCGCTGTATTTGGCATGGCTCTAATCACAAATTGATCTTGACCTACAGTGCTTTCAATCTTTGCAACAGAGAATCCCGTAATTGTGGAGATTAAAACATGCTTCTCCGTCAGTAATTCTTTGATGTCCTCTAAAATCTTCTCTAAATGTGCTGGCTGTACAGCAAAAATGAGAATGTCGGAATTCTGAACAGCTTTTTTGTTATCTGTGGTGAGATATACATTTTTGTATCCTTCAAAATCTTTGATGGATGCTACATTTCTCTTGGTCAAATACAAAGACGTGATTGCATTGGTTGTAATCAACCCTTTTGCAATAGAGCATCCTAAATTTCCTGTTCCTATAATGGCAATTTTCATACGATAATTTTTAGTTTTAAATTTTTAATGTTGAGTTACTCAACTCATTCAACATTTAGAACTCAACATTCATCATTAGAAATACGTTGCTTTTAAATTCAATCCTTCAGTTTCTTCAAAGTCACACATGAGGTTCATGTTCTGAACTGCTTGACCTGAGGCTCCTTTTACCAAATTATCAATACAACTGGTGATTAATAATTTATCTTCATGCTTGTGCAAATAAATCAGGCATTTGTTGGTATTAACCACTTGCTTCAAATGTAATTCAACATCCGACACAAACGTAAATGCTTCTTTCTTATAATATTCTTGATAGATCTTCTTTGCTTCTTCTAAAGTCCCTTCAAACTTTGTATAGGTAGTTGCATAAATTCCTCGGGAGAAGTTTCCTCTGTTGGGCATGAAATTGATGTCGTTATCAAAATCATTTTGTAACTGATTTACGGTTTGATTGATCTCTCCCAAATGCTGATGCGTGAAGGGCTTGTAATAAGAGAAATTGTTATCTCTCCAAGTAAAATGTGTTGTTTTTGATAAAGAAACTCCAGCACCTGTAGCACCTGTAACGGCATTGATATGCACATCATCTTTCAGCAAACTTTTGTCTGCTAGCGGCAACAAAGCCAATTGCAATGCGGTTGCGAAGCAGCCTGGGTTTGCAATGTGTTGTGCTTTCTTAATCTTCTTTCTGTTCAATTCGGGCAATCCATAAACAAACTCTTTTCCTTGAAAAACAGCATCATTTTCTAGCCTAAAATCGTTACTCAGATCAATAATTTTTGTTTGCTCTGAAAAGGAATAGGTTTTTAAAAATGAGGTTGAATTTCCATGCCCAAGACATAAGAACAAGACATCTATATCGAGATTGATTTTATCACTGAAAATTAAATCAGTGGTTCCGATCAAATCTTGATGGATCAAACTAATAGGATTTCCAGCATTGGATGTACTATAGATAAAATCAATGTGCGCATGGTCGTGATTCAAGAGAATTCTAATCAACTCTCCTGCTGTATAACCTGCTCCTCCTACGATTCCTACTGTGATCATGTTTAATAAATTAATTTTTAATGATTTAATGTTTTAATGAGACTTAAGACGAAAGACCCCTTCACTTCAACACCATTCGACTCCGCTCATTGTCCAGCTCAGTGTGACATCTCAGTGCGAGCCGCTTTCAGAAGCAAGACTCCTTTCTCCTTTCTCCTTCCTTCTTCTCTTTCTCCTTTATTCTTACTTCTTTCTACTATTCACGTTTTGATAAATTTTCGTTTGGTTTCCGTATATCTTGATAAATCCTTTGGCTTCATCAGCGGTCCAACCTTTGTTTTCTTCACCATAACTTCCAAAATCAGCTTTCATGAGATCATGGCTAGACTTAATTCCATCCAATGTAAAATGATAGGGTTTTAAAGTAACCGTAACATCTCCTGAAACACTTTGCTGACTACTTTCTAGAAAAGCTTCCAAATCCCTCATCACTGGATCTAGAAACAATCCTTCGTGCAAATGTGTCCCATACCAATTCGCCATATAATCTTTGTGTTGCAATTGCCATTTGGTGAGTGTGTGTTTTTCTAACAAATGATGCGCTTTAATAATAATGTTTGCTGCTGCTGCTTCAAATCCAACTCTTCCTTTGATTCCTACAATGGTATCTCCCACGTGAATATCTCTTCCAATCGCATATTTTGAAGCAATAGAGTTTAAGTATTCAATATTTGCTTGAGGTGATCCTTCAAAATCGTTTATAGCAATCAATTCTCCTTTTGAAAAGATCAACGTGACTTTTTCACTTCCTTCTTTTTCTAATTGCGAAGGATATGCTTCTTCTGGCAAGGGCTTACTCGACGTCAAGGTTTCTGATCCTCCAACACTAGTTCCCCACAATCCTTTGTTTACAGAGTATTGTGCTTTAGTCCATGACAATTCGATTCCGTGCGATTGTAAGTATTCTATTTCTTGCTGTCTGGTGAGTTTTTGATCTCTGATCGGGGTGATGATCTCTATTTCTGGGGCGAGTGCTTGAAAAATCAAATCGAATCTTACTTGGTCGTTTCCTGCTCCAGTACTTCCGTGTGCAATATAGTCAGCATTGACTTTCTTGGCATATTCGATGATCTCAATGGCTTGAATGATTCTTTCTGCACTCACCGATAGTGGATACGTGTTGTTCTTTAACACGTTTCCATAGATCAAATATTTAACTACCTTCTGATAATAGTTTTCAATTGCATCGATATTTTTGTAAGCTTTCACGCCCATTTGGTAGGCTTTGGTTTCAATCTCCTTGATCTCAGTTTGCGTAAATCCGCCTGTGTTCACCGATACCGCATGTACTTCGTATCCGAGATCTTTTGAGAAATGAACAGCACAATAAGATGTGTCTAATCCTCCACTGTATGCTAATACTAATTTTTTCATACTCTGTTTTTCTGTCATTGCGAACGCTGGTAATGAGCTTGTCGAATTAAAGCAAAGCAATCCCTGCTTGCAGCTGGCAAGTCTCTTTTGAAGAGATAGCCACGTCATTCCCTTCGACTTCGTTCTTGGAACGACCCGCTATGACCTTTCGTTTTTATTCTTTTTTAGGAACCTAGTCTGTTTGATGCTCTTCCATCTTTTGAATACGTTCTCTTTGATTTTCTTTTTGCTTTTTGATTCTGATTTTGGGTCATACAACATTCCTGTACACAAACACATAGACTGACCGGTTCTTTGCAAAACGTCATAATTCTTACACGTCTGACAGCCTTTCCAGAATTCTTGATCATCTGTTAGTTCCGAAAAAGTGACGGGTTTGTATCCAAGTTCACTATTCATTTTCATAACTGGTAATCCTGTAGTAATACTAAAGACTTTCGCATCTGGAAACTTGGCTCTGGAGTGCTCAAAAATCTTCTTCTTAATCATTTTGGCAACTCCTTTTCCTCTATAGTTTGGGTGTACAATCAGTCCCGAGTTAGCCACGAATTTTCCATGGTTCCATTTTTCGATATAACAGAACCCTACAAATTGATCTCCATCTAATGCAATAACTGCATTACCGTTGTCCATTCTCTGAAGAATGTATTCTGGCGTTCTTCTGGCTATTCCAGTTCCTCTTATATTGGCAGATTCTTCAATTGTATTACAAATGATATCTGCATATACACCATGTGATTTATTAGCAATAATGATATCCATTATCTTTTCCTTAATTGCAAAATTTCAGAGTGATAAAACTTTCAAATCTGAATACTTAGTTAAAAATGTTTTTGAAATATTTGTTTTGAAAATGGAACTGGACTCACCTAAGTTCCTACACTAGCACATACCCTTACGGGCGACGGCGATTCAAGGGAAGAGTGCTAAATGTTGAATATTGAGTTGGAATCATCTCAAATTGAACATTATACGCAGTATCATAAATCTTATTTACCAAAGAAATCTTTGATAAGGTGCTTTTGATGTTAAAAAATAATATGTGAAATGTTGTGTCCAATGTGATTTTAAAAATAGTGATACTTCGTTAATGCTGTCATTATAATCTTAACGGCGGCGTGCGGGAATTGCGGGTACTATTTTGGTTTGTTTTAAAATCATGGGATAAAAGTAGGAAAAGATTTGGACTGACAATACAGCAATGCTAGAAAAATTGAATTTTTAACGATTTGATAAAATTTGTAAGAGATTTTGGAGATTTGGTAAAATATAGCTAGAATATTACGGATTTAATCTTAACCAAATGTCTAAAAAAGAGGTCCGTCTGAATATAGTAAAGTAGAGATTAAAAGACTTTTCTAACAATTAATATTGTTTCAAGAAAAACGTTATTATCTACTTTCCAGACACTCTACTTAACATTCCGTAATTAGTTTTAAAGAATAACATAATGCGAATGCTAAAGTGAAAATACAATTCTAAGAGCAATTCATAACACAATGATTGATGGAATAAAAGCTAAATAACTTAACGTATCTCAACACATCTTAGTTTATTTTTCTTTCTTAACAGGCACGACACCAGAATCTGTTCTCTTAAAGCCCACAATTTTTGGAATTTCTTTGTCGTTTGTTTTCACCTGAGTTGTACTTGCCTCTTCAGGCAACTCTGCACTAGCCTTATCCAATTGTGACCCTACTTCATTTACATCTCCATCTAAGTTTTTTTTACTTTTATCGTTCTCCTTATGCCATTTATTTAAGCGCTTCAGATCAGTGACTTCGCGTTCATACATATAAGCATATACACTTCCTTGTTTGTCGTAGCTATCTGTTCCTTTGTTAAGATTTGATTTCGCCTTCCTTTTTGAAGTGGTTTCAACTTTCTTTGGGCTGTTAGTATTTTTTTTATCCATCATTTTCTTCTTTAAATGCTAAAACGGGACTATTTTCTGTTCCTTCAACAAATTTGGGGCTTTCTCCAATATTGACATCTGTAGATATTATTCCGAATGATTCAAAATTTTCTCTATAATCAGATTTTAATTTATAGTAGGTCAAAGAAGGTTCATTAGCATAGCCATCAAAAATCAATCCTAAAGGAACATATCTTTTAGTTCTCATGAATCTTTTCAATGCTCTTCTTGTTGATTTTATTCTATCCAATTCAATTAAGATGATATGACATTTGTATCCATTTAGATTTAGCAACTCATTTAAGTGCAGTATTCCCTCAATTTTACTTCCTATTTTTGGGATTACGCAGTTAATTTTATATTCCTCTAAATTTTGTAATAAGGATTTGAAACCTATTTTCTTCGATTCTCCAAAAATTATATTAGTAGATTCTTCATGCACTAATGTCGCACCAAATTGAAGCTTTTCATATTCTGGGAGTTTGCGTTTTGCATAATCTGAGTCTAAAATGTAGGCGCCAAATTCATCTGCGATATGATTTGCAATCTTTGACTTTCCAGATGCAGGTAGTCCAATAATAATAAAAGCTTCTCCGTCTTGACGTAAAGGTTTTATTGGAGCAGCTCCTCCCTTACCTAATTGAATATCATCATCCGAAGCAAGTCTTTTTTCTACAAGTAGTTCTTCAACAATTGCTTTTCTCAAGTTTAATCTATGTTCATCCTCTCTGCTAAAATAATTCCGATAGGCTTTACTATTATAAGTAACATTTAGATGATCGAAATTTTCTAGATTTAATTCAGCCTCAACTATTTTAGGAACCATTCCATAGTTCTCCTCTGTAAGTTCAACTCCCAATACATTAATGACAAAATGTTCAACCAATTCGAATGTGTCAAGTAATCGTGATTTATTTGTTATCATTTTTTTATAGTTTTTTTTAACGTTTGTAATAGTAATAGCAGGATAATCGTTCTTTTATTGCGGAGTGTTAGGTTCGATCAAATTTGTTTTTAAAGATAGATAAAATTGTGTATTTAAAACAATGAATTATAGTCATCATTGCCAGTAGTAGATTTCCGACATATTGTCGAGAGTGATTGGTTCTGATTCTAAGGATTCAATGAATTTATTCGTGTTATCAATCAAAACCAAACAAGTAATCAGGCTCTTGGAAGTTCCAATACTATTAAAACTCTTTTTAGGAAAGGCTATAAAGAATTACGCACGATGGTAGGATTGCTAAAAAAGTAATTTCTATATTTGATGATATGATCTTTTTCTCTTTCAAAAAATTATGCTTCTAAGCCATTTTTTTCATAATAAACCCTTAAATTTGTCGCCAGTTTGGAGGAAAAATTTGACTGATTGCAACCTCTTGTTCTGAAATTTTATGCTGAGCTTGTCGAAGCATATTTCAGAACCTTTTGAATCTTTGCTAAATCGTTGTTAACGATAGACGTTTTTCAAAAGAGATACTGAAGTGAGTTCAGTATAAAAATGCTAAAGCAGTAATTCACTACTTCTTTTGGCAACCAATCAGACGCTTTTTTTCTTTTTTAATTTTTAAAAAGATATATATGTCATATTTATTTACTTCTGAATCCGTATCAGAAGGACATCCAGATAAGGTTTCGGATCAGATTTCTGATGCATTGATTGATAATTTTTTAGCTTTTGACTCTGATTCTAAGGTAGCTTGTGAAACTTTGGTAACAACCGGACAGGTAGTTTTGGCTGGTGAAGTAAAGTCCAATACATATTTAGATGTGCAAAAGATTGCCAGAGATGTAATTAACAAAATTGGTTACACAAAAAGCGAGTACATGTTTGATGGCAGCTCTTGCGGTGTATTGTCTGCAATTCACGAACAATCTCCAGATATTAATCAGGGTGTAGACAAAGCGAATAAGGAAGAGCAGGGAGCTGGCGATCAAGGAATGATGTTTGGTTATGCAACTGATGAAACTGAAAATTACATGCCTTTGGCCTTGGAACTTTCTCATCGATTATTAATCGAATTAGCAGAATTAAGAAGAGAGAATAAGGATATTACTTATTTAAGACCAGATGCTAAATCTCAGGTGACTATCGAATATTCTGATGACAATGTGCCTCAAAGAATTGATGCGATTGTGGTTTCTACACAGCACGATGATTTTGATGCTAGTGAAGAAGTAATGTTGAAAAAAATTAAATCTGATATTGTCAATATTTTAATTCCTAGAGTGGTCGCTAAATTACCTGCTCACATTCAGAAGCTATTCAATGACGATATTACGTATCATATCAATCCGACTGGTGTTTTTGTAATTGGTGGACCTCATGGAGATACCGGATTGACTGGGCGTAAAATTATTGTAGATACTTATGGAGGAAAAGGAGCTCATGGTGGAGGTGCTTTTTCTGGAAAAGATCCTTCGAAAGTAGATAGATCTGGCGCTTATGCTACAAGACATATTGCTAAGAATTTAGTTGCTGCTGGATTGTGTAAAGAGGTATTGGTTCAGGTTTCTTATGCAATTGGTGTAGCAAGACCAACGAGTATCAATGTTGAGACTTATGGTACTGCCAATGTAAATATGACTGATGGTGAGATTAGTAAGGTAGTTGAAACTATTTTTGACATGCGTCCTTATTTTATTGAGCAACGTTTGAAATTAAGAACGCCCATCTATTCTGAAACTGCTGCTTACGGACACATGGGAAGAACGCCAGAGGTGAAGACTGTAACGTTTACTAACCCAATGGGAGAGACAGTTTCTCAAGAAGTAGAAACGTTCACGTGGGAAAAGCTAGATTATGTAGACAAAGTAAAAGAAGCTTTTCAATTGTAAAACTTCTCAATTATATTTAGTGGAATGAGGCTGTTGAAATTAAAATTTCAACAGCCTCATTTTTATTTATCTTTAGTCTCAAATCATCATTATGAAGAATGCTATCACACTTCGTATCCTTTCTCTCTTATTTTTGTGTTTATGTACGATAAGTTGCCAGGATCAGAAATCAAATGAGCAGGATTTGATGATAGCTCTTCAAAAATTCAATGATGCTTTCCAGCAGGGAAACACTACGGTTTTATCTTCTATGATTACTGACGAGTACATTCATACGAATGGAAACTCTAAAGCAATCCGAAAAGAAAACTGGTTGACTTATCTTAGAAAAAGAGAACAAGAAATCGCAAATGGTACATTAGAAATACCTTTCTATGAAATGGATGAGATTGCTATTGTATTTCATGACCAAACAGCGATTGTTACAGGCAGAGTCAAAGTTGCTACCAAACGAAACAATGCTATTTTTAATAACTCATACAGAGTAACGCATTTGTGGATAAAAGAAAAAGGCGATTGGAAACGTGCTGGATTCCATGATACCAAAATACCTTCCAAAAAGGAATAAAGAATTTCTTGAAACGAAATTCTTTATTTAGATTCCTGCCTTCGCAGGAATGACATTTTCAAAGGAAACCTCGACACAGAGCGTCGAGGAATTCTTTTAGATTAAAAAATAGCGCTCTTTAGCTTTTCCTTGAGCCTCTTCATAATATCTCTTGGGTAACTTCTATTCCCCATGAAAACTTCTGTCATGGCCTCGCAAAATTTTTCTCCATATCTCTTCATTAAGAAGTTTCTGATCTTGTGTTGCTCGTAAAACAATTTAGCTAGTTTTTCTCCAACTTGTAACTCTGGCAAAAGGTTTTCATTCAATTTTTCATTGTATAAATCTTCTGCTTTCTTTAGATTCAATTCACTTTCTATGATGGCATCAGCAGCTAAATTACCAGATAGAATAGCGTTTGAGATTCCTTCGGCAGTTACAGGATCTGCAAAACCGGCTGCGTCACCTACCAAAAAGACTCCTTTTCTAGTATAATCGTCCGTTCTTGGGGTTACAGGAATTTGAAATCCATGGAATTCTTCTTCTTCAACTTCCTCTATTCCTAGCGTTACAAGGTATTCTTTGTATAATTTCTTTAAATCAATTTTTGTTCTTCTTGCAGACGCTAAACCTATAGACAGGTGGTTCTTTTTTGGAAAGCACCATCCGTATCCTAATGGAACAGCGTCAAAATCGAAACGTACTTCTTTGCTCAAACGCTCGAAATCTTCGTCGTTTACTTTTACTTCGTATTCGAGTGCTGGAATTAAGTAACGTGTTTCTTCCCACCCCGTTAATTTTGCAGTGACACTTAATGCTCCATCGGCTGCAATCACAAATTTTGTTTTTACATCTCCTTGTGAAGTATGTAAAGTAAGTTCATCACCAAATGTGATGTTCTTTAATTTATGGTTTTGAAGTAATGTAACTCCTGCTTCTTTAGCTTTTTCAACAATCAGATTATCAAAATCATCACGCATAATCATGGTGATAATCGGCTCTTCTCTCTCTGTGGTGAGATGAATCCCCATCTTTCCAAAGAACAGATCAATCTTACTGAACTCTCTTTCAACTACTGGAGTGATATCAAATGGTAGTTTTCTTCTCCCTCTGTAGACAAAACCTCCTCCACAAGTCTTATATCTTGGTAATGTTTCTTTCTCAATAATTACTGTAGATATTCCTGCTTCTGCAAGCTTGAGTGCTGCTGAAGCTCCTGCGGGTCCACTCCCTATAACGGCTACATCATATGTTTTCATTTCGCTCATTTAAAAGTTGATCGAATCCAAAGTTTTCTTATGAATTGAGAGTACGAAAATAAGGAAACGTAGGAAATAAAAAAACCTCTCCATTACTGAATTACACTTCGACCCACTTCGGTAAACCTGTCTGCCCTGCCTAACCGTCAGGCAGGCGACAAAGGCAGGCTCAGCACAAGAGCTCAGTGTAAAAGTTCAGCACAAGGAGAGGTTTCTGTTATAGTTGATATCTCAATCTGAGACTGATAAATCGTGGCAAAATGAACGTTTCATTAATAGAGGTTAAGATATTATTTGCATTAACCGTCGCTCTTGAATCGGTTCCTAATAAATTGCTTCCTACCAGCTCATATTCCCATTTTGCATCTCTGTTTTTTCTGTAGGCAAACGTCATGTCCCAAATTTTGAATGAGTTGGTTACGACTCCATTTTGCTTCACCTCATTGAAAGAGAAATCGCTACGAACGGTTAATGAGTTCCAGATATAAGCATCAAAATTGATTGAAGGCGCATGTGTTACTCCCTTAAAGTCTTGAGGTCTATTGCTACTAATCTGATCTGTAAAAGACACCCTATATCGTAAGCTCACATTCGGCGCTTTGATAAAGTTTGTTCCTATGGTTGTAGTATATGAGTGATTGTAAATTTCATTCTGATTTACACCTCCTTGTAAGAATTGAAAACTTTTAGAGTATAGGAAATTCCCTCCGATCGACGTTCTTATTTTTTTGAATGTTTTTCCAATACGTCCAAATGCATTGAACGTTTCATTGTCAAATGGAGAATTCAAATTGGTTCTTGTAGAAACAACTGAATTTGGCACGAAGTTGAAATTTGTACTAATCTGATCGATAGTTTTGGTATAAGCAACTCTGGCAAATACATTACTTGCATTGAATAAATTGAAACTTCTATAGAACAAACTTACATTGTGAATGGTAGCATTCATCAAATCTGCACTTCCAGAGAAATAAGCATTGTACCCGTTAGCTACAATTCCTCTTGCTATCTGATTTACGTCCGTGAAGTTCACTTGTTGTCTGTAATCAAGCGTAAGACTTTCACTACGTTTGAATTGCATAATCATTCTAAATTCAGGAAGTAATTTCTGAAAGGTTTCCTTAAAATATTCTGTTCCGTACTGCGTATTATTCATATTATAGGCATGCACTGTAAAGCCTGGTGTGAATGTAAAAATTCCTGATTTTGCTCGGTATCGAACTCCTGCATACAAATCTGTGAAATTATACTCCGTATCATTTGTTGTACGCGGATTGGTTCCAAAAGTGGGTGTTGGATCTAGTGTAGTACCTGCAACAGGGTCAAGTACCTGAAAAAATCGAGAATCAAAATTTTGTCTACTCAGAATGGTACCTCCTACAAAGTTTAAATTACTCTTCTCATTTAAGATATAGTAATAGTCAAGTTTCACATCCGCTTGATTGGATTGTACGCGTCTGTTCTGATTCAACTCATACATCGGTAAAGTTCCATCCAATCCTAAAACATTTGCGGTACTATCAAAACCATCTGGTGGATTTGCATCCGTTGGAAGGTTGTTATTATTTGTTGGATCATTTTCTAAAGAAGCCACATAAAATGGATCTTCATCTTGCAATAAATGCTGTACTTCTAATGCAAAAATGCTCTTTTCACTTGCTGTATAAAAATAACTTAGATTCTGATTGATTCTAAAGGGCGTAGCTCTTTCCAATTCACTAATATTACTTAATACTCTGGAGTTTACAGCATCATCTCTACGCTCATTAGAAAACCTTCCAACAATGTCGTAATTCAACTGGTTGTTAAAATCTTTCTTGTAAATAGCACTAAACTTAAACAATCCTGTATTGCTAAACTGATCCGTTGTACTTGTTACTACATCATTTCTATTTTGGTTGTCAATGTAGTTTTCTGTAGTGATGTTTCTTTGTCCATTGGCATTGTTTGAAAAGATTAAGAAACCACTCAAGTCTAACTTCTTATTAGGTGAATAGCTAAAGTTCAATGCACTCAATTTTGTTTCAATACGATTGGCATTTCTAGCATTAGCATTTAAGAATCCGATTCCTGCATCCGCAATGCTTAAATTGGTTCCATTAGATGGACTCTGACTTCTAAAGCCTCCACTAAAGTTTCGAACATCACGTCTGTTTAATACAACTTCTCCGATATTATTTACATCTCCAATAATATTCAAGGTGTATTTAGGAGTGTAGTAAAATAGTTTGGGTTGAAATAAATACAATCCATCATTTGGAGAATCTCCTAATCCAGCAGTCACGTCTCCAAACCAAAAATTCTTTTTTCCTTCTTTCAATTTGATGTTGAGCGCAATTCTATCTTGATTGTCTTGTACCCCTCTTAACTGACTCACATCACCAAAGTTTCTCAATACTTGAATTTTATCTACAGCATTGGAAGGGATGTTTTTAGTCGCTAATTTGGAATCTCCATCAAAGAAGTCTTTCCCATCTACCATTACTTTCTCTACTTTCTTCCCTTCAATCTCGATCTCACCAGCTTCATTAATTTCGACGCCAGGCAATTTCTTAAGTACATCTTCCAATTTCCTTTCAGTGCCATTTTTAAAGGAGTCTGCATTGTATACAATAGTATCTCCTTTAATAGTTACTGGCATCTTACTAACAATGCTAATTTCATCTAGTGTATTATCATTCAACATCGTATAGTTCTTTACGACGTCTACCCCTTTGGTAGCTACAATATCGCTGATGGATTTTAATCCTATGTAGCTGATTTTAATATTGTAAACTGTATTCTTTTTTAAATCTAGCTTAAAGTACCCTTTGGCGTCAGTAAACCCATAGGACGAGATTTTTTTTGAAACGGTATCCAAAGCAATCACATTTGCCATCTCTAATGGGTTACCAATTGTGTCTTTTACTATTCCAGATAGTTTAATTTGGGCACTAGAAATCCCACTTACCATTAAAATGGCAATAAGTAATATTTTTTTCATCTGTAACTTGATTTCTTTTAGTTAGAATCGTCTCCTTCCATTTCTTCCACCTCTTCTCTGAAAACGCTCACGGAGTTCTTCAGATTTTTCCTTCATGATTTTGTTGTATTCATCTCTAGAGACTTCTATTCCTTTTGTTGGTTTTTTAATTTCTATAGGTTCGCCTTGGTTAATTGCAATTTCTGTACACAACATCGTGGTTCTTCCTGCATTGATTTCTAAAATGAGACCTGGCAATCCCCAGTATTCTGCGGGACCTGCACTCACGGGAATTTGAGGGGTATACCACGCAGTTACGATTTGAGTTCTTACCTTGTCCTTGTCTTTTTTATTTTCATCTACTTTCGTTGAATCCTTTTTTTGACTGTTTCCTCTTCTACCTCTTCTCCCAAAAATACTTCCCCAGTCAACACTTTTATCAATCTTTATCATGGTCGCTTTGTAGGCTACATATTGACCAATTTGTTTCGTTTCACCCGTCATTTCCCATTGTGGCATTTCCATGTCTTCCATGATTCGAAAACGCTTGCTAAATTGCTCGGTATCCTGAATCATTTTCTTTTCTTTTAAGTTCTTGTAGATAGATCCTTGTCCATTACTTCTTCCCCAACTTGGTCCTGATGCACCTGGAGCATCTAGCTTCACATTCTCTTTAAAAGAAGATTCTGATCTATTGAAACTTAGTGTATATGTTTTTTCAAGGAAATTTTTGAAACGAGCCATCAATTGCTTTTTTCTTTGTTCACTCATCTGACCGAATCGACTCATATCCATGGTTGTCTTGGACATGTAAGTAGCTTTTCCTTCAAACTTTTTTTGAGAAAATACTACCATTGAAATGAGTAAAAATGATAGCGTAATGATTTTTTTCATTGGTTATTTGATTTAGATTTTGTGCAAAAATACTGCGAATACTAAACCCTAAGACTTAAAAAAAACCTAAAAGTTTAATCTTTTCTAAAAAAAATTAAACATTTTTTTTAGAAAACCTATCCTCCTATTCTAATATGTGTTCCTCCATTACGGCCTCTACTCTTAAAGCGCTCCATCATTTCTTCTGTTTTCTCTCTTGATATTTTCCTGTACTTCTCACGATTTACAACCTTCCCTTTTTTAGGCTCTTTGATTTCTATTTTCTCTGCTGGATTGATCACAATTTCTGTACAAACTATTGTCAATCTTCCATCATTAATCTCCAAAATGAGTCCAGGCAGCCCCCAGTAATTTTGCGGACCGTTACTTACAGGAATTTCTGGGGAGTACCAAGCTGTAACTGTTCTCTTTACTGTCTCAGTTTTTTGTTTGGCATCATCATTTACTGAGCTCACGGTTATGTTTTCTACTTCTGTTTCATAAATCGCTTTGTAACAGGTATACTTTCCTATATTCTTGGTTTCTCCTGTTAACTTCCAGTCATAATTAACGAGCTTATCTTTGATTAAAAAGATTTTCCCCATCAAGTCTACTTTATTAGCCATTCTATCTTCCTTTACATTTTTATACATGATATCATTTCCACCACCGCCTCCAACAGTCATAACCATTAACCCTCCACTAGCCTGAGGGCGTGAAGGAGCATCTAGCTGACGATCTTCTTTGTAAACAGATTCTGATTTTGTGAAATCCAAAATGAATGTCTTCTGAGACATTTTTTGCATTCTTGCTTTTAATTGCTCTGCAATTCCGGGATTGGCAGCAATCGTTGTGCTATCTAATTGAATATTAGATTTTCTATGTGTCTTATAAGTAGCTTTACCATAAAAATCTTGTGCAAAGCATGGTATTGAGACAAATAGTAAGGTGATTAAAATTTTAATTTTCATGATGAATAATGTATTAATTGCTTTTGTTTTGATATCACAAAGATGAAAACCTACTTATATTTTTAGGGTTAACAATTGTTAACGAGTGTTAATCAAAGACCATAGTTTCACTCTAACTGCTTACTTTTGAGGTATGAATTCAAAAAAATACAGTTGGATTTTATACTTAATTAGCATTACTATTCTGGTGACTATTTCTGTGCAATTGTACTGGAATTATAAAAACTTTCAGGAGAGCAAAAGACAAATATCTAGTGAAATTCAAATTAGTTTAGACAATGCTATTGAAGAATATTATAGCAACATTTCTAAGCGAAATTTTTTCACGATTATAAATTCTGGTGGACTTTCTATTAAAAGCTCTAAAGGGTTTTCAGCTAAAGACACTCTTATTGAACAATTCTGGAGCCTTGAAGAAGAATGTTGTAACGACAGTATTCAACTTCGTTTTTCGGCAACTTCTCTAAAGACGCAAAGCTTCAGAAATAGTTTGGATGGAATTCCCAAACTCTTAGACTCAATTTTAAAAAAAGATACGCTTAAATCTATATCCGTTCATAACCATAAGCGTATCAACAAAAACAGCCGACTGCCATACATTACTTTAAATGCAAATCATACCGATAGTACAAGAGTTATGAAAGGGCTACAATCTGTTTACATTGCTCTTACCAATGATAGTATTAACTTCAATGAGTTAGACTCACTTCTGAACAACCAATTCATCGAGAAAGAGCTCACCACAGATTTTTATTTCCAATACACAGAGAATGGAGAAATTACAAAAACTACCAGAGAAAAAACCACACAAGATTTTAACTATAAAGCCGATTCGAAATCTACCTATTTAAGACCTAATCAGAAGCTAACTGTATATTACTCTGATCCACAAATGGAAGCTCTTAAGAAGAGTTCTACTGGAATTATTCTTTCTTTACTATTATCACTAACCATTGTTGGTAGTCTTTTTTATCTGCTACGAATAATTAATAGGCAAAAAGAACTGGCTGAAATTAAAAATGATTTGATTAGTAATATCACTCATGAATTTAAAACCCCTATAGCTACTGTTGCTACAGCCATTGAAGCCATAGAAAATTTTAATGTACTTGATGACAAAGAGAAAACACAACGCTATTTATCTATGTCGTCGTTACAATTAAAAAAACTACATCAAATGGTAGAAAAATTGCTTGAAACAGCTACTCTGGATTCAGAGAAATTAATCCTTCAAAAGGAAGAAACTGACCTTATAGATTTGGTTGAAAGGGTGACTAAAAAGCATTCCTTATTGACTGAAAAGAAATTGATGTTTTCCAAAAATATGAATCAAATTTTAGCTGTTATTGATGCTTTTCATTTTGAAAATGCTGTCACAAATTTAGTAGACAATGCCATAAAATATGGTGGAGATGATATACAGGTAAATGTAAATTTAGTAATGAACACCATTGAAATCTCTGTCGCTGACGATGGAAAGGGTATCGAGAAAAATCAACAAGATAAAATTTTTGATAAATTTTACCGAGTTCCAAAAGGAAACAGGCATGACATAAAAGGATTTGGTATAGGACTTTACTATACAAAGAAGATCATTCATAAACACGGAGGCACTATACATTTAACATCGGACCAACACCAAACAATTTTTAAAGTCATTCTATCATATGGATCATAGAGTTAAAATTCTTTTAGCTGAAGACGAACCTAGTTTAGGGCAAATTGTTAAGGAAAGTCTTGAATCTAGAGATTTTCTTGTTTTTCATGCTGTCAATGGAGAAGAAGCTTATGAAATTTATTGCGCTGAAAATCCAGATGTTTTGGTCCTAGATGTAATGATGCCTAGAAAGGATGGTTTTACACTGGCAAAAGAAATACGTGAGGAAAACAAAACAATTCCAATCATTTTTTTGACTGCTAAATCACAAACAAAAGATGTGATTGATGGCTTTCAACATGGAGGTAACGATTATTTAAAAAAGCCTTTTTCAATGGAGGAATTAATTGTTAGAATTAATGCACTCTTAGATAGGATAAAATTGAAGAAAGATAATGAACGTTTAGCTATTGGTCGTTATACATTTAACTATGCAAAACAAACCTTGCTTATTCATGAAGATTTAACCCTATTAACTCACAGAGAGTCTGAACTCTTGTTCCATCTATACCAGAAAAAAAATGAAATTTTAGACAGGACTTTTATTTTAAAAAAACTCTGGGGAGATGATGATTTTTTCAGTGGTAGAAGTATGGATGTCTTTATCAGTAAATTACGAAAAAAATTAGCCCAAGACGAGAATGTACAAATTATAAACGTACGAGGTTTTGGCTACAAACTCACCTTTTGATATTTTTAGAATTCTAAAATTTGATTACCTTTAATGCCCCTTATCAAACTTTTAAGAATTCTTAATTATGCATGTAGCCATTGCAGGAAATATTGGTGCAGGAAAAACAACATTAACACGACTTTTAGCAAGACATTACAATTGGAAACCTCATTATGAATCAGTAGATGAAAATCCTTATCTAGATGATTTTTATGGAGAAATGGAACGTTGGTCATTCAACCTTCAAGTTTATTTTTTGAATAGTAGATTTCGTCAAATTCTTGAATTAAGAAAATCTGGCAAAAATATTATTCAGGATAGAACCATTTATGAAGACGCACACATATTTGCACCCAATCTTCATGCCATGGGTTTAATGACAAATAGAGACTATAACAACTATAGTTCCTTGTTTGAATTGATGGAAAACTTAGTCACACCACCTGACTTATTGATTTACCTAAGAGCTGATATTTCAACTTTAGTTGGACAGATTCACAAACGTGGGAGAGACTATGAAAATTCGATCAGTATTGATTATTTAAGTCGTTTGAATGAGCGATATGAAGCCTGGATATCCACCTACAAAAAAGGAAAATTACTTATCATAGATGTAGACAATTTAGATTTTGTAGACAATCAAGAAGATCTAGGCTACATTATCGACCGAATCGATTCTCAAATCAACGGATTATTCTAGAGCATAAAACGGATCAGTCTCAAAAGTTGTGTGTATTTTTAAACTGATTCTGTGAAAAAGAAAAAAATAGATCAATTTATAATCATTATTACTACACTAATAAAGAAA
>JANQMD010000017.1 GCA_028280265.1 Flavobacteriaceae bacterium
ACTATGCTATCTAACAAAGAAGTGGCCAAAGATTTCCTTGAATGGCATTTGCCAAGCTTTATCAAAGATAGAGTTAATTTAGATTCAGTTGAAACTAAAAAAGATTCTTTTGTTGATGATAATTTTAAGAAATTGGAAACAGACATTTTGTTTTCTCTAAATTTCAATGAAGAGCCAGGATATATCTACACATTAGTTGAGGCTCAAAAGAAACCAGATAAATTTATGCCTCTTAGATTATTAAAATATCTAATAGCCATAATGGAACATCACATTAAAAATAATGAAGACAAAAAGTTACCAACTATCTATCCTCTGATTCTTTACCAAGGACAAGCCCTTTGGAATCATACAACTAATTTATTTGAATTATTTGTTGAACCTGATTTAGCTAAACAAATATTAACTAATGATTTCCAGTTGATAGATATTCACCGTATCCCTGATTCAGAATTTGGCAAACACTTTCTATCAGGAGTATTTGAGGCTTGTATTAAATGGGGAGCCACCAGAGATATAATCAATACCTTAGACGCATTAAAACCAGATTTAATAAAAATACTAAACTTAAATAAAGGCACTTTAGTAGCTATATTGACTTATCTTGGTGATATAGGCAATACTGATGTGGAGACATTAATTGAATGGGGCAAACAAGCTGGCTCTATTGGAGAAGAAGTTATGGCATTAAGACATAAATTAGAAGAAAGAGGAGAAGTTAGAGGCATTAAAAAAACAGCTTTAAAAATGATTAAAGAAAAATATAAGCCAGAAGATATTAGCAAAGTTACAGATCTTCCTGTTAAAGAGATCGAGAAACTGCAATCTAAAAACCAAGAAGAATATTAAATCTATTTTTCTATTCAGATCATATCTGGTCTTGAAGGGCATTTATGATCCTGCGAGATCATAAGTTACTCACGACAACTAATAGTAAATACTTTGTAGTTGCGTAAGTAACAACTATCTTTTAGCATTGCTCTCGATGCCTCGGAATTTTAGTTTGTGGCATCGATGCGCGGTATTATTCCGCATTAAATAGTGTGCAGAGCAGGAACTATGAACTTCCCACTCTACACTGGCCACCCATTAATTGGAGATTAACGAATGGTTGAGATAATTTTACAAAAATATATAGATTATGTCTTGAGTCATTTGATGCTCTTGTTAAATTGATTTTTAACTAAGTAGTATTTATATGATACAAGCACAACTATATTCCTTAGTTGCTTATCTATATGGACAACAATATCCAATGGACAACAAGCAAATTGTACAATCGTCTGTGGGGGACTCATCGCTTCTATTTTTTAGAAGTAGTGAGTATTGCTGTCTATTGGTGGATAACAAGGATGCGAAAAGTTATTCCTATGATGCGGGACGATACCTTTTTATGAATCTAGAAACAATTCTGTTTCATCTAAAAAGGAATTTATTATGTCATTCGAAGAAGATTTTTTACATGGTTATACTAAACATACAAAGGTTTTTGATAAATGGTGTGAACATGCAAAACCTTTGTTAGGAGATGTTAGACAATGTGTAAGGATTGAATTATCTAGCGATGGGAATGCCTTCATTGTTGCTAATGCTCCTGATATTGGAGAGCAGAGTTTAACTAAGAAATGGTACAACCATCAAAAAGAATGGTCTTTCTATGAGAACCTAAGTAAAAATGAAATAACTACGGGAACATCACAATTTGGTCATGAAAATTCTAGAATATATACAAAGGATTTCAAAATGTCGTGGTTTACTCTAAGAGAAATAAAAGACGAAGATACACAAATCATTTATGGCTTTGCTTCAAATCATCCATCTATTTATGACAAGCTAATTCAAAATTTTACGTTAATTAAAAAGTTCTTAAAATTTTTTCACGATGATAATCAAAAAATATTTGATTATCATAGAGGCAGGAAATTCAATCTTGCCTCTGTAAGTACAAACTTTTTTAGAAGCTATGAAAATGTAGAGCAAACTGATAGAGAAAAATTAAACCAATTATTACAAACTATGGGTATA
>JANQMD010000021.1 GCA_028280265.1 Flavobacteriaceae bacterium
AAAGAGTAAAGAGTAAAGAGTAAAGAGTAAAGAGTAAAGAGTAAAGAGTAAAGAGTAAAGAGTAAAGAGTAAAGAGTAAAGAGTAAAGAAAGTTAGAAAATATATTTACAAGTATGTCATTTCGAAATGAGATTTGCAGAATCGATTGAGAAATCTCATTAATACAACTCAAATAAAACAGATTGCGTCGGCTAAAGCCTCGCAATGACAAACCTGACTACGGACAACAGACAACAGACAACCAGCAACTAACAACTAATATGAAAAGACGAAATTTTATCAAACAAGCTTCCGCAGGAATGGTATATACGAGTATGAGCAGTCTCGCTTTTCAGGCATGTTCCTCTATTCCATCTAAAAAGCATATTACGATTCTTCATACCAATGATACACATAGTCAGATAGAGCCTTTTGAAGACAATCACAGAAGATATGCTAACAAAGGAGGAGTAGCACGTAGAGCAGTAATGGTTGAGCAGATTCGAAAAGAGAATCCCAATACGCTTTTACTGGATGCAGGTGATATTTTTCAGGGCACCCCTTATTTCAATTACTTTGGTGGAGAGATTGAATTTAAGCTGATGAGTATGTTACAATACGATGCTGCTACCTTAGGAAATCATGATTTCGATAATTCTATCGAAGGTTTCTACAAACAGCTTCCCAATGCAAAATTCGATTTTGTTTGTGCCAATTACGATTTTAAAAACACCATTTTAGACACTCATGTTAAGCCTTATCAAATCTTTTACAAAGATGGAGTAAAAATTGGTGTCTTTGGTTTGGGCATTGAGCTAAAAGGGTTAGTAAATCCAAAACTGTATAAGGAAACAAAATATTTAGATCCTGTAGGTGTTACTCAAGACATCACCCGAGAGCTAAAGCAAGAGCAAGATTGTGATCTGATTATCTGTCTATCTCATTTGGGTTATGAGTATTCGAGAAATCCTGAAAAAGTCTCTGATGTGAAACTGGCTACTTCTACCGAAGATATCGATTTAATTATCGGCGGACATACGCACACTTTTCTGGAAAAACCCACTATTATTAAGAATAGAAAAGGAGAGGACACATTGGTAAATCAAGTAGGTGCTTATGGGATAAATTTGGGGCGAGTTGACTTTTATTTTGATTCCGAAAATCAAAAAACTACTTCCCAAAAAACAATTATGGTGTAAGCTTTCGATTTTTCTTCGTCTAAACTGACATAGAAAGATCAACCACAATGAAAAAAAATATTCTACTGATTTTAAAGCTTATAGCAGCAGTAATTATGCTACAGACTTTATTTTTTAAATTTACAGGAGCTCAACAAAGTATTGATTTATTCACAAAAATAGCTGGTGATCAAGAAGCATTGATGAGAATAGGAACGGGTGTTGTAGAACTCATTGCTTCCATTTTGTTGTTTGTTCCCAATAAGACTTGGTTAGGAGCTGGGTTAGCAGTAGGAACTATGTTTGGTGCAGTGATGTCTCATGTAACCATCTTAGGAATTGAGCATAATAACGATGGTGGCGCTTTGTTTGCTGGCGCTTTGATTACACTAATAGCTAGTGGAATTTTGCTCTTTATGAATAAAAAACATCTCCCTTTTATCGGAAACAGATAATGCATCCCTTACATTAATTTGTAAGTTTAAAAAAGTCTTGAGATCGTATCTTAAGACTTTTTTTATTGATCGAATTTACACTTTCGACTTCTCAATGGATCAGTCGCAAAAACGAATCAAAAAAGTCAAGACTTTTTCGATAGGTTATTTACTTTACTGAGATGCTTCGCCTCAATCATTTTTCCCATTATTTTCCAATTCATGGAATGACCGTATTTCAGTCTGTTTGAAGATTACTATGTAAGATGAGTTACTGAAATACAATGAAATGAGTTGATTGAAAATAAAGAAAAAGGATTGTAGCTAGATTTTTTGTCACTTTTTCATCCCTGTCTGCCGAATGGCAGAATGGAAAAAGTGGAAAGAAAAAAGAAACACAACATTTAGTATTGATCCTTCTCAATCATTGCTTTGCATATTAAGTACTGAGCAACGACATAGGTAATCATAATGGAAATCCCTAAAATTTCTGATGCTTCATAAAACTTATTCAATGCTAAAACACTGTCTGAGAGAATAAAAATCAATGCTCCTAGGAAGAGCCATAGATTTTCAGTTGTTTTTTGATTTGTATAGACGAGGAAAGTCACCACACCAAATACTGAAATGACAATTCCATAAACGATCACAGGGATTAGCAAGTCTTCTAAATTTGGATAAATCATATATAAAAGAGCTACCAAAATAATGATAAAAGGTATGGAGTGAACAAGAATCCTTGGTATACCAATCTTGGGCAAAAACTTACTCGATATTCCAATGTATAAAATATGCGCTAGTAAAAAGGAAGCCAAACCTAGCACGAAAAATTTATCCAGAAACAGTAACAAAACATCGCCCCAAAAGCAAAAGAAAACTGCTGATACATACCAAAAGTTTGGTTTTTTTACAGAAAGAAGATACAAGGCTGCTAAAGAGGTTGTAATAAGTGGTTTCGCAATCATTTCGAGTTCTCTGTTTCCAACTAGGATTGCATAAATATCCATAATAGATACTAATAAAAAAAGAATGGAAATTAATGCCGTTTTGGTTGCTTTCATGTAGTTTCGTTTTATGTAGTCTTAAAGCTTTTTATTAAAGTAACAGGATTCAAAAAAATAATCTCTAAAAAAAGTAAGGATTGCTTCATCATTTAGTTCCTGAAACAAGCCTGTCTGACGACTAGGCAGGTTCAGGGAATACCTCGCAATGACTAGCTAATCATCCCAATAAAATCCTCTTCGGAAATTATAACCACACCTAAATCTTCTGCTTTTGTCTTTTTGCTAGGTCCCATATTATCTCCAGCCACTACATAATCTGTTTTTTTGGAAATGGAAGAGCTGACTTTTCCACCATTGTTTTCAATCGCCTTTTTCAGTTCGTTGCGACTCATTTGATGGAAAACTCCCGAGACCACAAATACTTTTCCTTGTAGCTTGTCGGTCTGATTTGCCAAATCTTCTTCGGAAACTTGTAGCTGTAATCCGTAAGATTTTAATCGATCGATTAGCTGAATATTTCCCAAGTCGTTTGAAAATTCGACGATACTCTCAGCAATCTTATCACCAATCTCATCTACAGCAATGAGCGTTTCAAAATCGGCTGTCATTAAGTTGTCAATCGACTTAAAGTGCTTGGCTAATTTCTTCGCTACAGTTTCCCCCACAAATCGGATTCCCAATGCAAACAATACTTTTTCAAAAGGAATTTGTTTGGATTTTTCAATCCCATCAATCATGTTCTGAGCTGATTTTTCTGCCATTCGTTCTAGAGGAATGATTTGCTCTACTCTGAGATCGTACAAATCTGCATAGTTTTGAATCAACCCTTCTTTTCTGAGTAAATCCACAGTCTCCCCTCCTAAACCATCGATATCCATGGCTTTTCTACTAATAAAATGCTGTATTCTCCCAGTAATTTGTGGTGCACAACCATAAGTATTCGGGCAGTAGTGTTTGGCATCCCCTTCGGTTCTTATCAACTCCGTTTGACATTCTGGACAGTGAGTTGCGTATTGCGTTGGTTGTGAACCCTGAGGTCTTTTCGAGAAATCGACCGCAATAATTTTGGGAATGATTTCACCTCCTTTTTCCACATAAACCGTATCGTTAATACGGATATCCAATTTCTCTATCTGGTCGGCATTGTGTAAAGAAGCTCTCTTTACAATGGTTCCTGCCAATTGCACAGGTTCCAAATTCGCAACAGGAGTAATTGCTCCAGTTCTTCCCACCTGATAAGTAATCTCATTGAGTATCGTTGCTACCTGTTCTGCTTTGAATTTATAAGCAACGGCCCAGCGTGGCGATTTGGACGTATACCCCAATTCTTCTTGTTGTTGCAAATTGTTCACTTTTACCACCACACCGTCGGTTTCGTATGGCAAATCGTGACGCTTTTCATCCCATTCGTTGACAAAAGCTAGTACCTCTTCAATGTTCTTAGCAACAATCATTGTTTTGGGCACCTTAAAACCAACATTTCTTGCGGCCTCTAAGCTAGCTGCATGAGAACTGTATTTTCGTTCATCAGTCACCACCTGATACAAGAGACAATCCAACGGTCTTTTGGCTACCTCAGCACTGTCTTGTAATTTTAAACTTCCACTGGCTGTATTTCTTGGGTTTCTATATGGTTCCTCTCCTTCTGCCACTCGTTGCTCGTTCATTTTTTCAAATCCGTCTAGAGGCAAAATGATTTCCCCGCGCATTTCGAAATTGGAGACAAAATCTCCATCCATGACCAATGGAATGGATTTGATGGTTTTGATGTTTGTAGAGACATCGTCTCCTTGAAAACCATCACCACGTGTTACAGCTTTTACAAATTGCCCATTTTCATAAGTCAGGTTGATCGAAGCTCCATCGTACTTAAGCTCACAGGTGTATTCGATTTCTGTAGTTCCTAAGATTTTTTGAATTCGTTTTTCCCAGTCCAACAAATCTTCTTTAGAGTAAGAATTATCCAAAGAATACATACGGTTTTTATGAGTTACCGTTTCAAAATTTTTGGTGATGCCTCCTCCTACTCGCTGTGTGGGTGAATTGGCATCGAAGAATTGTGGGTTCTCTTCTTCTAATTTCTCCAACTCTTTGAGCTTCATGTCAAACTCAAAGTCAGAGATGGTTGCATTGTCTAATACGTAATAGTTGTAGTTGTGTTTTCGTAGCTCTTCTCTCAGAGTTTCTATCCTCTCTTTAATGCTCATTGACTCTTTTTATCAAATTTATTCTTCTTAATTTATCCAAAATTTTGACTCTAATTCAACGGTTTGCTTCACTTACATTTCGACTCCGCTCAATGTCCGATCGCAAAGACATTTTAAACTCTTAATTCCTTACCCCTCTTAACACACTAACTCCTTTTGGGAATGGATTTCCAGACGATCTTCGAAACGAAACCACTTGCCCTACATGCCAAAGTGCATCCGAAATAGGTCCGTTTATCTGATTCCAAAATGGGAATTCGGTCGTTCTGTCGCCATTTTTAAAAACAATTTTAAACTCTGATAAATCCGTTTGCTTTCGAAAAATCTCACTCGCTTTTTTAATGTTCTCCAAAGTCTTTTTTCGTTTTTCTGCAAACGTCATTTTCGGTTGTGACCCTTCATTGGGAACTTTCAACGCTGAATTTAAAATGACTTGTGTCAATCCTAAAATATGATTCAGAGTTTGTTCAGTGGTACGCGCGTCTGCATTGGGTTTGAATTGCAAATCTTCTGTTCGCAATCCTTCTGTAGCCCAGTAATACCGAAATCCTAATCCGTCTAGCATTCTACTCACCACAGTTCCCGCTGTGTAGCTCTCTGGTGTTTCTGTAATATTATCATAGGGTAGTTTTTCTTGTGCTTGTATAGTACTCGATAATACAATAGAAAAAAGAAGGACTGTAAGACGTTTCATAATTGTTTGTTTTGAGGCTTAAAAATAGGGAAAAGAAAACCCGAAACAAAAATTGTTTCGGGTCGTTTATTCTTTCAATTTATATCTACTAGTAATAGGTAAACCTTCTTACTTTAGCAATGTGTTTCGCCAAACGGATTACCTGATGACTGTATCCGTACTCATTGTCGTACCATACGTACAATACCACGGTGTCTCCATCGGTAATGGTTGCCTTGCTATCGAAAATAGAAGGTGCTGTGGTTCCTACAATGTCAGAAGAAACCAATTCATTGGATAATGAATATTGGATTTGCTCCACTAAATCTCCTTCTAATGCATGATGTTTCATCATCGCATTTAAAGATTCTGCATTGGTCTCTGATCTTAATTGTAAGTTCAATACAGCTAAAGATCCGTTTGGTACTGGTACACGAATGGCATTCGATGTCAGTTTTCCTTCCAAAGCTGGTAATGCCTTAGAAACTGCCTTTCCAGCTCCTGTTTCTGTAATCACCATATTCAAAGCTGCAGCTCTACCTCTACGGTATTTCTTGTGCATGTTATCTACCAAGTTTTGATCATTGGTGTAGGCATGAATGGTTTCTAAGTGTCCTTTTTTAATTCCGTAGTTATCTTCAATCACTTTTAACACAGGAGTAATCGCGTTGGTCGTACAAGAAGCTGCCGAGAAAATATCTACTTTGTCCGGATCATGATCTTTGTGGTTCACTCCATGAACGATGTTTGGCACTCCTTTTCCTGGCGCTGTTAATAATACTTTGCTAGCTCCTTTGGCTGTCAAGTGACGGCTTAAAGCTTCCTGATCTCTAAAAGCACCTGTATTGTCTATAATTAAAGCATCGTTAATTCCATAAGCGGTATAATCAATCTCCTCAGGTCCTTTTGCAGAAATCATGTGAACTGTGGTTCCGTTAATGATAAGTGCATTGTTCTCTACATCTGTTTGAACAGTTCCCAGAAAATCTCCATGTACAGAATCTACGCTTAACAAAGAAGCTCTCTTTTCCAATACGGTTTGGTTGATTTCTCCTCTGGTCACTACGGCACGTAATCTCAGTTGAGATCCTTTTCCCATTTTAGACATCAACTCTCTTGCTAACAAACGACCGATTCTCCCAAAACCATACAAAACAACATCTTTAGGCTGAATGTCTTTTACTTCTGTAGCATCTTTTAATTGATTTTGTACAAAAGCAATCTTGTCTTTACATCCATCAACATTTAAGTAGCATTCATAAGCTAATTTACCAATGTCTAATTTTGATGGTGGAAGTTCAATTTGTTGAATGGCTCTGGCAATGTCTAAAGCATCGTGAATAGAAATTGACTTGGCAACAAATTCTTTCGCGTAATTGATTAAGTTTAAAACCTCACTGGCTCTCTTATCAACCAACGGATTTCTAAACAAAACAAGTTCAATAGATCTATCGTACCATAGATCGTTTACAATATTGATAAACTCAGTGGTGGCTCTACGAATTTGGGCTTGTGAAACAACCTCTTGTTCGTAATTTTTGTTTGTGAACATTTGTGTGTTGTGCTAAAGTTTAAAATTGGTGCAAAAGTATTAATTTCAAACGATTTCGTAACACTTTTTTAAAATAAAAAAATCCTGATTTTTATCAGGATTTTTTGACACACTTTTCGGTGATTTTATCGGAAAAAATAATTTCCTTTCTCGCCATCTGGAGAAATCATTTCTACTTTGATTCTGTTGCCTCTCCTAGACAAATTATCTAATAAGCTAGGGACTTCAGAAGCCGACTGAATTTTCTTGTTATTAATTCTTGTAATGATATATCCAATTAAACTAGAGCCATCTTCTGCTGTAGAACCTTCTCGAATAATTTTCGCTCCGCCAGAAATATCGTACTCTTTACGATCTTCTTTGGTGATGTCTTTTAATTCGATTTGAAAGGCTCTGGAGATAAAACGTTCGATTCTTTTTACCAATTCAACACTTCTAGTGACCAAATCATCACCCCTTTTTACAGTAACATCTACTGATTCACCAGGTCGTTTCGCTGTTAACTGACCACTCAACTCTGAGAATTTAGAAATCTTTACATTGTTAATTTTTACAATAACATCACCCGCTTTTAAACCTGCTTCTCCTGCATTGCTTTCCTCAGAAATTTCTTTGATGATCACCCCTTCAACATCGTCCCTGATGTCAGGAATAAATCCAATAATCGCTTCCTGAACTTTTCCAAATTCTAAGATATCATCAACAATTTTTCTGGTAATATTTGAAGGCACTGCAAAAGAATACCCAACATAAGAACCTGTTTTGGAACTGATAGCCGTGTTGATTCCTACCAATTCTCCTCTTGTATTTACCAACGCTCCCCCACTATTTCCTGGATTCACAGCTGCATCTGTTTGAATAAAAGAATCGGTTGCTCTATTTCCTTGTAAGTCTCTTCCTTTGGCACTTACAATTCCCGCGGTTACGGTAGATGTTAAATTGTACGGATTTCCAACTGCTAATACCCATTCCCCTATTTTTAAATTATCCGAATCGGAAAAAGGAATAAAAGGCAAATTGTCATCAGATTCTATCTTTAATAATGCAATGTCATTTTTGGCATCTGTTCCTATCAACTCAGCCTCGTATTTTTTCTTGTTGTTGAGTGTAATTTCTAAACTTGTCGCATTAGCAATCACGTGATTATTGGTAACGATATAGCCATCTGCGGAAATTATAACACCACTTCCTGTTCCAATCTGCTTGTATTCTCTTCCTCCATTAAAAAGATCGGACCAAGAGTTAATTCCCGTCTTAACAGCTGTATTCTTTACGTGTACTACTGCATGCACAGTTTTCTCTGCTGCGGCGGTAAAATCTGTCGGCGCATAAGTTGCACTTGTCGATTCAAAGGCAGGTTTAAAATTGGTTTGAAAAGTTTGTATCGGTTGATCGCTTTTTTCCTCGATCACTACAGGTTGTTCTAAAAAAGATTTGTAACCTATCAATGCGATCGCTCCTCCTAAGATCGCCATGCTTAAAAAACTAAAAAATTTCTTCATTTGTGTTCGTTTTCTTTAGAATTCATTTATACACTACCAAAAATACTAATTTTAACATTTAAATCAATGCACTTAACAGTCCTTAACGATTTTTAACCGCTCTTTAACAGGGTTTTCTTTGCCTTGTATTTTATATCTTTGTGGACCATGGAACTTCGCTTTTATAAATACCACGGAACAGGTAATGACTTTGTTATGATTGATAACAGAGAAGCTGTTTTCCCTAAAGAGAATCGTACAATAGTAGCATCTTTATGCAACCGTCATTTCGGAATCGGAGCCGATGGTCTGATCTTGTTAGAAAATGATGAGAAAACAGATTTTAAAATGGTTTATTACAATGCGGATGGAAATGAGAGTACCATGTGCGGAAATGGTGGACGATGCATTGTTGCCTTTGCTAAAAAGTTAAACATCATCGACTCTAAAACTGTTTTTAATGCCATAGATGGACTTCATCATGCGAAAATTGAAGATAGTATTGTTTCTCTACAAATGATCGATGTTGATGAAGTAAAACAGATACAAGATGCTCTATTTGTAGATACAGGTTCTCCGCATCATGTAAAGATGGTAGAAAATTTAGAGGCCTATCCTGTTTATGAAGAAGGAAAAATGATCCGTAATGAGGTATATGGAAAAGAAGGAAGCAATGTAAATTTCGTGGAGCAGATCAATGAGAATTCATTTCGAATTCGCACGTATGAAAGAGGTGTTGAAGATGAAACTCTTGCTTGTGGAACAGGAGTTACAGCAGCTGCAATTGCTGTACATAATACTCAAAAAACGGATTCAGATATCATTCACATGGATGTTGAAGGAGGAAAACTTCAAGTGCATTTCAAATACATACAAGGCAAATACAAAAATGTGGTACTTTCTGGACCTGCTGAATTTGTTTTTCAAGGAACTATAAATATATAAGATGTTGCTGGAAGGGAATTTGGTAAAACTGAGAGCATTGGAACCCGAAGACTTAGCCTTTCTTTATGATATCGAAAACAACACTGATTTCTGGGAAGTAAGTCATACACAAACTCCCTTCTCTAAGTTTTTGTTGAAGCAATACCTAGAAAATGCACACCAAGATATTTATGAAGCCAAACAGTTGAGATTGGTGATAGAAAGTAAAGAATCTTCTTCAGTTCTGGGAATGATTGACTTGTTTGATTTTAATCCTCAACACCAAAGAGCTGGCGTAGGAATCGTCTTAAAAAAAGAATTTGAAGGAAATGGATTTGCTAAAGATGCGCTGAAAGTGTTGATTCATTATTGTTTTTCGCATCTCAACATGCATCTTTTATATGCGACTATAACTCCTGACAATGAGAAAAGTATTGCTTTGTTTACAAATTGCAGATTTCAAAAAACAGGAGTGAGAAAAGATTGGATTTATGTAGATGGAACGTTTAAAGATGAACTTATTTTTCAATTAATCAATGAATAGAAAGATTGTACTTGCTGTAATCATTATTTTCCTTGCTGTGGGAAGCTTTGTAGGATATAACTATTATCAAAAAATCTACAGTGAAAATGTTGTAAAGTCTGGGTTTTTATATATTGGATCCAAAGCGAATTCTGAGGATACCGAAAAACAACTCTCTCAATTCGTAAAAAACATCGATGACTTTAATTGGGTAGCTCGTCTTAAAAAAATGAAGCAGATCAGACCAGGAAGATATCAGCTTGCCAAAGGAATGACGAATAATGACTTGGCCAATTTGCTAAGAAGTGGTAAGCAGGCTGCCGTAAAAGTCTCTTTCAACAATCAAAATACTTTAGAAAAATTAGCAGGCCGTATTGCTACACAGATTGAAGCTGATTCTCTATCACTCTTGAATGCTTTTCGAGATAAAAAATTCATTTCTCAACAAGGGATTAGTGATGCACAAACCCTTCAACTGTTTATTCCGAATACTTATGAATTTTTCTGGAACACTACTGCTGAACAATTTAGAGAGCGAATGGTTAAAGAATACAATCGGTTTTGGAATGCCAACAGAAAAGCCAAAGCCAAAGCTTTGAACATGACTCCTTCTGAGGTTATTACTTTGGCTTCCATTGTTCAAAAGGAAACAGCTAAGGTAGTGGAGCGACCCACAGTCGCTGGTATGTATGTCAATCGGTTAAAGTTAGGAATGCTTTTACAAGCAGACCCTACTGTGGTATATATGTTAAAGCAAAAGTACGGTCAGGATTTTGTGGTGAAAAGAGTTTTGTACAAAGATTTAAAAATAGAGTCACCATATAATACATATCTAAACAAAGGGCTTCCTCCTAGTCTTATCGCGATGCCTGATATTTCTTCTATTGATGCAGTTTTAAACTACGAGAAACACCAATATTTGTATATGTGTGTGAACATAGATAAGATTGGGTATCATACATTCTCTAAGGGTTTAAGAGAGCATAATAGAAATGCCTCCAGATACCATCGATGGCTGAATAAGCAAGGGATTAGAAGGTAATTTGTTAATGAGATAATGTCTTAATTTGAAAATGTAACAATGTGTCACTTCGAGTGATCAAACGAAGTGCAGATCGTATCGAGAAGCTATAAATGTTTTCGATGCCTGCCTGCCGTAGGCTGGCAAATTTAAATTTTTAAAAAAATTGAAGTTTACTCGAACTGACATATCTGCTTTCTACCTTATTTTTTTCATATGTTTTTATGCACATTCACAACAATATTCTTCTTTCTGGAAGAAATCTGACACCTTAAACAAATCTCGCAAGAATGCTGTTGTGCTTACAGAAAGTATTCTAGGTGGTACAACTCTAATCGCATTAGATCGCGTCTGGTATGCTGATTTTCCCAGATCATCGTTTCATTTTTCCAACGATAATGATCAGTGGAAACAGATGGATAAAATGGGACATATTATGACTTCTTATTATGTTGGAAAGATTGGAATGGAAGTTTTGGATTGGACTGGAGTTCGAAAAAAAGATCAACTTTTGTATGGAGCTACCTTAGGCTTTACGTTCTTAACCGCTGTAGAAGTTTTGGATGGATTCTCAAAAGAATGGGGATTTTCCTGGGGCGATTTTGCCGCCAATGCCTTAGGTACTGGATTATTAGTCGGACAAGAACTCCTATGGAATGAACAAAGAGTCACTCTAAAATATTCTTTCCACCAAACAAACTATGCAAGGCAACGACCCAATGTTTTAGGAGGTAGTTTTTTAGAACAAACTCTCAAAGATTACAACGGCCAAACCTATTGGTTTTCTATCAACCCATGGTCCTTTCATAAGGAAGGTAAGTTTCCTAAATGGTTAAACATTGCCTTAGGTTATGGAGCAGATGGCATGTTGTATGGAGAGAATCTGACCTCTAATCCACTTCCTCAAAACCCATTTCGGCAGTTTTATCTTAGTTTCGACATCGATTTAGTAAAAATTCCAACAAAATCAAGGTTCTTAAAATCGTTGTTTTCTGTTATCAACTTTATAAAAATACCAGCTCCCACTTTAGAATTTCGTACAAAAGGTGGGGTAAAATTCCATTATCTCTATTTCTAAAAAAATCAAACCCACTGATTAACAGTGATTTAATTTTTTATTTATAAATTTGCGCCCGCAAAACAGAAAGGTTAAAATTATTAGAAGGTTTTTATTTTTAGTTGTTGTATTTCTGATGTTTGTAAACGCAGTAAAAGCACCAGAAATTTTAGAAGAGGAGTTTACAACTCCCGTAACGGTTTTACCTGAAGAAGCGTCTTTTGAGATTCTCTTTTTACAAGAGAATTTTGTAGGCTTCAAAGAAGCACTTGCTTTTAAAGAGTCACAGGGAAAATACAGTGCCGTGAACACACTTGGGTATTTAGGAAAATATCAATTTGGCGAAACGACTCTAGAACGCTTTAGAATATACAATACCCATCAATTTTTAAAAAATCCTGAATTGCAAGAGCGAGCTTTTGTAGCGCTTTGTAAAGTAAACAAATGGATTTTGAGAAAAGATATTCGTAGATCAGTAGGCAAAATAATCAACGGTATTGAGATTACAGAATCAGGTATTTTGGCTGCGGCTCATCTAAGTGGAGCTGGAAATGTAAAAAAATACTTGCGAAGTGGAGGAAATTACAATTTCTCTGATGCCTATGGAGCTACCATTGAGTTGTACATGAAAAAATTTGCAGGTTACGATGTATCTGAGATCACAGCAGACAGGCTAGCCAAGGTTTAATCTGCTTTATTTTTTACTCGACAGTTTTTAATTTATACACTTAATTCAATAACAATAACGCCGTTTAGGTCTCCTGAGGATTCAAAATTCGGGAAACCATGAACATGATCTCCAATGTTTACACTGTTATCTACTGTTGAAATGCACCAATAAGTATCTTCTCCATCTTGACCATAATAATCTGTATTATGGGGCAAAGAAGAAAGTTGATGTCTCGTATAATCTTTCCATGTAACTCTGCCATCTGCTTTGTTTAAAAGGATAATTCCGTTCTTATTTCCTGAAGATTCAAAATTAGGGAAAGCACCTACATACCCTGATCTATTCCCATAAGAGTAAGCAGCTCTAAAAGCTGGCCCGCTTCCATTATCTCCATAATAATCGACATTATGACTTAAACCTAAACATTCCGTAGTTACATCATGCCATTCTGCTATATCATCACCTAAAAGCACACTAAAAATACCTCTATTATGATTTCTGTCTATGGTAATAAAAAGAGGAAATGCTCCAATATAACCATTGTTTCTGGCCCATCGATTTACCATTCTAAACCCTGATCCAACTTTACCTCCCTCGAAATCAGAATCTTTCCCTCCTATGCTTTCAAACTTAATTGTTTTAAATTGTGTTTCCTTCATGTCTTTAAATTTTAATAGTTTGCTAATTTTTGAATGATGTTATATCTTATTCTATCGAACTAACAAGTCAATAACGTATGTAATTACATTACACACTTAAAACTCTATCAGTCGTAGACATTTTTTTAATCATCATGTTTTTACTTAATGTTGTATGAGCTAACCAAGTTGCTCAACATTGCCATGGGGAACACATTTACTCTATTCTTAATTGTATAATTTAGAGCGGGTAATAGATTCTTTTTCAAATATTTGACAGTGGTAAATTTAACTTAGCTACTTTTAAATAGCAACACGCAAAAACACCTGTTTTTCTGAAATGAAAAGAGAAACTACTTATGAATGATAAAGATTGTAGGTCTTTTATGGAGATTAGGCTGTTGTTGCTTCCACTCTGCTACTGTAAAGGTTTTTATATATTCTTCTGGCAGCGTGATATCTGCTGCTATACACAACCTTGTTTGGGGAGTTAAGGTAGATTTTAGGTCTGCAAACATTTTTTCATTTCGATAAGGAGTTTCGATGAAAAGCTGAGACTGATTTTTCTCTTTTGAGAGTCGCTCTAGCTCTTTGATGGTTCTTTTACGATCTGCTTTATCGATTGGTAAATATCCATTGAATGCGAAATTTTGACCATTCATCCCCGAAGCCATCATCGCCATTAAAATAGAAGAAGGTCCTACCAAAGGCACAACTTGAATTCCTTTCTCATGTGCTAATTTAACAATCGTAGCACCAGGATCAGCAACCGCAGGTACTCCAGCTTCAGACAATAAACCTACAGAGATTCCCTCATCACAAGCATTCAGATACGAACGAGTTTCTATCTCCTCTGTATATTTATCTAATTTCATGATTTTTAGAGAAGGCTGTGATTTTTTCGGAGTAATTTTTTTAATAAATCGCCTTGCAGATTTTTCATTCTCCACAATAAAATGATCTACGATTTCGATCACTCTCTTCACAGAGTAAGGCATGACCTCTAAGGGTTCATTTTCACCCAAAGTAGTAGGAATTAAGTAGAGTTTACCTTTCAATTATAGCTAGTTATTAGTTGTTAATTCTTAGTTGTTGACTGTTGATTGTTAGCCTCTAGTCATTATAGAATTTTTATATTTATAAATTCTCCTTTATAATAGTTTGATGCTTTCTCTTTGCAACTTTCTAACTTTGCAACTTTTCAACTATCCTTTCACAAGCTTCATCCAACATTTGATATATGTTTTCGAAACCATCATCACTTCCATAATAAGGATCTGGAACGCTTAAATTTTGTTGCGGATGTATCTCATTAAGAATCATCGTTACTTTTTTCGCTTCCTGTTTATTTCTTGCTAAAGATAAAATATTACGGTAATTATGTTCATCCATCGCATAAATTCGATCAAACTTAGCAAAATCTTTCACTGTAAATTTCCGAGCTCTTTGATAACTCAAATCAATTCCATATTTCTTGGCAACTTCAATAGATCGTGAATCTGGTAACTCGCCTACATGATAAGCTGCTGTTCCTGCTGAGTCGACAAACACATCTTCGGGATCTACTTTGGATGCTAAAATACCTTCCGCCAAAGGAGATCTACAGATATTTCCCAAGCAAACCATTAGTATTTTTTTCATTTAAAAATTGAGAGATTCAAAAATTCGGAGAATGACTTCTCGCTAAATTAAAGATTTTGGTTGGACAATGCTTTTAATTAAAATGTCAACTTCTTAGTAAGATCTTCGACATACTTTCTAAATTGTTTGTCTGTCTCTGTTAAATTATCCACTGTTTTACAAGCATGTAGCACAGTTGCATGGTCTCTTTGACCTATTTGAGCACCAATACTAGCTAAAGAAGTCTTTGTCATTCTTTTTGCAAAATACATGGCTAGCTGACGTGCTTGTACAATATGTCTTTTCCTCGTTTTAGATTGCAATGTCACTACATCCATATCGAAATACTTAGAAACTACTTTCTGAATGTAATCGATCGACACTTCTTTCTTCGTGTTTTTTACAAACTTATCAACGATTTGTTTCGCAAGTTCTAATGAGAATTCTCTTCGATTAAAAGAAGCTTGAGCAATCATGGAAATGATAACCCCTTCTAGTTCTCGAACATTGGATTTGATGTTTTTAGCAATGTATTCAACAATCTCATCTGACATTTCAACTCCGTCTCTAAATAGCTTGTTTTGAAGAATTGAAATCCTCGTTTCATAGTCTGGTAACTGTAACTCAGCAGATAAGCCCCACTTGAAACGAGATAATAATCTTTGTTCGATATCTTGCATATCAACAGGCGCCTTATCAGAAGTTAAAATAACCTGCTTTCCATTTTGATGTAAATGATTGAATATGTGAAAGAAGACATCCTGAGTACCTGCCTTTCCAGATAAAAATTGAACATCGTCAATAATTAATACATCAATCATCTGGTAAAAATGAATGAAGTCATTTCTGGTATTAGATTTTACAGAATCTATGAATTGCTGTGTAAATTTTTCTGAAGAGATGTAAAGTACTGTCTTATCAGGATACTTATCTTTAATCTCTACTCCTATAGCATGAGCTAGATGTGTTTTTCCTAAACCTACTCCTCCATATATTAATAATGGATTGAATGAAGTCCCTCCAGGTTTATTAGCTACAGCCATCCCAGCAGATCTTGCCAATCTATTTGAATCTCCCTCTACAAAATTTTCAAAATTGTAATTAGGATTCAATTGAGATTCTATCTTCACTTTCTGCAAACCAGGAATCACAAAAGGATTTCTTAATTCTCTTTTGCTTACTTCAACAGGAACTGAAACTTTTTGAGGTTTTAAAGGGTCTCTGTTAGAGCTCGGTATTTTTACGATCTGAGGTCTGTTACTACTGTACGTATTTTCCATACGAACATCGTAGATTAATTTTGCCTCTTTTCCCAGCTCTCTTACAAGAGCCACACGTAGTAATTTAATGTAATGCTCTTCCAACCATTCGTAAAAAAACTTACTTGGCACTTGTATGGTTAAAGCTTCCCCAGATAACTTTACTGGCTTAATCGGTTCGAACCAAGTTTTGTATGCTTGTGGCTTAATATTATCTTTAATAAAAGACAGGCATTCACTCCAAACCGTATTAGCAGTTTTTGACATAGATCCTTAACAGAATTAAGTTGTTTAAATTTGCATTGTTTACCAAGGGGTATTCTTTCTCTAGCGCCATACAAAAGTGTGAATAATTTTTAGCATAAAAAAATGAAATTGCTATTGATTATTATTTTTTTTTTACGTAAAATCAAGGCAAAAGTTTAATTAAAAAATTTGCAAAAATTTTCAATCAATATTCGAGTAAGATATGGCGAAACCGATCAAATGGGTATCGTTTACAATGCTAATTACGCAACTTACTTTGAAGTAGCCAGAACAGAATGGCTTCGTAATCTTGGAATTACCTACAAAGACATGGAAAAATCAGGGATTATCTTACCTGTTATTTCCCTCTCTTTTAATTTTATTAAACCCGCTAAATACGATGATATTTTGACAGTCACTGTTTTTTTGAAGAAAAAACCTGTTGTTAAAATTGATTTTGACTATGAAATTATCAACCAAAATAGAGAAAAGATATCAACAGGAAACTCTGTCCTTGCTTTTATAGATGCGAAAACAAATCGACCTATGAAATGTCCTGATTATCTTTTGGATAAATTAAACTTCTAGTTGACGAATTTCAAGTGTATAAATAGCATCAAAAATTTGAAAGATTTTAACCGCTTCTGATTTTCGAACTGCAATTCTCATCTCACATGACTGTTCCATCTTTTGACTCACTATCTGAAGCTGATTTTCTTTGATAATTTTCATCACTTTACTCATCAGGTCGTATCCGAATTTCAATTCAAAAAACTCATCTATTGTTTTTTCAATAACTTTTGAGGCTTCAATGGCCAGCTTAGCAGAAGATCTGTAAGCATTAATTAAACCTCCAACACCTAATTTCGTTCCACCAAAATACCGTACGGAAACAATGAGCACATTGGTTAAATCAAATGATTGAATTTGCCCATAAATTGGCATCCCCGCAGAATTACTAGGTTCTCCATCATCATTAGCTCTAAATCGAACCCTTTCTGTTCCTAGTTGCCATGCATAGCAAAAATGTCGTGCAGAATGATGCTTCTTTTTCAATACATCTAATGATTCTCGAATATCATCTTCCGTTTGTACAGGAAAAGCATATCCAAAAAACTTGCTATTCCGATCTTTAAAGAGCGTTTCTTCCGAGGGAGTTTTTATGGTTTTGTATACATCATCCATGGTGAAAGACCAAATACACTCCTAAAATGGCAACTGCAACACCCAACCAATTCTTCTTCGATAATTTCTCTTTAAACAATAACAATCCTAATAGAGTAGATAAGATGACAATCCCTACATTGTTAACAGTAAAAGCGTTAGAACTTTCCATTCCTTCTGCGTTTAAAGCTTTTAGCAGGTATACAATGGAAAAGTAGTTCGGTATTCCTAAAAGAATTCCCCCAAGGATGTTTTTAAACTGAAAGACAAATGCTCCTTTTATCATTTTCACGATCAAAAAAACCATTCCGACTAAAAAAGCAAAAGCAAAAATTGTGGCTGAGAAAATAGGAACCCCGCCTTCTTGTACGTAGGCAGTTTCTATGAACTTTAAACTTGTATCGATACAACCTGAACCAAAGAATAAGAGAATGGGGAATAGCAAACTACTCTTCTTTTGAACTTTCTGTTGAGTTTCTCTTGTAGAAGCTAAATACACCGCTAATAAGGCCAACAGTATTCCTATTATCTTTATGTAATTAGCACTTTCTTTGTAGTACATGATTCCAAAAACCACTCCAACTACTAAAGACATTTTACTAGCTACAGAGGCTACTGAGAGTCCGTTTTTCTGTGACGTTAACGCCATTAGATTAAAAACCAAAATAAACAAGATTCCAAGAAGAAAAGCACCATAAAACCACGATTGATCCGTAACTTCCTGAAAGCTAACTGGAAGGTCTGACATGTAAAACCCAAGTACTGCTGCTACCAAATAGTTCACAATGATTCCTTGTAATGTATCAATCTTAAAAACTTCGAACAGTTTAAATATGACAAACAAAAAACTAGATATACATATACTTATGAGTAAATAAATCATGAATTAAATTCTTTACGGTTTAGTAGTTCACTTATGTCTTCTTTTTTAGGGTCAATATTCCATACATGAATCCCTAATTTCTGAGCAGCATCTGTATTTTCCTTGGTATCATCTATAAAAAATGTTTCTTCTGCTTTTAACCCATTTTGCTTTAATACATATTCATAAATTTCTGAATCTGGCTTTCTCATACCCATTTCATGGGATAAATAAAATTGCTCAAATTGACTTTTAAATTCTTCATACAGCTCTATCCCCCAATCTTCCTGTATCCAAGATATATGAAATTCGTTTGTGTTGCTTAAGAGAAATAAGCGGTATTTTTTAGATTGATTCAAAGATTTTAAAAACGCCAATCGATGCATTGGAAAATCAAGTAAAATTGAATTCCAAATATCTTTAAGCTCGTCATTCGAAGGGATATTGAAGTAATCGACATATCTACGTACAAATGTCTCTGTTGATATCTCACCTTTTTCGTACCTCCATGCAGTTTGTATAATATTGAAAGGAATTTCTTTCCCTTTTACTCTATAAGGTTCAATCCCCCTGAGTGTTGCTTCTTTATCTAAATTGATAAACACATCTCCATAATCAAAAATGATATTCTTAATCATTGTGGTAGATTTTTAGTTCATCCGTTCCAATCAACTGGACAGATTTTTCTTTGCCTTCAAATTTTGGAGCTTTTACTCCATTGTAAAATTCAGTTTCACCAGTAAATACTCGAGCCTCATCCCAAAGCTTTTCATCAATAAAAGTTTGCAATGTTTGACTCCCTCCCTCTATGATGACAGATTGAACTGAATGCCTGTGCAATACTTCACAAATTTGCTTCGCCAGCGGTTTTGAGAAATCGACTTTCTCAAAAAACACATGATTGTTTTGTTCGGCTAGCTGCTCTGTAATAAAAATGGTTTTTACGGATTGGTCGTATACTGAAAGATTTTTCGGAATTTTTAATGCTCTATCTATCACTATCCGTATTGGATTCTCTCCTCTCCAATGCCTCACATTTAATTTTGGATTATCTTCAAGTACTGTTTTTGTCCCCACTAAAATTCCATGCTCTTCCGCTCTCCATTGATGCACCAATTGACGTGAAATATCGTTGGTAATCCAAACGGGTTTTCTCTCTTCTCGAGTCGTTGGCGCAATAAAACCATCCTGTGTTTGTGCCCACTTTAAGATGATATAAGGACGTTTTTGATTGTGAAAAGTAAAAAAACGTCGGTGCTGCTCTTTACATTCAGATTCTAAAACCCCTAAGATTACTTCACATCCTGCCGCTCTTAATTTCTCAATTCCTTTCCCTGCAACCAATGAATTTGTGTCTAAGCAACCTATGACAACTTTAGGAATTCCACTTCGTATAATCAAATCGGAACAAGGAGGTGTTTTACCATGATGAGAACAAGGCTCTAATGTAACATAGATCGTAGCATTCTTTAACAACTCCTTATCTTTTACAGATTCAATGGCATTTACCTCAGCATGATTTCCTCCATAAGGACTTGTGTATCCTTCTCCAACAATGGTATTACCTACCACTACAACAGCTCCTACAGATGGATTAGGCCTCGTAGATCCGATTCCTTTTTGAGCTAATTCCAAGCATCTTTTTATGTATTGTTCGTGGTTCAAAAAATAGGTAACTTGTTCCCGCAAAAATACAGGAATAAATGAGAGTACCAGACTTTCTTATCAGAGAAATAGAAGCCAAGGACAATGAACAAATGGCTCAAGTTGTACGAGATGTTATTATAGAATTGGGAGCTCCGAAAGTAGGAACAGCTTACGAAGATAAAGCATTAGAAGACTTACATGCTGTATATCAAAAACCTAGATCTATTTATTATGTTGTAGAGTACAAGGGAAAAGTTGTCGGTGGTGGTGGCGTTGCTCAACTTGATAATTTTGAAGGAAACACATGTGAGTTGCAAAAGATGTATTTTTTACCTGTAGCCAGAGGAAGAGGATTGGGTACCGAGATAATCAACCTTTGCCTGACCAAAGCAAAAGAGTTTGGATTTGAACAATGCTACCTAGAGACCTTGCCTTATATGAAAGCCGCCCAGAAACTATATAAAAAAAATGGGTTTACTAATATAGATGGACCTATGGGAAATACCTGTCACTATTCTTGTGATGTTTGGATGATTAAAAAACTATGACGCTCAAAAAGTTTCAGGAATACTTTACCAAAGAGCTACACAGTCTCTATCCAAAAGAAGAAATTCAGTCGTTTTTTAGTATTGTTATTGAAGAATATCTTGGTCTAAAACGAATTGATCTGGTAATGCAACCAGATTTTGAAATTCCCTTTGAAAAAATCCAATTTTTACGCGGAGCGATTCTTAGATTGCAAAACAGTGAACCTATTCAATACATTGTTGGAAAAACTGAATTCTTTGGACTTCCTTTTTATGTAAACAAAAATGTATTAATTCCTAGACCAGAAACCGAAGAATTGGTCGAATGGATAATTCAAGTATCTCAAGAGAAGAGAGAAAAGAGAAAAGAGATTTTTAGAATTCTAGATATAGGAACGGGAAGCGGTTGTATACCTATCGCTCTGAAAAAACATCTCGACTCTACTGATATAACTGCAATAGACATATCTAATAAGGCTATTGAAACTACAAGTCGGAATGCTGAATTGAATGGAGTTGATATTCGCCTCATTCAACAAGACATTTTAAGGGTAGACTCTCTGAACTCTGTCATTGCGAGTAAAGCGAAGCAATCTTCTACAAATGATGAGACTATTTCATCACGAGTTCTTCGTAATGACAATAAATTTGACATCATTGTTTCCAATCCACCTTATGTAAGAGATTTAGAGAAAGCAGAAATTCAAGATAATGTACTTGAACACGAGCCTCATTTAGCCTTGTTTGTCGATGACAACAATCCTCTTATTTTTTATAAAAAAATTGCAGCATTGGCAAAAAATCATTTGACTGAAAATGGGTCTCTCTTTTTTGAGATCAATGAGTATCTAGGAGAAGAAACTATAAAAGTAATTCAAGAAGAAGGGTTTAAAAATTATGAATTGAAGAAAGATATTTTCGGTAAAGACAGAATGATTAAAGCTAGTTTTTTCTAAAAAATATTAGTAGAAGTCCTAACAAGAGTCAGTGTGTCATCTTCACAAAAAAGTTATCTTTGAAGAAGATCAAATTAATTTATCTGACTACTATGAAAATTATCGACTTATCAAAACCCATTCAATACAACAAAACAGACCCTTGGTTTATGAAGGTGAAAGTTCAACATAAAAATCATAAACAAGCGGGAAAATTACTGCGTTTTCTTGGATTACCTAAAAGACTATACCCTAAAAATTTTACAGGTTGGGCAGATGATACGATTAAAAAATTAGGTGTCCATTCTACTACACATATAGATGCTCCATGGCATTACTCGCCTACTGTTAATGGAGAACCTTCCAAAACGATTGACCAAGTGCCTTTAGATTGGTGTTATGGAGACGGAATTGTCATAGATATGAAACACAAAGAAGATTTTGATGCTATTACTACAGCTGACATTCAAAATTTCTTATTGGAAAATGACCTCTCTATCAAACCTGGAATGATTGTTCTTATTAAGACTGGAAGAGACATCTATAATGGCACGAAAGATTTCCCCAACAAAGGAACTGGAATGAGTGCAGAAGCTACCGAGTGGTTGATAGATCAGGGAATTAAAGTTATGGGAATTGATTCATGGGGATGGGATTTACCTCTTAAATTCCTCATTGAAAAAGCGAAAAAAACCAACAATACAGAACTCTTTTGGGAAGCTCATTTGGTAGGAAGTAGAAAAGAATATTGTCACATGGAACAATTGGTAAATTTAGATGCGCTGCCCTACACTGGGTTTAAAGTCGCTGTTTTTCCTCTGAAAATCGTGGGTGCGTCTGCTGCCCCAGCAAGAGTAGTAGCTATGATGGAATAATTTAAATATGGAGAACAAGGAGCATTATAAAAAGTTAGAACGAATGTATTTAAATGCTCGTTTTAACAAAGATATCTACGATACAACCACATGCAAAATTGGATTAGAAACAGCTGAAATTAGCCTTACGATATCTGACAAGTACTTTCATGCTTTAGGAGCCATTCATGGGTCTGTATACTTCAAATTACTTGACGATGCTGCTTTCTTTGCTGTAAATTCTATTGTAAAAGATGTTTTTGTTTTAACGACTAATTTCAACATCAATTTAATTCGACCTGCAAATCAGGGAATGATAACAGCAATTGGAAAGGTGAAATTCAAATCAAAAAATCTTTTTGTTGCAGAATCTTCGCTTTATAATGAACAAGGAAAAGAAATAGCCTTTGGAACAGGAAACTTTGTAAAAAGTAAAATAGAATTGTCAGAAGACATCGGGTATAAGTAAACTACATCGGAGTAAGTACACGATGCATTGCCAGAAGGCTAAATTTTAATTTCGAGGCAAGTCTCAGGCTATTAAACTCTTTGACAATGCCAATAAAACTCAAGAATATGAGAAAGCTTATTTTATTGTTATTCATTACCCCTTTAGTTAGTCATACCCAAACAAAAGACTATTCATCTAAAGTAATTTCCATTGATTCTACTATTGAAACATTGTACAATGTTATTTCGGGAGAGAAGGGCGAAAAACGCAACTGGGAATTGTTTCGCTATTTATTTCACAAGGATGCAAAACTTATTCCCTCAGGAAATAATAGACAGGGTGTTATTGGTGTCCGTTTTATGACCACTGAAGAGTACATACAAACTTCTGGGAAATGGTTGTTAGAAAATGGTTTCTTTGAAAAAGAAATTGGTCGAAAAACAGATCGTTTCGGAAATATGGCGCAGGTTTTTTCCACTTACGAAAGTTTTAAAACCAAAACAGATACAAAGCCATTCATGCGAGGTATTAACAGTATTCAACTACTTAACGATGGGACACGTTGGTGGATTCTTAATATTTTCTGGCAAGGAGAAACTTCAAAAATCCCCATTCCCGATAAATACATCTCTAAAAAGAAATCCTAGATATGTCGAAAACATTGTCCATCTCTAAACTAGGACATCCTGTTCTAAGAGAAAAAGCCCATAAAGTGAATGACCTTTCTCACGATAGCATTCAAGAACTGATTGATGACATGATTGCTACTATAAAAGAGGTGAATGGAGTGGGTATTGCTGCACCTCAAGTTTTTGTTTCTAAGCAAATTTTCATTGTTGCATCTCACCCCAGCAAGCGTTATCCAAATGCTCCAAATATGGAGCCAACCGCTATGATCAATCCGAAAATTCTTGAACTCGCAGGTGAAATAGAAAATGATTGGGAAGGCTGTTTGAGCATTCCTGAATTACGCGGAATTGTTCCTAGGCACCACCAAGTAACTATAGAGTATACAACCAGAGAAAATAAGAGATTAGTAAAGACTTTTGAAGGATTTATCGCAAGAATAATTCAACATGAATACGACCATTTGCAAGGAATTTTCTTTACGGATCGCGTCGCTAGCAATCATGATTTGTATGCTGAGGAAGAATATCAGAGAATTATTAAATCTTCAAAATAGCTTGATTCCATATCGGTAAAAACTTATACTTTTGTCATCATGCGAATTGACATTATTACTGTTGCACCAGAACTATTGGAAAGTCCATTTAATCACTCTATTGTGCAAAGAGCAAAAGACAAAGGTCTGGCAGAAATTCATTTGCACAATTTAAGAGATTATGGATTGGGTAATTATCGGCAAATTGATGATTATCAGTTTGGAGGAGGTGCTGGAATGGTATTAATGATTGAACCGATTTCCAACTGTATTGAAAAACTGTTAGCGGAAAGAGTATATGATGAAATTATCTACATGACTCCTGATGCGAAAACTTTAGAGCAATCCATTTCAAACAGGCTTTCGTTAAAAGAAAACATCCTCATTCTCACAGGGCATTATAAAGGTGTCGATCAAAGAATTCGTGATAAATATGTCACCCTAGAAATTTCTATTGGTGATTATGTCCTTACGGGTGGTGAATTGGCTGCTGCCGTTCTTTGCGACAGCATTGTACGATTAATTCCTGGTGTTTTAGGTGATGAGACCTCTGCATTAACAGACTCATTTCAAGATAATTTATTATCTCCTCCAGTTTACACCAGACCTGCTGAATACAAAGGTTTAAAGGTTCCTGAGATACTCCTTTCTGGAAATTTTCCAAAAATTGAAGAATGGAGATCGGAAAAAGCTTTTGAGCGCACTCAACAAATTAGACCTGATTTATTGGACGAAAATATTTAGAGATTATTTATAAAACCTATTCTTGAAAACAATGACATCTTTCATAAAAAGTAACGAAGCGCTTTCATGGGTGCTGGGATTTCAATTATTCCGATTATTACTTTTGCCTTTTATGGGCTTGATGCCTCAAGATGCTTATTACTATTTATACGGACAAAATTTATCCCTTTCCTATTTTGATCACCCAGGAATGATTGGATATCTACTTCGCATCTTTAGCGAGGTTTTTGGGCAATCTGTTTTTGTTGTAAAGTTCACTGACTTTGCCATCACTTCACTGACTATTTATAGCTTTTACAAGCTTTCATCTCTCTTTCTCTCGAAACAGAAAATGTGGAAAAGTCTGGTACTCTTATCTTCTACCATATGTATTTCCATTCTTTCTTTTAACTCTACTCCTGATGTCCCGCTACTCCTATTCTGGACATTGAGTGTCATTTTTAGCTACAAGGCGATTTTTGAAAATAAAAAATGGTCTTGGATCGTTGCTGGAATTATGATGGGACTTGCTTTTAACAGTAAGTACACAGCCATATTGCTCCCATTTGGAGTGATTGCTTTTATCACTTTCTCAAATAAGTACAGAAAACTTCTACTTTCTCCATGGCTGTGGATAAGTATGATAACAATGATTGCTTTCTCGTTTCCAGTATGGTGGTGGAATTATCAAAATGATTTTGCTTCGTTTGCTTTTCAATCCACAGAAAGGACAGGTTCGATCTCAAAATTTGAGATCAAACCTAAAAATTTCTTTGGTGCCATAGGCCATCAGATGTTTCTACTACTACCTGTTTTGTACTTGGTTTTCATTACTTTTTCTTTCAAACATATTAAAAAAGCGATTGCTAAATTTCGTCTACCATCTCAAAAGACATTATTCTTACTCGCATTTTTTGTACCTACATTCATTGGCTTCTTTTTAATTACTCCTTTCTATTGGGTAAAATTAAATTGGATGATGCCTTCTTACATCACAGGTATCATTATAGCGGCTATGTATGTGAGTAAGAAATTATTGAAAGTACAGTTGGTGTTTTCAGTTGTTCTTCATTTGGCTGTTGCCTCTCAAATCCTATTCTTTTTTGTCCCTATCAAAAGTGATGATACTTGGACTGGATGGAAAGAACTTTCAAAAGAGGTAAAAAGTATCCAAAAGAAATATCCCGATGCATTTTTATTTTCAATGGATGGTTACAAAACATCTGCGCAACTGCGTTTCTTTTTGGATGAAAAAGTATATGCTCAAAATGTCATTGGGAAAAATGCACTTCACTTTAATTACTTGGGAGATGACATGAATGCGCTCAAAGGAATGAGTGCTATCTATATCGATTCTGACAAACGCTTTAAAGATTCTAATAAAAAAGGACAGATTGATCCAGCGTTGCAGTCTTTTTTTACATCTATCAAAGAATTGAATCCTATAATTATTGATGAAGGCACAGCCAGAGCTAGGAAATTTTGGGTATTCTATTGCAAAAATTACCAGCCAAAAAAATAATTCTATTCTTTTCATATACTAAAATTAATTTCTAAATTTGCAAACGCTAAAATTAACCTCTGACGAAGGTCGTGAATGTTGATTTTGAGTTAACTATAAATATTATAAAATGGAGTCTTTAGTAAAATTTGTACAAGACGAGTTTGTAACAAGAAACGATATTCCAGAATTTGCAGCTGGTGATACAATTACTGTATACTACGAAATTAAAGAAGGTAACAAAACACGTACTCAGTTCTTTAGAGGTGTTGTTATTCAAAAGAGAGGAAGTGGAACTTCTGAAACATTTACGATCAGAAAAATGTCTGGTACTGTAGGTGTAGAAAGAATTTTCCCAGTCAACTTACCATCTATTCAAAAAATTGAAGTAAACAAAAGAGGTAAAGTTCGTAGAGCACGTATCTATTACTTTAGAAGTCTTACTGGTAAGAAAGCGAGAATTCAAGAAAAAAGAAGCTAACACTTCTATACATAACATACTTAAAATGGGCTCTAAATTACTTAGAGCCCATTTTTATTAACAAATGTTAAAAACTGCTGTTGGTAGTTTGTTGATTTTAAAATGTTTAAAAAATTTGCATTTGTGAAATTCAGTTCTATATTTGAATCATAATTGCAAGGGAAATTAGAAACAGATCGCAAGAAAAGTTGAAAGTAGAACTTGTAATGAATAGAGTAACGTTCTTTATTTTATTGAATTTTTGAGTGGACGATCTGTCCAAACCGATGAAAGTCGGTGGAGACATAAGATTAAATCGTTTTACGAAAGTAAATTGAAAATTTGTATAATTATTTAGTTGTACAGATAAGGTTCATAAGAAATTCAACTTAGAGACTCAATACATCCGAAACAGAGATGCAAATCGTACGTGAGGATGGAGTATCTAAATTGAGGTGAATAGAGAAACAGCTTTTTTGTTTGAAAAAAGCATGGAGTCATATCTCTGTTTGGCCATGTAGCAATACAGGTCGTTGTTTAATATTCACCTTAAAAGAAGCCATGTTAGTCAAGAAATTGAATAACATGGCTTTTATTTTTTACTAGCGACTCCATAATTGCTTCATAAATCACAATTCGTTTATTAGCATTCGTTATTCAACTGAAATTACGCACAACTTCCAAAGAACCTAAAACCAGATCAAGATCAATTGTTGTGTTTCTTTTTCTCTCCACTTTTTCCATGATGAAAAAGTGACAAAAAATCTAGCTGCAATTCTTTTTCCGTATTTTCAATCAATTCATTTCATTGTATTTCAGTAACTCATCTTGCATAGCAATCTTCAAACAGACTGAAATAC
>JANQMD010000013.1 GCA_028280265.1 Flavobacteriaceae bacterium
CATGGGTCAATTTGCACAGGAATGGGTGGGTCAGTTTCCACTGGAATTAGTGGATCACTTTCGTAGGATTACATGGGTCAATTTCGTTGGAATCTCCATGACAAGAAAAAAATATTTTTTTTCTTACAAAAAAAATATCCTGAGATGAGCAATACATTTTATAATCAGGCAATTTTAAAGCTTAAAACTGAAGAGTTCATTTCTTTAGAGAGAGGAAGTAAAATTATTATTGAGCATGAATATTTTAATACTTTTATAGAAAATGACTCATTCGTAGATTACTTTAGTAAAATAGATGAATATTTTCCAAGTTTAGAAGATAAGAATAAGGTAGGATTGGGTTTATCATTAGATAATTATAATGAAATACTATTAAGAGAGGAAAACTATGATGAGTTTAAAGTCATTTTAGAAAGAATGAGGCAAGATAATATTCAGAAAAATGAAACAACATATAAGATTTTGATTGATAGAAATACCTTTAAATCAAAAGATTATACTCACAAGAAATATTGAAAAAAAGGATTATGGGTTTTTTGTTTAATATAAAAGATTATTGTAGAGAATTATGGGATGAAATGGATGAAAAGGGTATTGAAAAAAATACTGATACTTATAATTATTATATGCATTCAATAACTGAGTTACAAGTAGAGAAATTATGGAGTGAAATGGATATAAAAGGTATTGAAAAAAAAGCTAGCTCTTATGATATTTATATGGATAAATTAGGGCTTAAGGAAGATGAGTTTTTAATACAAGAAATGAAAAATAAAGGCATTGCCAGAAATGAGGGTGTTACTAGCAAATATTTCCATTATGTTGAAAATTCATTAGGTATATGGAATGAAATGGATGAAAAAGGAATAGCTAAAGATACTCAAGCTTATAATATTTATATGAGAAAGTTAAATGTTGAAGCTGCAAAAAAAATATGGAAAGAAATGGATAAAAAGAAAATCAATAAAAATACTGAAACATATAACATTTATATGAGTAAGGTTGGTTTATCGGAGGTTAATTATCTTTGGAAAGAGATGGATAAAAAAAGAATCTCTAAGGATGTTAATACTTATAATGTTTTTTTTAAAAAAATAAGAGATTCAGAAATATTATCCTCTTCTTTAAAAAGATTTATAAAAGATAGTAAAGGTGTTAAAATTGGTATCTACCCTGTAGTCTCAATGGATGATTACAAAACAAAGAAACTAGTTGAGAGTATGATTAAAAATAGAAAAAACAGACAAAGAGGTGCAGAAACAAAAAATGAAAAAGAATAGAGTTTATTTTACACTATCACTTTGGATGTTCATTGTTAACCTTTAGAGACTTACTATTCATCCAAAGCTCCATTATTAATAAAATTTGCTTAATACTCAATAGTTTAATATTATCCATTAAAATTACACAGTAAATTACGGAGTAAAAAAGAAAAACCCTTGAAAATATTCTGATAATCAAGGGTTTAATTTTGCTTTAGTGGTGCCTCCAGGAATCGAACCAGGGACACAAGGATTTTCAGTCCTTTGCTCTACCAACTGAGCTAAGGCACCATCGCTTTAGCGGACGCAAATATAAAACGAGTTTTTTATATCTGCCAAATAAAATTAAAAAAATCTATTGTATTTTTAGCTTCCCGTTTTTAGAAGTATATGAATCTGGTAATAGACATAGGTAATACGCAAGTGAAAGCTGCTGTTTTTGAGGAAAATACCATTGTAGATCAATCGGTGTTTCCTCATTTAGACATGAAAAAAAAAATAGAAAGTATTGTAAAAGATTTTTCTTTTCAACAAGCAATTCTTTCCTCTGTAAAAAACATTCCTAAAGAAGCCTATGCTGATCTTTCTAAAATTCCCGTATTTTTAGAGCTGAATCACCAACTAAAATTGCCGTTTAAAAACCTATACAAAACACCAGAAACTTTAGGGTTGGATCGAATAGCCTTAGTGGCTGCGGGATCATCCTTCTATCCAAATCAAAATGTATTAATCATAGATGCGGGAACTGGTATTACCTACGATTTTCTCGACAAGGATAATCAATACCATGGAGGAGCGATATCTCCAGGAATTCAGATGCGGTACAACGCCCTAAATTACTACACAGATAAACTCCCTAAATTGTTCATAAAAGATGATTTTTCACTGGTAGGGAAATCTACAAAAGAAGCCATTCATTCTGGTGTATTAAATGGTGTTTGTCAGGAAATTAAAGGGGTTATCAATCAATATGAACAAGAAAATGGAGATTTAACAGTTGTTTTAACAGGGGGGGACACAAAATTTTTGTCCAAACAATTAAAAAATGGCATATTTGCCAATCAAAATTTTCTCCTCTACGGATTAAATACAATATTGAACCTTAATAATAATAGATGATTAAAAGAATTCTATTCTTTACCTTGCTGTTAATTACTACTCAATTATTTTCTCAAAGACTTAGTTCTTCACCTTATTCGATTTTTGGTGTTGGCGAAGAATTTGGAACGCGAACTGTAGAACAAATTGCTATGGGAAGTGTTGGTGCTGCCTACAGTAGTAATCGATATCTTAACTTTATTAACCCTGCTGCATTAGCGGATTTAACTTTTACAACGTATGCTTTCGGAGCATTAAACAGTAGGTTGAATGTCTCTAATTCAAATACCAATCAATCTACCAATACAACCAGCATTAGTTATGTAGCTTTAGGAGTTCCTATTGTGAAAAACAAAGTAGGATTTATTTTTGGGATGCAACCAACATCGGCAATCGGTTATTCATTAATTAAGAACATCAGAAATGCAGACAATCAAATCATAGATTTGACTCAGTTTACAGGAAATGGGTCTATAAACAGAATATACGCCGGTTTAGGAGCTAAATTTTTTAAAAAAATATCTGTAGGATTTGAAGCCGATTTCCTTTTTGGGAATACGCAAAATAGTATTCTAAATGCAAGACAGAGCGTAGCCTTAGCAACCAAAAATGTAGAAAATCTAGATGCTCGTGGAGGTTCCGTAAAAGTGGGAGTTCAATACAAACACCAGCTTAAGAATGATATAAAACTAACCGTAGGAGGAACATTCAAACTAGGAAATACCACCAGATTTACTGGAAACGAATACCTATATACATTGGTTATAGGTAATCAAGGATTGGAAGTGCCTAAAGACACATTATTTAGTGGCGCATTGAGAGGGAATTTAAAAATGCCTACAGAAACAGTACTGGGTATTGGTCTAGGTAAAGAAAACAAGTGGTTTGCTTCTTTGGATTATAAAACTCGATCAGCATTAAATTCAACAGGTTTCTTCAACAATACATCTCAAACGTTTAGATTTGGGAAAGCAAATAGATATTCTTTAGGAGGATTTTTTATTCCTAAAATCAACTCTATTTCTAGCTTCTGGGAGCGTGTTACTTACCGGGCTGGTGTGAAGTATGAACAAACTGGATTGTTGGTAAATGGGATTCCAAACGGAACTAATTTTACCAGTGTAAATGATTTTGGCATATCTTTTGGTTTAGGGTTGCCTATAGGGAGAAGAACACTCTCAAATGTGAACTTAACATTTGAATATGGAAAAAAGGGAACAAAAGATAATGGTTTGTTGCAAGAAAACTACTTAAATTTGCGATTAAGCCTATCACTAATTGATTCCTGGTTTATAAAAAGAACTATTGACTAATTATAAATATGAATAAAATGAAAAGACGTATTATTTTAATTGCGAACGTATTTCTTTTCTTAGGAACTACTGCTTTGACTGCGCAAGCAACAAAGCAAGAATGTACCATTAAGTACAACCTATTTAAAGGAGATTTTCAAGCAAAAAAATATGATGAAGCTTACACCAATTGGATTTATTTAATGGATAATTGTCCAGATCTTTCCGTAAATATTTACAAGTTTGGAGAGAAATTAGCTAAAGAGAGATTCAAAAAAGCAGCAGATAAGCAAACTGCATTGGCCTTGGTAAACAGAGTGTATACTCAAAGGTTAGAGAATTTTCCGAAAAGAAATCCTGCGAAAGTGCATAGTGATCAGGCAAGCTTTTTACTGAAAAACAAGTTGGCTTCTGAAGCAGAGGTTTTTACCCTTCTTGAAAAAGCATATAATATTGATCCTACCAAAATGGGTGTTAAAAATATCTACAGATATTTCCAAGGGATTACAGACAGAAACAAAGATTCGAATCCACAGTTAGTTTTTGACACGTATGATGATGTACTAGAGTCGGTGTCTGAAAAGTTAGCAGATTATACAAAAAAGAGAGCGCCTCTTCAGGCGAAAGTAGATGCTGGACAAGAACTAGATAAAAAAGAAAAAAGAAACCTAAAAGCATATACGGTAAACTCAAAAGCATTGGGTCAAATTGAAGGAGGGTTAGATGCTATTATCGAAGAGATCTCTAATTGTGATCGTTTAAAGCCTCTTTATGCTAGAGATTTTGAGGCGAATAAGAACAATGAGAAATGGTTGAAAAGAGCGGTTTCAAGAATGTTCAACAAAGAGTGTACTGAAGATGCTCTGTTTGAAAAATTGGTTAGAGCTTATGCTGAAGCTTCTCCTTCTGCAGATGCATATTCTTTCTTAGCAAAAGTATTGTCTAATAACGGAGATGAAGCGGGGGCAGAGAAAATGAAGGAAAAAGCCTTTGAATTAGAGACAGATCCGTTGAAAAAAGCAAACTTTAAATTGAAATTTGCTCAGAATGCGAAAAAGAAAGGTCAAAAGTCAAAGGCAAGAAAATTAGCAAGAGAAGCAATTGCTCTAAACCCAAACTTTGGAAAAGCATATTTATTCATTGCTAGTTTGTATGCATCCTCTTTGAACAGCTGTGGAAAAGATGAGTTTGAAAAGAGAATGACCTTTGTGGCAGCGTATAACAAAGCAACCAGAGCAGCGGCGGTAGATCCAAGTATTAGCTCAACAGCGAGAAAGTTTTTGAGAAATTACAAGGCAAACTTCCCTTCTAAAAAGGTAATTTTTACGAAAGGAGTACAAGTAGGAGATCCATTTACGGTTAAGTGTTGGATCAATGAATCTGTAAAAGTTGCCTCTAGTGGTAAATAATGAATAACCTATTCAAAATAACTTACAAAAGCACTGTAGTGATATGCATCGCTACAGTGTTTTTTTCTTGTACAAATGATTCAAAAAAAGTACGAGATTTTTTAGCAGAAAAAAACCTGCCAATTGCTGTGGCAAAAGATGCCTATCACGTTTACAAAGATTCAGGAAGAGTTAGTTCTAAGCTGATTACGCCACTGATGTATGATTTTCAGAATAGAAAAAATCATCCGTACAATGAATTTCCCAATGGCGTTACCATTATTAATTTTGAAAACAAAGGAAAGGATTCTGTAACTGTTACTGGTAACTATGCGCTTTCCTATACAAAAACATCGATTTCTGAAATTAAAGGAGATGTGGTGGTTTTTAACCATACAGAAAAAGTAAAGTTAGAAACCTCTCAATTGTTTTGGGATCAAAAAAATAAATATTTTTTTTCTGAGAAAAAGTTTACCTTAACCACTCCAACCGATACCATTAAAGGGATTGGCTTTGAATCGAAAGAGAATTTAACAAAATGGGTGTCTAAAAAAGTAACAGGAGACATCGTAACAGACGAAGAAGAATTATGAATACACTTTGGAAATACTCGTACTTTGTTTATTTAATTATTGCAATCATTTTAGTGGTTGAGGCTATTCTCAAGTTAGGAACAGATACCAAAATGGCAGCTATTATTTTTGCCATTGCAGTTGCAGTTCTTTTTAAATTTTTCTTGACGAGAAAATATCGTAAAAAAATTCAGGAGAGGAACCAACAGTAGTAGTCTATGGAGATTGATATCATTGTCATTCTTATTTCAATAACACTTTCTGCTTTTTTCTCTGGAATGGAGATTGCTTTTGTCTCTGCAAATAAACTTCACATTGAGTTAGAGAAAAAAAGAGAAGGATTCATTCCTGCTATTCTAGGGAGACTCACTCAGAAGTCCTCAAAGTTTATAACTACGATGCTTGTAGGGAACAATATCTCTCTTGTGGTTTACAGTTACTTTATGGGAAAAGTGATTGTAGATCTCTTTGGAATCTCGAACTTATTATTGCAAACAGTTATATCTACAATCGTTATTCTCATTACGGCAGAGTTTTTACCCAAAGCTATTTTTAGAATATATGCCAACCAAACGTTAAAATTGTTTGCTTTACCAGCTTATTTTTTTTACCTCTTTTTATATGTCTTCTCATCCATTACCAATGGAATTTCAAATTTCTTTTTAAGAATACTTTTTCGAACTCATCTAGATGAAGAACAAACGGAGTTTAGCAAAGAAGAGTTAGGGAATTATATTACAGAACAATTAGAGACTGGAACAAATGATGAAGAGATCGATTCTGAAATACAAATTTTTCAGAATGCTCTTGAGTTTCACAATGTGAAGGCTCGAGAAATTATGGTTCCCAGAACAGAAATCATGGCCATAGAAATTCATGAGACGGTTACAGAATTAAAAGAAACATTTGTCAGTTCGGGGTATTCTAAAATTATTGTTTACAAAAATTCTCTGGATGACATCATAGGTTATGTGAACGCCTTTGAGTTGTTTAAAAAACCGAAAACCATCAAATCAATTCTTCTGCCTGTAGAGATTGTTCCAGAATCCATGATGATCAACGATGTTTTAAATGCACTTATGAAAAAAAGAAAAAGTGTGGCAGTAGTTGTTGATGAATATGGAGGAACTTCAGGGATTATAACGGTAGAAGATATAATCGAGGAGCTTTTTGGAGAGATAGAAGATGAGCATGATGTACAAGAATTGTTAGAAGAGAAAATAAGTGAAGTAGAATACAATCTATCTGCCAGGCTAGAAGTAGACTACTTAAACGAAGAGTACAACCTTAACTTACCCAAAGAAGATGCTTACGAAACTCTTGGTGGTTTTATCATTGAGCATACGGAAGACATTCCAGAAGAAGGCGAGGAATTAGAGATTCTGAATTATCAAATTCAGATTTTAAAAGTAAGTTCCTCCAAGATCGATACCATTCATTTGAAGGTTCACGAAGAAAGAGAAAATTAGCTTTCTTTTTAGCCCTAAGAATATCTTAAAAATCAAGAAATACAGTGCTTTGAGGTTGCTTATTTGACAGGCAAATTGTATCTTCGCCCATTCAAAATTAAATAATTGATTTTATGGCAATTTTATCAAAAATTAGAGAGAGGTCATTAGCGTTGATTGCTGTTATTGGACTGGCTTTATTCGCCTTTGTACTAGATCCTTCAACCATTACTGATTTTTTTAACTCTAGTAAGATTAATGAAATAGGAGAAGTAGACGGAGAAACAATTTCTCGACAAGAATTCTCAAATGCAGTTGAAAATTATAAATCATCCAATAGAAGCTCTACAGAAATGCAAGCTTCAAATGCTGTATGGAATAATTTATTAAGAGATAAAATTTATACCAAGCAATTAGAAGATGCGGGAATCACTTTAGGAGAATCCGATGTTTGGAATGCCATAATATCCAATCAGTTTATCCAAAACAATCAGCAGTTTAAAAATGAAATCGGGTTGTTTGATGAAGACAAATTCAAATTGTTTTTAAACGACCTAAAAAACAGTGAAGATCAAAGTACTTGGTTGGCTTGGAATAATTTTATGACTCAGATAGGAAACAATCTAAAAAATGATACCTATAATGGATTGGTTAATGCTGGATTAGGAGCTTCTTTAAAAGAAGGGGAGTTTAAGTACAAAGAAGACAATACTTCTTTTAGTGCAGACTTTGTATACATTCCATTTACAACAATTGCAGATAGTTTGGTAACTGTCAATAAAAACGAGATAGAAAACTACATTCAAGAAAATAAAAACAAATTCAAAGTAGAGACTTCCAGAGATATTCAGTTTGTGAAATTTGATATCACTGCAACAACTCAGGACAAAGAAGATATCAAAAATGAAGTAGGGAAGTTGTTAGAGGACAGAAAGGAATACAGTAACGTAACCAAAAACGAAGAAACCATTCCTGGACTTAAAAATGCAACGGATTATGAAACGTTCTTCCAAGAAAATGGTTCGGATTTACCTTTCTCTGAGAGCTACTTTTTAACAGCTGATTTGCCTAAAGTAATTGCTGCTGAGGCAGAAACTAAAAAAGAAAACGAAACTTTTGGTCCTTATGAAGACGGTCGATTCTTCAAAATCTCAAAAGTAACTGAAGTTTTACAAAAGCCTGATTCTGTAAAGTCGAGTTATATCTTAATTCCTTTTGTGGGGTCTCAGGCTGCTAATGATAATACAACCAAAACTGAAGCGCAAGCAAAGAAATCGGCGGATAGTATTTTAAAATTGGTAAGATACAACAAAGAAAAATTTGCCGAAGTAGCTAGTGTTACTAATACTGACGCTTCTAAAGATAGAGGAGGAGAATTGGGTTGGACAAGATATAGCCAAGCTTTCTCTCCTAATTTTGACAAAGACTATGCAGACTTTATTTACAGTAACAGAAAAGGGAAAGTAGGTCTAGTAAAAACGAAATTTGGTTTTCACATCATTAGAGTAGACGATGCAAAGAAGAAAAAGAAAATTATGAAAGTAGTTACTTTCGGAAGAGAAATCCTTCCTTCTGAAAATACAGAGAATGATGTTTTTCAAAAAGTAGAAAATTTCTCTTTAGACATTACATCTAAAAACCTATCTCTTGAAGATGCAGCTAAAGAAAAAGGATATGCAATACAACCAGCAGTCGGATTAGGAATGTTTGAAGAGAGAGTACCTGGGTTGAATGGCAACAACAGAGAAATTGTTACATGGGCATTCAACAAAGATACTGAGATTGGTAAATTCAAGAGATTCGATGTAGACAAAGGATACGTTGTAGCTGTGGTTACCAAGAAAACAGAAGAAGGAACAAAATCTGCTGATCAAGCAATTAATAGTGTTAGACCAATTCTTTCAAACGAAAAGAAAGCTGCATTGATTGCTGAAAAAATGAAAGGTGCTACATTACAAGATATTGCTACAGCTAATAATACATCGGTGGGAAAAATGAACAATGTTTCATTAAAATCACCATCAATTCCAGGCGCTGGATTAGAGTCTAAAGTTGTTGGTTCTATGTTTTATGCAAAAGAAAACGAATTGTATAATAAGGTAGTAGGAGCTAACGGTGTATTTGCTTATATCATTACAAAAAGAGAAGAACCACCTGTAATTCCTAATTATAGTACGTATAGACAAACCTTGGCTAACGAAAGAAGAAACAAAACAGTAAGCTTATACAATGCGCTAAAAAGTGCTGCTGATATTGAAGACAACAGAGCTTTTTATTACGGAATAGAGAACTAGAAATCGTTAAAGAGAAATATAAAAAAATCCCGAAGCATTGCTTCGGGATTTTTTTATTGGCACTGTCAAAGGATTTAATACCTAGAGGCTTGCCTCGAAACTAACATTTGGTCTTCAGTCAATGCAACATTTACTTGCATCGGTGTAGTTTCCTTCAGTATGTAAAATTGGAAAGTTAGGAGCTGTGAAAGTTTTTAAAGCTACAACTGTTATTGATATATCGAAAAGCAGTTTTTGTAATATCACCAACAACTTTTAGACTGAGCATCTCGACAAGCAAGTCTGCCGAACAGGCCGGTTCGACACAAGCTCTAGTCGAAGTGAGCAACTCACAATGAGAAACGGATAAGGCATTGTTGCCAAATCCGAACTCACTGTTTTTATTTTACCCATTCATAGAGATTAAGAACTCCTCATTATTTCTAGAGAACTTAATTTTCTCACTGATAAATTCCATTGCTTCTATCGGGTTCATGTCTGCTAAATACTTACGCAGTACCCACATGCGTTGTACCGTTTTATCATCAAGTAGCAAGTCGTCTCTACGCGTACTAGACTTGATCAGATCAATAGCAGGATAAATTCTTCTATTGGCAATATTACGCTCTAATTGAAGCTCCATGTTGCCTGTACCTTTGAATTCTTCAAAGATCACTTCATCCATTTTAGATCCAGTTTCTGTAAGAGCAGTCGCAATAATCGTTAAAGAACCACCATTTTCGATGTTTCTGGCCGCTCCAAAGAAACGTTTTGGTTTGTGTAGTGCGTTGGCATCAATACCTCCAGATAAAATCTTACCCGATGCTGGTGCCACAGTGTTATAAGCTCTTGCCAAACGCGTAATAGAATCTAAAAGGATCACTACATCATGTCCGCATTCTACCAAACGTTTTGCCTTTTCTAATACAATATTCGCTACGCGTACATGCTTATCAGCAGGCTCGTCAAAGGTAGAAGCAACAACTTCTCCTCGAACACTACGTTGCATATCAGTAACCTCCTCTGGACGTTCGTCTATAAGCAACACAATCTGATAAACTTCAGGATGATTGGCAGCAATAGAATTGGCAACATCCTTTAAAAGCATTGTCTTACCTGTTTTTGGTTGCGCTACAATCATACCTCTTTGTCCCTTTCCAATAGGAGAGAACAAATCGATAATACGAGTCGACATACTGCTGCTCTTCTCAGCCAAGTTAAATTTCTCATTTGGGAATAGCGGCGTCAAATGCTCAAAAGAAACACGGTCTCTTACAATATTAGGGTTCAAACCATTGATTTTTGAAACTCGAATCAATGGGAAATATTTTTCACCCTCTTTTGGAGGCCTTACATTTCCTCTAACTGTATCACCAGTTTTTAACCCAAATAATTTAATTTGGGATTGCGATACATAAATATCATCTGGAGACGATAAATAATTATAATCGGAAGAACGTAAGAACCCATAACCATCAGGCATCATCTCTAAAACACCTTCACTTTCAATAATTCCATCGAACTCAAAATCGGGGTCCTTATATCGGTTTCCTCCTTTTTGATTTCGCTGATTCTTCTGATCGCGGTTTGAATTCTGGTGGTTGTTTCTGTTTTTGTTCTGATTGTTTTGTTGTCCTTTGTTTCTGTTGTTTTGTTGAGGTTTCTCTTTTGGAGTCTCTTTAGAAACAGGCTCTTTCTTTTCCTCTGCTGGAGCAGGAGATGCAGTTTTAGTATTTTCCTTTTGAGGAGTAGCTTTGGTTTCTTCTTTTGCAGGTTCATTAGAAGCTTTTCTAGCAACTCTTTTTCTTTTCGGTTTTTCTGCTTTCGGTTTTTCTTCTTTGGGCTTGTCTTGTTTCGGCTTTTCTCCTTGAGTAGGATTTGCAGCCTGAGTATCAATAATCTGATATACAAGATCCAGCTTTTTTAGCTGACTGATTTTTGTAAGCCCCATAGATTTCCCTATCTTCTGTAATTCAGCGAGAGTTTTTGATTTTAACTCTGAAATTTCAAACATGTACGTTGTGAATTAAATTGGATTCTTAACGGAGAGCTTTAAGAATGGATTAAATTTTTTCTTTTGATAATATTAAGATTGTATATAGTAACTATACAATAGTGAGCAGTTGCGAGCAACAAATATATAGAATTATTTTAATTTATTAAGTTTCTTTTTAAAAAAGAAAATGATAATTTTGTCATCCATTTTTTTAAAGAATGATACAAAGAATTCAATCTGTATACTTATTAATTGTAGCCATTGTTTCTGGCGGACTCATTTTTGCTTTCGATTTGTGGAAAATTGGAGAGGTAAAAACATTTGCTTTTTCACTATTATCTCACGAATCACTTTTGCAAAAATGCATTCCAGTATTATTCTTACTATCGGCTTTAGTAGCACTCATTGCTATCTTTTCTTTTAAAGACAGAAAAAAACAGTTTGTACTGGGCCGAGTTATTCTATTGATCAATCTTTTTTTATTAGGAATATTGATTTATGTATCACTAAACTTACCTGGAGAAGTTACTTCCGAGAAGGGTATTGGGATGTTCATACCTACAATTGCTATTTTGTTTACTGTTATGGCAAATAAAGCAATTAAGAAGGATGAAGATCTTGTAAAATCTGTTGATAGATTGCGATAGGCCTAACATCTTAGTATATTTAGTGCGAAAACCAGGGGCTTGCTTCTGGTTTTTTTGATTTTAAGAGATCGAAAATTGAAATTGAAATTGTTGGTTGTTAGGTATTAGGTATTAGGTATTAGGTATTAGGTATTAGGTGTTAGTCAAATCGTAGACTCAAAATTCACGATGTTTCAAAAAAAGACTTTACTTTCTTCTTTCTCCTTTCTTCTTTCTCTTTTCTCTTTCCCACTTCCAACTCTGCCACTATGAAACTTTACTACTTTTAAACTTTCCACTCTCAAAAGAAGTTTTTCATACATTCGTTGAAAATGGTGAAGTATCTCCCCATTTTTGGGGAGGCGAAAATTTCACTAAATCGTGGTATTGTTTAATAAGGTTAACTGTTCCTAAATTTGTAAAGTAAGAATGAAGCAAAAGATACAAGTTCATGTCGCAGACGATCACAAGATACTTATAGAAGGTATTATTGCGGTGATCGATACAGACAAAGAAATAGAAGTAGAGGGTTACTCACTCACTGGAAAAGAGGTCATTGATTGGGCCAAAGAAAAAACGGCTGATATATTAATTTTAGATATTAATATGCCGCAATACGATGGAATTGAAGTATTGAAATATTTCAAATTGAAAAAAATCGATATGAAAACCATCATCCTTTCCAGTTATGATGATGTAAAACTCGTACAAGAAATGATTACGCTGGGTGCAAGTGGATTCCTGTCAAAAGACAGTGCAGGAGAACACATTATTAATGCGATTAAAGCAGTGCATGCAGACGAACAATATTTTAGCGATGCTATTAAAAGCAATCTGTTAAAGTTATACACAGGACAAAAAGTAGAATCTGGAGAAAGACCAGAAAGTACCATCGCCAATAGTTTAACAGACAGAGAAGTTGAAGTTTTAAAGCTGATAGCTCAAGAACATAGCTCGCCAGAAATTGCTGATATTTTAAACATTAGCCAGAGTACAGTAGATACTTACAGAAAAAGTTTACTAAAAAAAACAAACGTAAAAAACGCAGTAGGTTTAGCAATGTATGCGGTAAAAAACAAAATTATATAGTTTACCCCTTTTAAGATGATAGTTCTCTAATACCCCATTAGACTTACCCCCTAAGATACAGAGAACTCCCCCCAACACTCTATATAATTTTTACCGTGTGCATTGTAATAACCTATTTTTTTTGACAATCAATCACAAACACTAAGAAAATCCAAATTTTCCCTATTTAAATTTTTTAACCATGAAAAAATTAAGCTTAACATCGTTATTAATTGTATGCACAATTATTTTCTCATCATGTTCTAACGAAAGCGATCCCCTTTTGCTTAACCAATCTGTAGACAACCCATTTGCTAAAAAAACAGCTTTACAAAGAAATGCAGATGGTAGCTATTTTGTTGACTACGAATTAAATGATGGGGTAAAATCAGATATTACAACCAATGCATCCAACAATTCAAAAAGCATCAATCTGTATGCTTCTGAAAATGCATTAGGTAAGAGTTACAACGAAGAACTATCTTTGAATGGACAAGAGCAATTTGTATTTGGTATTAATAATACTTTAGACAATAGCCATACTACTTTAACCATCTTAGACGATGATATCAAATTTTCAAGAGTTGCTAACAAAGACCATTTAAGAGGCTATAAAGTAACTGACAATTTAGACAAGACCTATACGGTAGATTTTACCGTAAAAGATAATATTGCTGTAGATTTTGTACAAAACAATGGACATTATGAGATCCATTTAAAGAAAGGAACATCTAACGAGTCTGATTTTTCTCGTACTTTTACAAAAGTGACAGGTGAAGATTTAAATATTGTGTTTGTAAATCACTACAGCAATGGGAATGCTCGATTAGCTGAAACTACAAAGAAAAAGCCTAGAATTATAGTAGTTACAACTGATTAAATTTAAATCATTTTTTAACTCTAAAATAAAGAATTAACTTTTTAGTATTGTTTATAAAAAATATTAAATTCATATTTAAGGTAAGAGTATTAACTCTCTTGTTATCCTTGATATCATTGGGATTTGTTTATGGTTATACATCTAACAATGATAAATTAAAAGAAGCTTTTAATGTTGAAGCTTCTTTTATTGTTATGAAACAAGTAGACTCTCTTTTAATAAAAGAGTATAACGCTGTAAATGAATTATATAAATCTAAAGAGTATGCTAAAGCACTTGATAGAGCATTGAATTTGTATGATTTATGTAAAGAAGATAATAATTTTGAAATTGCTACCCTAACTAATTTTTTGATAGGTAATATTTATGAAAAAACTAATAACTACAGGAAATCACTAACTTTTTATAAAAAAGTAATACAAAGTCTATCTAGTTTTTATTCTAAAGAGGGCGATCTAAATTTTCAAAATGATGATAATTATGCTAGGACTTTATTAAAAATAGGAGGGGCTTATCAAAAATTAAGAATGAGAGACAGTGCTAAGTACTACTATGAAGAATTAAACAAATTAAATGAACTGAATGAAAGTATCTTAGGTTATAAAGCAGCTTCATATACCAACTTATCAGGAATTTACCAAGAGGATTCTATCTTTGATAAAGCAGAATTATTTGCTAAAAAGGCAATAGATATTTATAAGAGGAGAAACGATAAAATAGATCAAGCAGCAGCATTCAGTAATCTTGCCAGTTTATATTTGTCCCAAGAAATGTATGAGAAATCAAAGACATACTATCTTGAAGGGATCAAGCTAATTGAGAAAGATAATAGTGCTAAGGCTGTACGCTATAAAGCAAGTTTGTACTACAATTTGGCTTGGGCCATGCGTAACCTAGAAGATTATAAGGCCTATGATTATCAAGAAAAATCCTACGACATAGAAGATGATATAAGAGATAAGGAACTTAAAAAAATGGTTGAGACGATTACTGCACAGTATGATGTTAAAACCGTTCGTCAACAAGAAGAAATCAAACGACAAAAAGCAACCAGAAATACTTGGATTATTAGTGCTTTATCTTTGTTTATAGTGGTGGTACTTGTATTTATCGTCAAACAAAAAAGCTTAAAAGCAAAATACCTAAATCTAGAAATGTCTAGAAAAGAGCTTGTGCAGCAACAAAAACTAGAAAAGGTAAAAGCAGATTCCCAGATTCGTATTCTAAATGCCACCATAGATGGGAAAGAATCGGAACGAAAACAAATTGCAGAAACTTTGCACGACAGTGTAAGTGCCTTGCTATCCTCTGCCAATTTACATTTACAAGCCTGTAAAAAACATTTCAACGGATCTACACCTTTGGAGGTGAGTAAATCGCAAGACATTATCAATGAAGCTTCTCAAAAAATCAGAGACTTGTCGCATACACTCGTCTCATCTATTCTCTTAAAGTTTGGCTTAAGTTATGCCATTAAAGATCTTTCGGAGAAATTCTCCAATTCAGCCTTACTGCTAGACTATGAAACCAAATACATCAAACGTTATGATCAGGGCTTTGAAATTAAACTCTATAACATCATACAGGAGTTTATCAACAACATCATAAAGCACAGTAAAGCAGATTATGCAAAAGTGACTTTAACTGAAAAGAAAAAGAAGTTGTATTTGATTATCGAGGACAATGGGCAAGGCTTCGACCAAACAAAGACTCAAGAAAAAGACGGTTTAGGAATCAATCAAATCGATGCGAGGATTAAAATGATGCAAGGGAGTTTTCAAATAGAAAGTGAACTAGGAAAAGGAACAAAAATCAATATAGAACTTCCCGTGTTTGAAAAGAAGTTGGTTACGATTTCTTAGCCAATTCAATAATTTCCATATCGGTAATATCGCCATTGTTTATGGCAAAGCGTAACATCGTACGTACCTTGTGAAATCCGTGTTTGCCTGCGGCACCAGGGTTTAAATGTAGCAATTCTAGTTTTTTATCGTACTGAACTTTTAAAATATGCGAATGACCACAAATAAAGATTTTAGGAGGATTCGCATGCAATTCTTCACGCACTTTTGGGTTGTATCGATAGGGATACCCCCCAATATGTGTTATCCAAACATCAATGCCTTCTATCACAAATCGATTGTGTAAAGGAAACTCTGCACGGGCTTCTTTATTGTCGATATTTCCATAAACAGCACGCAAAGGCTTGTGTTCTTTGATTGTATCTGTTACTTGCAAATTGCCGATATCTCCTGCATGCCATACTTCATCTGCTTGCTTTACAAACTTCAATATCTGGTCGTCGATATGGCTATGTGTATCTGAAAGCAATAGGATTTTTTTCATGGACTAAAGTTACGAAGTTTTAGGAGGTACAAAGTTACGAAGTTAGAAAGGTTCAAAGTTGCTGAGAGGCAAAGTTTCAAAGTTGCAGAGTTGAAAATGTACTAATGTATCAATGTGGTAATTTGAAAATTTGATGATGATGTCATTCTGAGGAGTTTTACCCTGAGCGGTGTCGAAGGGAAACGACGTGAGAATCTCAAAGATTCAAAGTTACAGAGTTTCAAAGTTATAAAGAGTCATGCTATAATTTGTTGATTGGTAGATTGAAAAATATTTTTGTCATATCATTAACAATTAACAATTAACAATTAACAATTAACAATTAACAATTAACAATTAACACAAACACAAACACAAACACAAACACAAACACAAACACCCAAGAACATTTCCTATCTTTGCAAAACCAAATTTATTCAAAAGACTAAAGCATAATTTCTTGAGGTATTTCATTGAGTTATCGTACAAAGGAACCCAATATCACGGTTGGCAAATTCAGCCAGACACAAGTTCTGTACAAGAAAAAATCAACCAGTGCTTGTCTACCATTTTACAAGAAGAAATTCAAATAGTAGGAGCAGGGCGAACAGATGCGGGAGTTCATGCTAGTTTTATGACTGCCCATTTTGATACAGAAAGGGAACTGGGAAGCGAGTATGTTTACAAGTTCAATGCAGTTTTGCCGAACGACATTGTCATCTCTTCGTTATACAAAGTAGCCAATGATAAGCATGCCCGATTTGATGCAGTGAGTAGGAGTTATGAGTATAAAATTTGGCTGGGAAGAAATCCATTTTTGTTAGAAACTACCTGGCAATTGCACCAACAAGTTTTGGATGTAGCGAAGATGAATGAAGCCGCAAAAATATTGTTAGAATATTCAGGTTTTGAGTGTTTCTCTAAAACAAAAACAGATGTCAAAACGTTTCACTGCGATGTCACCAAAGCAAAGTGGATTCAAAATGAAAATGAATTGACATTTTATATCTCAGCAAATCGGTTTCTACGCAACATGGTAAGAGCCATTGTAGGAACATTAATTGAAGTTGGACAAGGAAAAAGAACTGTAGAAGACTTTAGAAAAGTCATAGAAAGTAAAAAAAGAAGTGAAGCAGGTTGGTCAGTTCCAGCGCAAGGATTATTTTTAACAGCAGTAGAGTATTGAGTTTGAAAGTTTGAAAGTTTGAAAGTTTGAAAGTCGCAAAGTTGAAAAGTTATAAAGTACTAAGTTTATTTATGATTTAACAATCGTTCATTGATAACTGATCATTGTTCACTGAAATAATGATGTCATTCTGAGGAGTTTTACCCTGAGCGGCGTCGAAGGGAGGCGACGTGAGAATCTCAAAGTTGGAAAGGTTCATAGTTGCGGAGAGGCAAAGGTTCAAAGTCACAGAGTTGAAAATGTACTAATGTATCAATGTGGTAATTTAAAAATTTGATGATGATGTCATTCTGAGGAGTTTTACCCTGAGCGGCGTCGAAGGGAGGCGACGTGAGAGTCTCAGAGTTGGAAAGGTTCAAAGCTGCAAAGTGTAAAAGTTTCGTAGTAGCAGAGAGGCAAAGTTTCAAAGTTGTAGAGTTGAAAATGTACTAATGTATCAATGTGGTAATTTGAAAATTTAATGATGATGTCATTCTGAGGAGTTTTACCCTGAGCGGCGTCGAAGGGAGGCGACGTGAGAATCTCAAAGATTCAAAGTTACAGAGTTTCAAAGTTATAGAGAGTTATGCTGTAATGTATTGATTGGTAGATTGAAAAAGATTTTTGTAATATCATTAACAATTAACAATTAACAATTAACAATTAACAATTAACAACTAACAAACATGGCAGAGAAAGTATCAGGAAAAGCATTTGATGTAAAGATTTTTACAAGGCTCATGAGTTTTGCCAAGCGTTATAAGCTCATGTTTACGATTGCAGCTACGTCTACAATTCTGCTTGCTATTTTTTCTGTTTTAAGACCTCTGATCTTTATTGATGTCGTTGATCAATACATAGTAAAAAAGGACCAAAATCAGTTACTGAATTATGTTCTTATTATGTTGGGTATACTAATAGGAGAAGTTCTTCTACAATTTTTATTCATCTATTTTGCCAACTGGGTAGGTCAACATATTATCAAAGACATGCGCGTAAAAGCTTTTGATCGCATACTAAGCTTTAAAATGAGTTATTTCGATACAAACTCAGTAGGAAGGTTGGTAACTCGAGTGGTGTCGGATATTGAAACCATAGCTGCTTTTTTCTCAAATGGCGTGTTTACGATTGTAAGTGATATTTTAAAAATGCTAGCTGTCATTTTAGTGATGTTTTATAAGAACTGGCAGCTCACTCTGATCACTCTTACGGTACTTCCAGTGTTGATATATGCTACAAAAATTTTTCAGGTAGCCATCAAAGCAACTTTCCAAGAAGTGCGAAATCAGGTTGCCAATTTGAACGGTTTTGTACAAGAGAGAGTGACAGGAATGAAGATTGTACAACTTTTCAATAGAGAAAAAATTGAATATGAAAATTTTGTAGGAATCAATGACAAACACAAGAAAGCACATGTAAAGACTGTTTGGTATTATTCCATTTTCTTCCCGATTGCTGAGATTTTATCTTCCATAGGAATCGGTTTAATCGTTTGGTATGGAGGAAAACAAATAGTATCAGGAATGGTCGTAGGGCCAGGAGCAATTTTTGGATTTATCATGTTTGCCCAAATGCTCTTTAGACCTTTACGCCAGATCGCAGACAAATTCAATCAGTTACAGATGGGAATTGTTTCTGGTGAGAGAGTGTTTAAAGTAATCGATACTGAGAGTTTTATCAGCAAAGAGGGAACACACAAAGCAACTCAAATCTACGGAGATATTTCCTTCGAGAATGTTCGATTCAGCTATGTAGAAAATGAAGAGGTACTCAAAGGAATTTCCTTTGATGTGAAAAAGGGTCAAACAGTAGCCATTGTGGGTGCCACTGGAGCAGGGAAATCAACCATTATTAACTTAATCAATCGATTTTATGAAATTGATAGTGGAACCATTTCTGTCGATGGAGTTGCTGTGAATGAATACGATTTGAAATCATTGCGCAATGAAATTGCAGTTGTACTCCAAGATGTATTTTTATTTTCTGATACGATCTATAACAACATTACGCTCAAGAATCCAGACATCAGCATGGAGGAAGTTCAAGAAGCTGCCAAGAAAATTGGAATACACGATTTTATCATGTCGCTTCCCAATGATTACCATTACAATGTGAAGGAGAGAGGGGCCATGTTATCATCTGGTCAACGTCAGTTGATTGCATTTCTAAGAGCTTATGTGAGCAAGCCAAGTATCTTAATTTTGGATGAGGCAACTTCGTCGGTAGATTCTTATGCTGAGCAAATGATTCAGTATGCAATAGATACCATCACTGAAGATCGAACTTCTATTGTCATCGCACACCGTTTGGCAACGATTAAAAAAGCAGACAAAATTATTGTGATGGACAAAGGAGAGATTGTTGAGGAAGGGTCTCACAAAGAGTTGCTGAAGAAAAAAGACGGTTATTACAAAAATTTGTATGACAAACAGTTCAGCTTAGAACTCGCCTCGTAATAGTGAATGGCTTTTTGGATTGTATCTTTCTTCTGAATTTTCTGAATGCTATCCTGCTGCTGTTGCTGTTTTTTAAACTGTTTAAAATATTCAGGTCCCATGTAGAAATACATGACAAAGCCACTAGCAATAATAGCAATCACATACATAACTATACCAACAAGAAAGAAATACAGTGTTTTAATAACAAACTGCAGAAAAGTAAGTTTAAACAGACGGATGAGTATGTATGAAAAATAAACGATGGTCAACCCACTAATGACTAACGATGCTAAATTTCCTGCTTCTTTATTAATGAAAAAAAGAGGAGTGGTTACAATGAAATTGACTACCGAAAACTGTGCATTTCCATAAAGGTAAATTACAATGTGTTCCAGATAGTTATACGTTTTCCGATTTAAGAAGACAATCCATGAAATAAAAGCATATACTGGAATGATAATAGCAGTAAGGACCGCCTGATAATCAAAAATAAAATTGATAAAGGAGGTCAGAAATTCTTTATTTTCAAATGGATTTCCAGGTTGGCTACTAGCTTCTGAAGTAGTATTGATATTTTCAATAGCCACTTCTCGTAAGAAATAGAAAGAGATTCCTGCTAATGTGATGGAAATTAATAAGTAACTAAAAGGGTCTATATATCGCTTCCGCACCCCACTGATGTATCCATTGATAACAGCCTCTGGCTTGAAAAACATGTGAAGGAATGTTTTCAATAGCTTATTATCAACACTCAACACCTTGTCTAAGATTTCTTTTAAAAGGAACCTTATAGAAATACGATCTTCTATAATTCTCGCACCACATTGAGAACAGAATCCATCCTCATTGTTCAGACTATTTCCACAATTTTTACAATTCATTTACTGAATATCCTTTTTAATTTTTTCTAGAAGTTCGTCATAATCTGCATACAACTCGAACTCACCATCTTTGATGTATGAAATTTCCCCAGTCTCCTCAGATACCAACAAACAAATAGCATCTGTTTTTTCAGAAACTCCAATCGCTGCTCTGTGTCTCAAACCAAATCGAGAAGGAATTTTTGCATCATTTGCAACTGGTAAAATCACGCGGGTAGCGACAACAAAATTATCTCGAATAATGGTTGCTCCATCGTGAAGTGGACTGTTTTTATAAAAGATACTTTCTAGTAAAGCAATGTTCAATTGGGCATTCATAGAATCACCAGTATTAATTAAAAAATCCAAACTGTTTGTGCGTTCTAACACAATTAAAGCACCAGTTTTTGTTGTTGAGAATTTCTTACAGGCATCAATAAGTATTTGTCCGTCCGTTTCTGTGGTAATCTCAGATTGTAAAAATTTCAATTGCCTTAAAAAGTTTTTTCTTGAAGTAAAATTGGTGGTTCCAATCATCAATAAAAACCGTCTTATCTCTTGCTGGAAAACAATAATAAGAGCAATAACTCCACCGCTTAATAAATACCCCAAGATATTACTCAGCATCTGCATTTTTAGAATTTGAGTAAGCTTCCACATAAGGAAAATAAAAGCAATTCCTAAAAAAATATTAATGGCAACAGTTCCCTTTAAGAGTTTGTATATGTAGTAGAGAAGTATGGATACTAGCAGAATATCTAGCGCGTCTAAAAAGGAAAAATCAATAAAGTCGAGCATGAAATATTGACGATTTTCGTAAAAGTACTAATAAAGTACTAAAGTGTGAAAGTTTTAAAGTGACAAAGTAGTGAAGTTTCAAAGTTGCAAAGTTTCAAAGTTGTAAAGGTCCAAAGCCCAAAGCCCAAAGTCTAAAGTCTAAAGTCTAAAGTAGTGAAGCTTTAAAGTTCTATAGTTTCAGAGTTTCAGAGTTGCAAAGTTGCAAAGTTGCAAAGGAAGAAAGGAGAAGTTAAGAACAACGGATTGATTTACCAATGTGATAGTTTGAAAATGTAACAGTGAAATAATAGTGTCATTCTGAGGAGTTTTACCCTGAGCGACGTCGAAGGGAAGCGACGTGAGAATCTTAGAGTTGTGAGTAATAAAGTTTCAAAGCTCCAAAGTTTCAGAGTTACAAAGCTGGATAAAAGTTTATTCACTTTTGAATCTGACTATCCACTATGAGTAAGGGATATTTTTCTCTGATATCTTTTATTTTTTGCCTCAACTCAGCATGATCGTCGGTACTGCTTTTTTCTTTTTTTAGAATGCCTTTGTAAGATATCTGATAAGTATCTCTAGCATAGCGGTCACGTAATTTTCCATAAGCTTTATAGATTTGGTCTAATACCTTTACATAGGTATCGTAATTTACAGCTCTATTGGCATCTATAGCGATTAATGCTTTAGAAGGATGATCGGAAGAATCTGTATTTCGATCGCCTTTGCACCATGAGCAAGGATTTCCGTCTATATCTGTACCTCCAGCATTATCGATAAAATTAATGGCTACTTCGGTAAGATTAGAAATTTCCACAATCTCATTTTCGACATACAATTCATTCTTTGCATTGATAATAACATCCAGAATGTTCTTGTCATTAAAAGGGACCGTAATTTCTGTAGTATTTTTTCTAGGTAATTTGGTGTATATGCCTTCATCAACATCTATTGTTGTGGTAACCAAAAAGAAAATAAGTAGTAAAAATGCAATATCTGCCATCGATCCTGCATTTATTTTCGGAGCTTGTCTATTCATAACAGTAGTTTTTAATTTACTGATAATGAAACAAAAAGAATGCCAGTTTTTTGCTCACTATTGTCATTCCACATTTATTGCGGAATCTAACTAGGAGAATTAATTGAGCTGCTGCACAATTTTTACTGCTTCAACCGCCTCTTTTACATCGTGAACTCGTAAAATATTTGCTCCGTTTAATAAGGCAATTGTATTCGCAGCTGTAGTGGCATTTAATGCCTTTTCTGGGGTTATATCTAATGATTTATATAGCATGGATTTCCTTGAAATTCCAGCCAATATCGGAGCATGTAAAGATTCAAATAGTTTTAGGTCTTTTAAAAGCTGAAAATTGTGTTCTATTGTTTTTCCAAATCCAAAACCAACATCTATAATGACATCGTTTAATTTCAATTGTTTGAGCTCGAAAATTTTCTCTGAAAAGAAATAGAGTAGATCCGTAATAACATTTTTATATTGAGGATTCACTTGCATACTCTGAGGTGTACCTTGCATGTGCATAAGAATATAAGGAACTTGCAATTTTGCCACAGTTTCGAACATAAGTGTATCTATGTTTCCTCCTGAAATATCGTTTACCATCGCACCACCGCTTTCAATAGAGTTTTTAGCTACTTTACTTCTGAATGTATCCACAGAAATAAGGACCTCTGGAAATTCTTTGATTAACAATTCAATAACAGGAATGATACGTTTTAGCTCTACTTCTTCTGAAACATGATCTGCTCCTGGTCTCGAGGAAGAGGCACCGATATCAATAAAAGTGGCCCCTTCAATAAGCATTTTTTCTACCTGTGAAAGAATGTCTTTATCACTTTTGTATTTTCCACCGTCATAAAAAGAATCTGGTGTTACATTTAAGACCCCCATTACTTTTGGGGTCACTAGATCTATCAGATGTCCTTTACAATTAATGGTCATGCTTTACAACTTTATTGATAATATGCGATTTTTCTGGCGCTTCGTAGAAAAACATCTTTTGTAATAATCCTTCCGCCTGAGTGTCTACAAGTAATAAATCACGATTTTTATCTTTTAAAAAACCTTCTCTAACCATTACCTCTAATTGGTGTAAAGTATGATCAAAATAGTGATTGATATTTAAGAGTCCGTTAGGTTTGTCTTCAATGTGTAATTGATGTAGTGTTAATCCCTCGAAGAGTTCATCCATGGTGCCAAAACCACCAGGCAAACTAATGTAGCCATCGGTCATTTTACTCATCATAATCTTCCGATCACTCATTGTTTTTGTAACGATCAATTCAGTTACATTCGGATTGACAACTTCTTCTTTTTCTAGAAACTGAGGAATGACCCCAATGACATTTCCACCTTTTTGAAGAATGGTGTCTGCCAAAATACCCATCATTCCTATTTTTCCACCCCCATAGATTAGTGTAATTCCTTTTTCCACAAAAGCATTTCCGAGTTCAATAGCAGCATTTTTATATACAGGGTTAAAACCCAAACTAGAACCGCAAAAGACCACTATTTTTTTCATCAGGAAAGAATAAAAATGTTCCGTAAAAATAAACCAAAAAGGTTTGGATTTACTATTTTTACGCGAATACTTTTTAGAAGAAATCAAATCACCAGATGTCAAATACCTCACAACAATACGATGCTGTAATTCACGAATGTAGAAGCTTATTTGTGAAAAAGATGAGCGACTATGGAGCTGCTTGGAGAATTTTGAGACTTCCTTCATTGACGGATCAAATTTTTATCAAAGCGCAACGCATTCGTCAACTACAAGAAAATACTGTCAGAAAAGTTGATGAGGGAGAAAAATCTGAGTTTATCGGTATCATTAATTACTCTGTAATGGCTCTAGTTCAATTAGAATTAGGCATTGTAGAAAACCCTGATTTAACGACTGATGAAGCTACAGAATTGTATGACAAGCATGTGAAAATTACCAAAGATCTGATGGAAAACAAAAACCATGATTATGGTGAAGCATGGAGAGATATGCGGGTGAGTTCTTTGACAGATTTGATTTTACAAAAGCTTTTGCGAGTGAAGCAAATTGAAGATAACAAAGGAAAAACATTGGTTTCTGAGGGTATTGATGCCAATTATCAAGACATGATCAACTATGCTGTTTTTGCGATGATACATATGGTTGAAAGTGAAAAGTAGAAAAGAGTAAAGAATAAAAAGCAAAATGGAAACCTCTATAGTTTTCTATTATAAAAAATCAAAATAATGATAAAACTCTTAGTCCACTTATCTCGAATTTTTGTAGGAGCGATGTTTGTGTTTTCTGGCTTTGTAAAATTAGTTGATCCCATTGGCTCTCAATACAAGTTTGAAGAATATTTTGGTGAAAGTGTTCTCAATTTAGAATTCTTAATTCCCTATGCATTGCCTTTTTCAATTTTGTTGATTCTCGCAGAAATTATGTTGGGAGTGATGCTTTTACTAGGGTTTAAATCCAAATTAACCACCTGGAGTTTGTTTGGTCTAACATTACTGTTTCTATTCCTCACATGGTATTCTGCATACTACAACAAGGTAACCGATTGTGGCTGCTTTGGAGATGCGATTAAGTTGACTCCTTGGGAAACATTTTACAAAAATGTGATTCTCATTGCTCTGATTATTTTGTTGTTGATTCGAATGAAAGATATCAAAGAGCTTTTTTCTAAAAAGATCACTGTGTTGCTTACTGTAGTTTGCTTATTAAGCTTTTCATACATTACCTACCACGTGCTAAACCATTTGCCCATCATCGATTTTAGAGCCTATGCCGTGGGTAAGAATATTCCTGAAGGAATGGAATACAAAGGAGATGGAGAAATACCTCCAGTGCACGATTTTATGTTAGAAGACACACAAAACGACTTAGCACCTGAGATTTTGGCAATGAAGAAAGTCATGTTGGTTATTGTTTATAACATTGATAAGTCAAACAAGGAAGGATTCAAAGCAGTGAAAGAAGTAGCCGACAAAGCTATTCAAAAGGGATACAAAGTATATGGAGTCTCTGCTTCCTTTGAAGATGATTTAATACTCATGCAAAACAAACATAATCTCCCGTTTGATTTCTTATTCTGTGATGAAACCACACTAAAAACGATGATTCGATCCAATCCTGGAATTATGACACTAAGTAAAGGAACTGTCACCGGGAAATGGAATTGGAAAGACATTCAAGATATTGAACTCTAGAGGTTGATTGATAAAAATTACTAACTTCGTAGTAATCAATCAAAACTTAGGGAAATATGAAAGCTTTTAAGAAAATTTTATTGCTGTTATTGGTAGTAATCGTAGCAGCATTGATCTACGTTGTTATTCAACCTTCCGATTACAATGTTTCAAGATCAAAAGTAATTAACGCTCCTGTCGCTGATGTGTTCAATACGGTCAACGATCTAAGGAGTTGGGAAGAGTGGGGGCCATGGCATCGAGTAGACACAACTATTGTGGTTACTTATGGAGATATAACAGCAGGTGTTGGAGCCAGTAATAGTTGGACGAGTCAAGATGGACCTGGTAGTATGAAAACTATAGCGGTAGTTCCAAACAAATCTATTGATCAGGAAATGCAATTTGCAGATTATGATCCAAGCGGAATACAATGGACTTTTGAAGAAGTAGAAGGAGGAACCAAAGTCACTTGGATTATGAAAGATGACAGTGCTCCTTTTTTTCTTAAAATCTTTGCAGCGATGTCTGGAGGGTGGGAGAATATGTTTGCTCCAGATGAAGAACAAGGTTTAGAAAATTTAAACGAATTGATGTCACAAAAAATGAAATTAGCCAATAGTTTCCGAATGGGAGATGTAAAATCAATAGACTTAGACAAGAAGAAATTTATCGGATTTTTACAAAAAACAAGCACAGACATCAGCCATGAAGAGATGACAAAATTATTCATGGAAAACATGCCTAAAGCAGGTATGTATGCTGCTCAAAAAGGACTCAAAGAAGGAGATTATGTTCCAGGATCGCTATATCTAAAATGGGATGAAGAAAATAAGGAAGCCGAGTTTTATATAGGATTGCTACTTCATAAAGATTTAAAACCTGGTAAAGGAATGGGTTCGTTTACCATTTCCAAAGGGAAAGGAGTAATGATCACAAAGTATGGAAAGTACGGAGTAGGCGACATGGAAGCGCATGCTAAAATTGCCCAATATTTAGAGACAAATAAATTAGAAGGTCAAGGTTTAGTATGGGAGCTGTATGAAAACGACCCTATGACAGTACAACCCCAAGACATACAAACAGATATTTACTATTTGTTGAAATGATCAAATTAAAATAAGAACGTCATTGCGAATCTAATCTGTTGACAAACAGGTAAGATGAAGCCATCTTTTAAACAGATTGCTTCGAAATTAAAAATTTCTCGCAATGACGTTTTATATTTACAAAATATGAAGCAACTACTTTTAGTGTTTATTGGAGGAGGTTTTGGAAGTGTCTTGCGGTACCTTTTAGGAAAGTACCTGAACAGTACAGAAAGTGGAATCCCTTTTGGAACCTTTGCGGCTAACATTTTAGGAAGCTTACTTATTGGTATTATTTTAGGATTAGCCGCTAAAAATGAAGCACTCTCTCAAAATCAAACTCTATTGCTAGCCACAGGATTTTGTGGTGGATTTACCACCTTTTCTACTTTCGCTTACGAAAACCATGTGTTTCTAAAAAGTGGAGACTTTACCAGCTTCGCCCTCTACACCATCGCTAGTTTTATAATAGCTTTCTTAGCAGTCTTTGCGGGAATGTATTTAATAAGATTTGTTGCGTAATCAGATTAAACTATTAGAGTTAAGATATCTTTTATTCTAGTTTCTTCTAGTAGCGATTTACTTTTTAAAATCTTTTACGCCAGCTCTAATTTCTACTTTTAGATGATTCTTTCTGGGAGTAAGTGGGCAAGAATACTTTTCGTTGTAGGCGCAATAGGGATTATAAGTATTGTTAAAATTCAAAACAATTGTATTGTCTTCTTGTATCTGACTTTCGTAAATATCCATATAACGACCACCTCCATAAGATTCTTCTCCACTAGTACCATCAGTGAAAGGCAAGAAGAGGTAATCCTTGTATTTAGGAGCTTCATAGTTCTCTTTATTCTGATAGACAGTTAAGGTATGTTCTTTTCCTTTTAGTGTAAAAACCAGCGTTGCATATTCTCTGTAGTAAGGTTTTCTATCGGTAGTTGTTGGCATTTGGAAATATGAACTATTAGGAGTTTCGATAACCTTGGCAGTAACAATATAAGAAGAATCAACAGGGAAAAAATCTAATCCTTTAAAGTTTTTTAAATCTCTTTTTTTGAGAGGTGATTTAGAAGCATCTTTATAAACAGCATTTAATTTTTTTTGATAATCTGTGAGGCCAGATATTGGTCTTTTACCTTGTGAAGAACAAGAAACAAGACAAAAAGAACATAAAATAATTGTGATTATATTTTTAAAATTAATCATCATGGAGTTTTTTAATCATATTGTTTTTAGGTGAATCAGGACTATAAAGGATGTTGATAGAGTCATTTACTCGAATGGGCTTATCAAAAAAATCTTTAAAATCTTTTTTCTCAACTGTTCTGATACTAGTAATTTTTTCACCTGCTTTAGTCGAAAATTGAAATGTAAAAATATAATTTTCTATACGTTTTCCTTCTAATTCATTTGCATTGTAATCATTTATATCAATATCTGTTACTAGAGCTAAAGTTTCAATTCCATTTTCTTCTAATTTTGATATTTTATAATCATTCCACCAATTAGAAACAAACAAAGAGATGACTAACAAGGAAAAAACAATAATAACGTAATGACTGGTTTTGAATTTTTTCATAAGAAGTATTTTTTATTAAAAATACAAAAAGTTACCTCTCTTTTTAGTTAATCTTAAAAAAATATGTAGCTTTACATCATTCAACAACAAAAGCGAATCATGAGAATCGTCAATACAAATACATCAAAGCAGTGGATTTCTACAATCCATAGCCGGGTAATGTATGTGTTTTGATGATATAGAAATAAGATCTATCAATACAGAAAGTCCGGCTATTTAGCCGGACTTTTTATTTTATAATAACTCTCAATCAACTAAAAAAATGAAAAAGCTATACTTTACTTATTTAGATACTTTCAAAGGCCTCTCAACAGAAGTTTGGTGGCTCTCTCTCATAACATTAATCAACAGAGCAGGAACCATGGTGATTCCTTTTTTATCATTGTACTTGAATGAAAGTTTGAACTTCACTAAAGATGATATTGCTTTAGTTATGATATTCTTTGGGGTAGGATCTGTGGGAGGCTCATGGTTAGGAGGGAAGCTAACAGATATGATTGGTTACTATAAAGTTATGTTTATTAGTTTAATTCTAACAGGCATTTCATTTGTAGTATTACAATATGTAAACTCAATGCTAGGTTTTGGAATAGGCATTTTAATATTAATGCTTATAGCAGATACTTTTAGGCCTGCTATGTTTGTCGCATTAAAAGCATATAGTAAAGAAGAGAATAGAACTCGTTCTTTAACACTTATAAGACTGGCAATTAATCTTGGATTTACAGCAGGACCAGCATTAGGAGGAATTATTATTACATATCTTGGATATTTAGGGCTATTTTGGGTAGACGGAGTTACTTGCCTGATGGCAGGGATTTTACTATTAGTAGTCTTAAACCCTAAAAAAGCAAAGGTTCATGATGAAGTCTCTGTAGTAGATAACCCTATCTCTGTATATTCAGACAAAGCATTCTGGGTCTTTTTTGTTGCCATGTTCATCTTTGGATTCATCTTTTTACAATATTTCTCTACGATTCCATTATACTATTCAGAAGCACAATTTTTGAGTAAATTAGAGATAGGGCTACTTTTAGGAATGAACGGCTTTGTTATTGTTGCCTTAGAGATGCCATTAATTGCTTGGATAGAAAAAAGAAAGACCACTCTTACTCAATTGATGTTGGTAGGAATGATACTTACAGGAGTAAGTTTTGTAGTTCTATATGTAACTGAGTGGATAGGAATACTTATAATTGGAATGTTACTAATGACCGTTGGAGAAATGATCTTTTTTCCTTTTTCAAATGCATTTGCGGTAGAGAGATCTAAAAAGGGTAAAATGGGTGAGTACATGGGGCTATATACCATTGCTTTTTCATTATCTCATATTGTTTCTCATTATACAGGATTAAAATTGATAGTGGCTTTTGGGTATGATATGACTTGGGTTATTATTTCAGCCATTTCTTTTATTGGAGTCCTTTGTTTATGGCTTTTAAAACAGTTTCTTAAAAAAGAAAAATTAACATTATGATTTTAAACCAAATAACCATTCCTTCTTTAGATGTAGAGAAAGGAACCGAATTTTATCAAAAGTTAGGCTTGCATCTCATTGTAGATGCAAGGCCTAGATATGTACGCTTCGAATTGCCTGATGGAGATGCAACGTTTTCCATACATTGGGTAGAGGAATTGCCCAAAGGAGAAGGCATTACTGTTTACTTTCAGAATGAAAATTTAGATGAAGTCGTTGCAGAACTTCAGCAGAAAGGAATTGAATTTGATTTGCTTCCTACTGATCAACCTTGGTTGTGGCGTGAAGCTCGTTTAAAAGATCCCGATGGGAATCAACTAATTATTTATAGTGCAGGCGAAAACAGGAAAAATCCGCCATGGAGGGTTAATTAACCTCAGTTTGACATATTTTTTGCCTTTTATTAGTCATTACTTAAGCTTTTGGTTATTAAGACGGTGTCATTCCGACAGAGTGAAACGACGAGGAATCTGAGATTTCTCAATCGATTCTCCAAATCTGATTTCGAAATGACATTAATTGATAAGAAATATGAATTAATGATTTGAATTTCAGGGACTATTAAATTTATCTGATATTCATTAGTTTTTACGGATCTCTGCCTGTCGCATAGGCATACTATCAATTAAGACGAATAGCTTTTTCGATGTCAGCAGTTTTGTTTGCCGGAGTTTGATACCGCCATCCAAGCCAATGAGAACGATTTCAAAGTTGTCTTCTTTCTTTTTCATATCCACATAAATTGTGTTTGATGGAGGAGCAATGGTGCTTTCAAGTCCTTTTTTGTAGCTGTTAGGCATGATCTGATATACAACAAGTTTTCGCTCCTTCAATCCATTAACATCCTTTTTGAGAAGTTGAAGCTGACTTTCAATTTTCGAAAAATTATCACTCAATACCAACAAAACTCGATCTTTCCATTCGTGTTTGGTGATGTCTTGTGAAAATGAAATGCCAGCACTAAAAAGTACCAGCATTCCAAAAAATAGGTTTTTCAAAAAACGCATTATTTCAAAACGGTAAATTCAATACTAGAATCTGCAAAAACCGTATGTGTTTGGGTTTTAAAATCTTTCTCGTCCGCTTTGTAGATATTGTCTACATAGGTTTGAGGATTCAGATCAATCAATGGAAACCAAGTACTTTGCACTTGGATCTGTAGTTTATGCCCTTTCTTAAACGTGTGAAAAACATCCTGTAGCTTAATATTTACATTCGTTTTTTTATTAGGAGTAAAGGGTTTTGGCTTGCTGAAACTGTTTCGGTAGCGTCCTCGTAACACCTCACTTCTTACCATCAAATGATAGTTGCTCATTTTTAGATGATCTTGCAACTCATCATTGTTTTCTTCAGCATCTACGGGATGCACATCAATGACTTTGACAATCCAATCGGCAGCAGTTCCCGTAGTAGCGACTTTTAACTTGGCTAAAATATCTCCAGTCAAAGTGAGGTCTTTTTCCAATATATCAGTTTCAAAAACCAATACATCGGGCCTTCTTGCTGCAAATCGTTGATCATCAGTCATGTATTTTCGAGGAGTAAATACCGTTTTAATATCTTCAGAGTAAGGTACAGGACGCTTGATGTCACTGATAAAACGGATACCTTTATTTGATTTTTTTGTCGAAGTCAACTCTTGATTTTCAGATAAAAACATCTCTTGTTTGGTAGCATTTTTTGGAGGCCAAGAATCATAAGATTTCCACTCTTTTCTACCCGAATCATATACATAAGCTTCAGGAAGTCCAGCATTTTTAGAACCATCTCCTTTTAAGAAATGATTGAAAAACTTCGTTTCTACATCGTCCTGAAAATGAATGGAGATAGAATCTCCAAAATAATAGTTTCCTACTGCATTTCGTTTACTTCTTCTTGCCCATCTTCCATGATCCCAAGGACCAAAAACCATAATATTGTAATTATCTGGATTGTGCTTTTCTATACCCTTGTATGTCTCTAGAGGACCGTATAAATCTTCGGCATCGAACCAACCACCAACGACCATGGTAGCAACAGTAGAAGGGACTTTGTCTAAATGCTGAATGATTCCTTTGCTTTGCCATACTTCATCATAATTTGGATGTTCGGTAATCTCTTTCCAAAAGAAATCATCTACTTTATCCTCGCTCTTGGGGTTGGCATTGTCCAGCTTTTCATATTGAAAATATTTGTTTAAGTTCTTCAACGGACCAGCATCTAAGAAAAACTGATACTGATCTTGTGTTCCTAAACTAGGAAGTGAATACCAGGCTGTATCTGTGGGCGAATCTTTATAAGTGCCAAACAAAGAAATTGCTCTAAAATAACTTAACAAAAAAGCTCCGTTGTGATGAAAATCGTCGAAATAGAAATCGCCAATACATGCCTGTGGCGAAGAAGCCTTCAAAGCAGGATGAGCCTCTACGGTTGAAGTGGTTGCATAATGACCAGGATAAGAAATTCCCCATGTTCCCACTCGACCATTGTTGTTTTCTACATTGTTAATCAGCCAATCAATGGTATCATAAGTATCCGAAGATTCATCAGTTTGTGTCGAGTCTTTTTTATTCGGAATAAAAGCCCGCATATTGTCATAAATTCCTTCACTCATCCATCGCCCTCTTACATCCTGATAAACGATGATATTCCCTTCTTTCATTAAGTTCACATTCGGACCTATGTTGGATTTCATTTGCCCTTGCCCATAAGGTCGAGAACTGTACGGAGTTCTTTGCATTAAGATGGGGTATTTTTTACTCTTGTCTTTAGGAGAATAAATAGTGGTGTGTAGTTTTACACCATCTCTCATGGCAATATCTACTTCTTGTTTGGTGTAATTGTCTTCTACAAAAGTGTCTTTGGAGTTTTCGCTAACTTTTTCCTCAGTTGGATTACAACCGAAGAGTACCAATGCACTTAAAAGTAAAAAAGGTAGAATGTTTTTCATAAGGGAAAATTTTAATTTCTTTCTCGATAAAAATACGGATTGTTTGTGAGATCTTACTTCAGAATCTCTGGCATTTTTTAAGAACCGCAAATAACACTGAATTGTATTATGTGTAATTTTACAAGTGTTAAATTTAGTTATTGTTGATATTTTTGCCTTAAATTTAAGATTGCTTAAAAATTTAACAAGTACCTTTGTAGGGAACAAATCAATCTTAAATATTATGTCAACAATAAAAAAAGCAATTTTCTTTCTTCTTTTTACTGGACTATTTAGCGTTTCTATATCAGCTCAAAATAAAAATACTGATGTAAATGTGGGAAGTGTTTTTACCATAGGTGAAGTTGAACAAGACAACTACAAATACATTAATTTCCCAAAAGCGAATTTTGTGATTAAAAAAGGTGGAATTGTCAACTACAATTTGATAAGAGGAAAAAAAGTTGAAGTAACTTCTGTAAAGAAGAAAGAAAAAGGAACGTTAGCAACAATTAAATTAGTTTCAGGGAAGCGTTTTTTTGGTAGTCATAAGTATGTTACTGTATACATAGACAAAGCTATAGAAAGCAATGAACTGCAATCAAAGTAAAAGAAATGATATTATTGAGAAAGACTGTCTGTGAAGATGGTCTTTTTTTGTGCAAATAATTAGATTTTAAATATTTTTGACGATATGCTAAAGAAAGTACTCATGAACCGAATTTTGATTTTGTTGGTGATATCATGTATGATGTCCTGCATTTCTAATGAGAAAAACAAAACACAAGAAAAGGCAAATACTCAAAAGAGTACTCCAGAGATAAAGCCGAATAGGTATAATGTTGCTTTTTTAATCATGGATGGAACATTTAATACAGAGCTTACAGCTCCCTATGATATTTTCCAGCACACGATTTTTAGAAAAGGAATCAAACCCATGAATGTGTTTACTGTAGCTGATACAGACGAGCCTATTGTCACATTTGAGGGAATGCGCATTCTTCCTGATTTTAATTACTTGAAAGATAGTTTACCCAGGATTGATATTCTGGTTGTACCCAGTGCAGAACATCATTTAGATTCTGATTTAGAAAATACACAGATGATCAATTTTGTAAAGAGAGTAGGAGACGAAGCCCAATTTGTTACCTCGCATTGCGACGGAGCTTTTGTGTTGGCGAAAGCCGGTTTGTTAAATGGAAAAGTATCGACGACATTTCCGAGTGATATTGATAAAATGAGAGCAATGTTTCCAGATTTAGACATTCGTAAAGAAGTTTTATTTGTTCATGATGGAAATACCATTACATCTGCAGGTGGCGCTAAATCCTTTGAAGCAGCATTGTATTTGTGTGAATATTTATATGGACCTGAAATTGCGAGAAGCTTGGCAGGAGGCTTGGTGATCGATTGGAAGTTAGAAGAAGTTCCACATTTGATTTTAAATGATTAGATAGTCAATACATCTGTTACACAAGAGAGTTTTATGTAAGCCTCAGAAGAAAGTTGTATTTTTAGAATCCTTAATTATAACTACATGCGACTAAAAAACAAACTTCTTTACGTATTTTTATTTCTATTATCCTTTCAGCTGACTGCTCAAGATTATTTCTTCAAAGACAAAGCACCCTTCAATCCTCAAATTCCAAGTCCAGAGGAATTTTTGGGATATCCGATAGGTGAGCAGCATACACGTCATGATCAAATGGTCGCATATTTTTACAAGTTGGCAGAAGTATCTGATCGAGCTGAAATTGAAGTGTACGGATATACACATGAAAAGAGAAAGTTAGTCATGCTGAGAGTCTCTACTCCGCAGAACCTTCAAAATATTGAAAGCATAAAAGGCGAACATTTAAAGTTTGTAGACCCAAAGCAAAGTCCCAAAAACTATAATGAAGTCCCTGTCTTTATTCAGCTAGGGTATAATGTTCATGGGAACGAACCTTCCGGAGGAGAAGCTGCTTTGCTAACAGCTTACACCTTGGTAGCCTCTAATAGTGCAGAAGTACAAAACTACTTAAACAACTCTGTTGTCTTTATTGATCCAGTCATCAATCCAGATGGAAGAGATCGTCATACTCAATGGGCCAATCAATACAAAGCTTACTCTTTGGTTTCTGATAATTTGGATGCTGAGCACAACGAAATGTGGCCAAGAGGGAGAACCAATCATTATTGGTTTGATTTGAATAGAGACTGGTTGTTAGCTGTACATCCTGAAAGTCAGGGTAAATTGAAGTGGTATCACAATTGGTATCCGAATGTGGTGACTGATTTTCATGAAATGGGAACCAATAGTCACTACTTTTTTGAGCCCATGAAGCCGATTGGATCTCAAGACCCTATCATGCCCAAAGAAAACTATGAAGACCTAAACAACTTGTTTGCTCCTTACTACGCGAAAACCTTGGATAATATAGGCTCTTTGTATTACACCAAAGAATCTTTTGACGGTACATATCCAGGTTATGGATCTTCATATCCCGATTTACAAGGAGCTTTGGCTTTGTTATTCGAACAAGCGAGTTCCAGAGGTCATATTCAAGATACAGATTATGGGAAAATCACTTTTCCTTTCACGATTAGAAATCAGTATCTATCCAGTATTGCTACCATCAAAGCTGCTGTTGAGAACAAAGCCACGCTTAGAAAATACCAACAAGACTTTTTTAAGTCAGCAGTCAGTAAAAAAGCAAAATCAGGATTTGCAGCCTATGAATTTGGTGATGATTATGATCAAAACAGAAACAAAGCTTTCATCGACTTCCTATTGAAGCACAAAATCAAAGTATATAAGAAAAGCAATCGATTTGCTGTTCCTTTGAAACAGAACCAACATCGAATGGTACAAACTATGTTTGAAACCTACAACAAATACAGAGACAGTGTTTTTTACGATGCATCGGCTTGGAGTGTGTCTAATTTTTACAACATGAAGTCGAAGGGATTGAAATCCTATCGTCTCGGAACAGAAATCACTTCTACAGAGGGAATGGTGAATCCAGCAAAGGTTTCCAAAACAGCATATGCTTATCTGATGAGTTGGGACGATTATTATGCACCAGCAGCATTGAATTATTTACAACAAAAAGGATTGCAAGCTGCCGTTGCAATGAAGCCTTTTACAGCGAATACGAATGCAGGAAATCGATCTTTTCACTATGGAGCCATTATGATTCCTGTGAGTAAGCAGAAAATGAACGCTGAGAAAGTTTTTGAGGTTGTTTCTCAAGCGCAAAGAAAATTCAATGTTCCTGTTTTTTCTACGAATACAGGATTCAGTATCAAGGGGATTGATTTAGGGAGTAATAACTTTAGAAAAATTCAAAAGCCCAAAGTAGCCATGCTTGTGGGAGATGGTGTATACTCGTACGAAGCAGGTGAGGTATGGCATCTTTTGGACACGAGGGTTCACATGCCATTGACCAAACTACAGTTAAGGTCTTTTGGGAGAGTCTCTTTAGATAAGTATACCACTTTGGTAATGGTTTCGGGGAGTTACGGTCAATTAGATTCTATTCAAAGAAAGAAAATCAAAGATTGGGTGGGAAAGGGCAATACGCTAATTACCATCGGAAGGGCATCGCAATGGGCCATTCAAAGAAAGCTGGTAAAAGAGAGTTTAACCAAAGCGCCAAGAAGCAAAGACAAGTCAAAAGAAGTCAAAAGGTTGCCTTATGTTGAAGCTTCAGAGCACATAGGAAGAGAGCGTTTGGGAGGCGCTATTTTTGAAGTAGACTTGGATGTAACGCATCCACTAGGATTTGGATACAGAGATGCGAGATTGCCCATATATAAAAACAATAGGGTATTTCTTCAACCGAGTAAAAATCCTTATGCTACTGTAGCGAAATATACCAAAGACCCACATATAGATGGTTATGTGTCTTCAAAGAACTTAGAAACCTATTTAAAGCCTTCAGCATCATTGATTGTGAGTCGACTAGGTAGAGGAAGAGTGGTATTATTTGCAGACAATCCAAACTTTAGAGGAGCTTGGTACGGAACCAATAGACTCTTTTTAAATGCACTCTTTTTAGGAAATCATATTTCAATTCCAAGGAACTAAAACAAAAACCCATGAAAAAACTAAAAAAGCCACTGGCTACTGAAATAAATTCAGCACAGGCAGTGGCTTTTTTGGTTTTTAAAAATTATAGGTTACCCTTTTAACCAAGCATTTCTTAAAATCACTTTTGGATTGTCAGCTCCTAAATCTTGAACTTTTAAACTAGAGATCTGTGTAGTAGCTTTCACCATTTTTCCTTCTAAAGAAACCTCTTTGCCATCTCTAACAACTTTCAGCTTTATAGGATCTCCTTCTTTCCATTGGAAAGACTTTCCAATAATTTGACGAGCATTTTGTAAATTAATTTCTTCATCGTTTACAGACTTTAGAATATCTCCAGCTTTCACGCCTAACGCCTCTAGAGCTGTGTGCGATCTTTTTAGGAAATAAATTTCTTGGTTTCCGTTTACAGAGATGAATGGAGTATTACTTCTGTCTAAGAAAAAACTGGTTTCCACAGTTTCTGTCTTCTCTTCAACCCCAACTTTTGAAAACAAAGCATTGTAATCAATTGGAGTATTTCCTACAACGTGATTTTTGAAGAATTCACCAACAGCAGGATAGGTCATTTTTACGATCTCATCAATAATTAAGTCATCTTTAAATGGTTTTTTAGCACCGTACTTTTCAGATAAATCTTTCATTAAATTTCGAATACCATAAGCTCCTTTGCTCTCTTCTCTTAAAATAATGTCTAAACTCATACCAATGAGTGCTCCCTTCATGTAAACATTGCTATAATTCTTAGCATACGGTTCATCCAAGATGTTTTTACTCATTTTGGTAAATGACATGTTATCATCAAAACGCTTTGACGTGCTAATTTTTTGTTGCATTGCGTCGATGAAAGCTTGTTCGTCAATAAGCCCCTGATTTACTTGAAATAGATTTGCAAAATATTCAGTCACACCCTCATACATCCATAAGTGTTGCGACATGTTAGGTTCATTAAAATTGAAGGAGTGAATTTCTTCAGAATGAACAGATAATGGGGTTACAATATGAAAAAATTCATGAGAAATAGTTCCATTAATCATTCCATCTGAAAGCTGTTGCTTTGTATACGTTTCTGGATAAACAACAGTAGTTGAAGATAGGTGTTCTAGAGCTCCAAAACTATTCCACTTGTACACTTGCGGATCGAAGAGATATACTAAAATATTATACTCGTTGGTCGTTTTAAAACCTTCTAAGAAATTGGTTTGTGCTTCCACCATCTTCTTCAGAGCTTCTTCCACATCCTTTGCAGCATGTACATTGTTAGGCGAATAAACAGCCAAAGTAACATCGATTCCATTTATATTGAAACTCACAGAATTTTTTGGAGCATACATAATTGGATTGTCAGAAATCTCATCGTAACGAGAAGCAATGAATACATCTCCTGTGTTGGTTTCTTTGGTTGTATTCTTATTAATCAATGAAGAGGTTTCGTATAAATTCTCTGGATGACTCACCGTAATTTCATAAGGATATTCTTTTTTCCCCTGGAAATAACCTACAAAACCAGGAAGATTTAAGAAGAAATTTTTATCCTTTTCAATATTCGTTCCAGCCATGACATAGATTTTGTGCTCTTTTTCAGAATCAAAAGTGTCTTCCACCCAGTAAGAAACTTTGTCAAGATTTTTAGCATTGTCTACTTGCCAAGAATTGGTATCTAGTTTTTTAACGGGCATTTCATTTCCGCTATTGTCATAGGCTTTAAAGTCTACAATAAACTTACCGTAATCGCTGATGGCATAAGTCCCAGGAACGATTGCAGGAATTTGATACACCACATTATCTTCTTTTATTTTTTGAGGATTGACAGTCACTTGAACTTTGTCATCGACAACATTGTTTAAATCAATAGCAATTTCTATTGTCTTGTTTTCTTTTTTGGCTAGTTTGGTTGTTGAGCAGCCACTAAGGATGACTAGACCGATGACTCCTAAAAGTAATTTTCTCATAAGTTTGTTGTATTTCATGTTCGTAGGACGAAACATTAACTTTTTTGTTACGTATTTGAAGTCGCAAAAATAAGATAGTTTGTGAATTATGACTGTTAAGAATTTGTGAGAGTTTTTTACAGGGTCGAGTCATCAAACCAATGAGAAAACACTTTTTTATGAATTCCTAGCTTTACTTCGACACGCTCATCCTGACACGCAGGAATGACAAATCGTTTAATGCTTTCTTTTTTAGATTTTTAAGAGTGTATTTGCAATGATTTCTTATATTGAAATGACATTAACTGCATATTTTACAATCTTTTTTATCTTGAATTTCACCTACAAGATGACCTTTGTCGTTTAAAGAAAATCCACAACAATCCATAAAACCTTGAGCAATAAGTTTACGAGCTCTTTGAATTTGAGATTTTACTGTTGGTATAGGAATGCCTAACTGATTGGCTACTTCTGACTGTTTCAGCCCCTTAATGTCTGATAAGAAAATGGGATCACGGTATTTTTTAGGGAGCCCTAATAATATGCCATGCAAGCAATCTTCTTCGGTATGTGAATCTTCTACGATTTCGGATTCAGATTCGAAATGAGCTATTTCAAAAGTCTGATTGGATTGTTTGAAATAATCCACCATTGTATTTCTTGCTATGGAAAAAATCCAAGGCTTTAATTTCGTTAAATCATTTAGCGTATGAAGCTTGGTATGAATTTTTAAAAAAACTTCTTGTGTGATATCATTAGTCACAACAGAATCTTTTACTCTACTAAGAATAAAATGTTTAACGTCTTGAGAGTATGTGGTCCAAACTTCTTGTGTGGTCATATATAAGTCATATAAATGAAATGTCATTGCGAAGGAAGAATAACTGAAGCAATCTCATAATACGGACTGCTACGTTTCCCTCGCAGTGACAGTAAGTTTAACAACAATTACAACTAGAGCAATTGCAGTTCTGACAAGTACAACTTTTACAATTGCCACTTACGCATTCTGTACAATCACATGCACATTGATTTTTATCTTTTGTCATTCTATGAAATTTTTAAAATTCATAAAGTAGACCTAAAAGATATAAAAAAGATGCAATTTTTTTAAATTATTTTATTTTCAAAAATTATTGAAAGTTTTAAATTATTTTATATCTTTGTTGCATGAAGTTAGAAGAGGCTAAAATAAAATACATTCACACTTGGGGTAGTTTGGCTACCAGCTGGGGAATCAATAAAACCATGGCACAAGTACACGCTCTATTGTTAACCTCTATTGAGCCTCTTTCAGCAGAAGACATTATGGAAGCATTAAAGATATCTCGGGGAAATGTGAATATGAATGTGAGAGCTTTAATAGATTGGGGAATAGTTCGCAAAGAATTCATAGTAGGAGAGCGCAAAGAATTTTTTGTAGCAGATAAAGATATCTGGGAATTATTTAAGCAAATTACCAAAGAGAGGAAGAAAAGAGAAATAGAACCAGTTCTTAGAGTCTTGGAAGATCTCCAAGATTTAGAAGAATCTGGCGAAGAAGCCGAGCAATTCAAAAAGCTTCTGAAGGATTTATCTTCCGTAACAAATACGGTAAATGGTATTTTAGATAAAGCCATTAAGGCAGATGAACATTGGCTGTTATCTAATTTTACTAAGATGATAAAAAAGTAAAAAAATTTAAAAAAAAATTTTCAATAATTCCTGAAAGTTTAAAAACAATAAAAGAATGATATACATTAGTTACATACTTTATTTACTACTTAGTAGTTGTATTGTGTTTTGGGTAGGAGACTTTTGTTATCAAAATGGTAAAGTATATATATCAAATTACTTTCCAAATCATTTGAATATTGGAAATAGAATTAACAGACTACTACGCATCGCTTACTATTTGTTAAATATAGGTCTAACAGTCTTTAGTTTGTACTCCATAAACAATATTGAAAATCTGGAAATGATGGTGGTAGAAGTGAGTGAAATGCTTGGTTTCATTTTACTAATCATTGGGGTTTTACACTTCAATAATATCATTATGATTTCTGTATTATATAAACATTTTAAAAATTGAAATTATGAGCACTAATTATGAATTACTATCGTATCTTATTTATTTACCTGTAAGTATCTTATTAACTACTTATGTATCTCACCATTTATTCAAGCATGGAAAGATCTTTATGTTAGATATTTTCCATCAGAAAACAGCTATAGCTTTAGCTACCAATAAACTTTTTAAAATTGGATTTTATTTAGTGAATATTGGTTTTGCTATGCGAATTATAAAAGTATACCTAATTGAGAACTCTCAGCAATTGGTAGAGGTTCTAAGTGCTAAAATAGGAGGATTTTCCATCTATTTGGGTATAGTAATGATCCTATTTATTCTGTTTTTCTTAAAAGGAAGAAAAGCAAGTAGAAGTCTCAAAAGAGGCGAAGAAGAGCAAAATACTATTGAGCAAACGACAGTCATATGAAAATTATTATCGCAGGAGGAACAGGATATCTGGGACGGTTATTATCCAGTCATTTTTTAAAAGATCAAAAGAATAAAATCTTCATTTTATCTAGAACTGAAAAATTGAACAAAAGAAATCTTCATTATCTAAAATGGGATGGGAAAACAAGAGGTTACTGGGAGCAATTTCTAGAAGATGCAGATGTATTAATTAATCTAGCTGGAAAATCTGTTAATTGCAGGTATACATCAGAAAATAAAGAAGAGATTTATGCAAGTCGAACTGAAAGTACCCATATTTTATGTCGTGTTGTACAAGATTTAAAAAAGCCTCCCAAAGTTTTTATTCAATCATCTTCAGCGACCATCTACAGGCATTCGGAAGATAAGTTAATGACAGAAAGAAGAGGAGAAATAGGAGTTGATTTTTCTATGGATGTTTGTAAAAAATGGGAAATAGTATTCAATTTATATAAACTTCCAAAGACGAAAAAAATCATTACAAGAACATCAATAGTAATGGGAAATAAAGGAGGAGCTTTGCCAATGATAAAAATGTTAGTGATGCTTGGATTTGGAGGAAAGCAAGGTAATGGAAAGCAATTCATTAGCTGGATTTCTGAAGAAGATTATGTTCGATCGATCATTCATCTTTTGAAACAAGAAGAAGGAGTCTATAATCTTTGTGTTCCGAATCCATTGAAGAATGAGACATTTCAGAGGAAACTAAGAATGAAACTAGGTATGTACTTTGGATTAAATACTCCGGAGTGGTTATTGAAATTAGGATCGAGAATTGTTGGAGCAGAACCAGAATTGATTTTAAAAAGCAGAAGAGTATATCCTGAAAAATTACTGAAAACAGGATTTAACTTTAAAACAAATAATTTCGATGCGCTAACCATCTGAAACTATGAAAAAGAAGAAAGTAAAAACGCCGCAATTGCGGCGTTTTTAATTATTGTATGATAAGTTTTTTACTTAACTCATTAGAACCAGAGGTGACTTTTAAAATATAGAGTCCACCTTTTAAAGCTGATATGTCTATTGTTTGTCTACTCAATCGATGATTTAAGTCCGCTTTAAAAACACTTCTTCCAGCAAGATCAAACAATTGCATTTTAGCATTTTCACTTAAAATATTATTCGCTGTGCTCAAGCGCAATTCGTTTTCAATAGGGTTAGAGAGTATTGCAAATGATTGTTCAAATACATTTGAATCTACTGACAATACATTGGTTTTAAATTGTGATCTAATAGTGTTCAAATGCGCTAAAGATCTTGTCATTTGTCCTTGGGTAAACATATACATACACGCATCATCTACGTAATCCATATAATTCATAGTCAATGACTTATTCCCGCAAAAGACAATAGAGCCAGGAGTAGGACAACCAGACGCAGAGCTATCTATGTTAGGTGTGTCACTTACACCATCATCGCTACTACAACTACCACTTGCCCAGGGGTGATCTAAATTTAAATAATGTCCAACCTCATGTGTTGTTGTCCTGCCCAAATTATAAGGCGAATTGGGACTAAAAATACCACAGCCACTTCCCGCTCCAAAGGCTTGGTCGTCCATAACAACAGCATCACCTGAACTAGGGTTACCTCCTAATGGAGCATATCCAAGTACACCACCGTCTAAATTTTTTACGATGATGTTGAGATAGCCTGCCCATTTGGGATCACTATCAGTAGTTTGACCCTGATTATTCTGGCCATAAATATATCCGACAGTTACTGCTATATTTCCCTCAGTGAGTCCCGTACCAGTTGGGTGATTTTTAGTAGCTAATCTAAATTGTACATCTAAGCTTCCTGCATTGATGCCAGGGTATTGAGCACTAGCTGTTGCCCAATTAGAAAAATCTGCATTGGTCTGTCTGTAATCGGCATTTAAGATATCTACTTGTTGTTTTGCCATATTCTCAAGGCACGTTCTATCAGAAGCATTTCCATTGATAAAGTGAACAGCTACAGGAATAACAATGGTTGCTCTTTTAAAATTAGATCTTTGTAAGTTTTCGTATTCTCTTTGAAAAGCTTCTTGACTTGCATCATATTGGGCTTTGAATACAGGATCTTGTAGTTTCTGTTTCATGTATTCTTCAGTACCGCACGATCTTTGTGCGTACAAACTTATGCTAAAAATAGCAACAATAAGGAGAGTAATTTTTTGTTTCATATATGTTATATTAATTTTGGATATCAGGTTGTAAATACAAATTTTCTTACTGCACGATAATTTTTTTACTTAGCTCATTAGGTCCAGATGACAGCTTTAGAACATATAAACCGCCCTTTAAAGAAGAAATATTGATTCTTTGCTCACTTAAGCGGCTATTTAAGTCAGCTTTAAAAACACTCTTTCCAGTTAAATCAAACAACTGTACCTTGGCATTTTCATCCAGAATATTGTTAGCGGTACTTAATCGCAATTCGTTTTCAACAGGATTGGAAAGTATGGCAAAAGATTGCTCAAATACATTTGAATCTACAGACAGCACATTGGTTTTAAATTGCGATGTAATAGTATTCAAATATGCTAAAGATCTTGCCATCTGCCCCTGAGTAAACATGTACATACACGCATCGTTTACGTAATCCATATAATTCATGGTCAGTGACTTGTTGCCACACAAGACAACAGAGCCAGGTGCAGGGCAACCAGATGCAGAGCTATCAATATTAGGAGTATCACTTACACCATCATCACTAGAGCAAGTACTATTAGCCCAAGGGTGATCTAAATTCAAATAATGCCCAACCTCGTGAGTAACAGTTCTACCCAAATCAAAATTATTAACTGGAACAACCACCCCACAACCGCTCCCAGTACCAAAAGCTTGGTCATCAATTACAGCAGCATGTCCAGCATTAGGGCTTCCTCCCAAAGGGGCAAAACCTAAACTACCAATGTTCTTTACAAGAATGTTTAAGTATCCAGCCCAGTTAGAATCGGTATCCGTACCGCCTCCAAAATTATAACCTATGGTTACGGCTACATTTCCTTCAGTAAGTCCTGAGCCGCTTGGATGATTCTTAGTGGCTAGCCTAAATTGTACATCTAAATTTCCTGCATTGATTCCTGGATATTGAGCACTAGCTGTTGCCCAATTAGAGAAATCCGCATTGGTTTTTCTATAGTCAGCATTAAGAATATCAATTTGTGCTTGTGACATATTTTCCAGACAAGCTCTGTCAGAGGCATTTGATTCTGGGAAATGAATGGCTACAGGAATGATAATGGTTGCTCTTTGGAAATTAGATCTTTCCAAGTTTTTGTATTCTTTATGAAAAGCTTCTTGACTTGCATCATGTTGGGCTTTGAATACAGGGTCCTGTAGTTTATGGCTCATGTATTCTTCAGTCTCACACGATCTTTGTGCAAACAAACTCATGCTAAATACAACCATAATGAGGAGAGTAATTTTTTGTTTCATATATGTTATATTAAGTTGAACCCCAGATTATAAAGATAATTCTTTTTTTTTCTTACAACCTGAAGCTATTAATACAACAGCCTAATATAAAATTACCCTACTTTCTACATATTTCTTCGGTATTGTCCACCTACTTCAAACAAAGCAGCTGTAATTTGCCCTAGCGAACAAACCTTCGTAGCTTCCATTAATTTTTCGAACAAGTTCTTATTTTGTATGGCAGCCTCTTGTACCAAAGCCAACTGTTCTGTTACTTTTTCCTTGTTAGCTTTATTAAGATTTTCCTTTGTTTTAATCTGAAATAGTTTTTCCTCCTCAGTAGCTCTGATTACTTCGGCAGGTTGAACAGTTGGAGAACCTTTAGAGCTCAGAAATGTGTTTACGCCAATGATTGGGAATTCTCCAGTATGCTTCAATGTCTCGTAGTACAGACTTTCTTCTTGAATCTTGGAACGCTGATACATGGTTTCCATTGCTCCTAAAACACCACCACGTTCTGTAATGCGGTCAAATTCTGTTAACACAGCCTCTTCAACCAAATCTGTCAACTCTTCAATAATGAAAGAACCTTGAATTGGATTTTCATTTTTTGCCAACCCTAATTCTTTATTGATAATCAATTGAATTGCCATCGCTCTACGAACAGATTCTTCGGTAGGAGTAGTAATGGCTTCATCATAAGCATTCGTATGAAGTGAGTTACAGTTATCGTAAATTGCATACAAGGCTTGTAGTGTTGTTCGAATGTCATTGAAATCTATTTCCTGAGCGTGTAAAGAGCGTCCAGAAGTCTGAATGTGATATTTCAACATTTGAGCTCTTGGGTTCGCATTGTATTTGTACTTTAATGCTTTTGACCATATTTTTCGAGCTACCCGACCGATTACCGCATACTCTGGATCAATTCCATTGGAAAAGAAGAAAGATAAGTTTGGACCAAACTTATTAATATCCATTCCTCTTGATAGATAGTATTCTACATAGGTAAATCCATTTGCTAAAGTCAATGCCAATTGTGTAATTGGATTTGCTCCAGCTTCAGCAATATGATACCCTGAAATAGAAACAGAATAGAAATTACGTACTTGTTTATTTATAAAGTATTCTTGCACATCTCCCATCAAACGCAACGCGAATTCTGTAGAGAAAATACAAGTGTTTTGAGCTTGATCTTCTTTTAAAATATCCGCCTGAACGGTTCCACGAACTTGTGCTAAGGTTTCTGCTTTGATTTGTGCATATACATCAGATGGTAACACTTGATCTCCAGTAAGTCCTAATAGCATGAGTCCTAAACCATCATTTCCTTCTGGCAATTCTCCTTGATAGGTTGGTCTTTCTAGGCCTTTATCTTCGTATATCTCCTTTAGTTTCGCTTCAACTTCAGTTTCAAGTTCATTTTCTTTAATATATTTCTCACAGTTCTGATCAATAGCTGCATTCATAAAGAATCCTAATAACATAGGAGCAGGACCGTTGATGGTCATAGAAACGGAAGTCATTGGGTGGCTCAAGTCAAAGCCAGAGTACAACTTTTTTGCATCATCTAAACAACAGATAGAAACACCTGCGTTTCCAATTTTTCCGTAGATATCTGGACGATGCCCCGGATCATTTCCATATAGAGTTACAGAATCAAAAGCTGTAGAAAGACGCTTCGCGTCCATTCCTAAACTTACATAATGGAAACGTCTGTTGGTACGTTCTGGTCCACCTTCTCCTGCAAACATTCTCGTTGGATCTTCTCCCGTTCTTTTGAAGGGGTACAATCCTGATGCATATGGGAATTCTCCTGGAACATTCTCCTGTAAGTTCCACTTTAGGAGATCTCCCCAAGCCTCATATTTAGGTAATGCTACCTTAGGAATGTCAGAATGTGATAATGATTTGGTGTGTGTTTCAATTTTAATTTCCTTATCTCTAACCTTAAAGGAATAGATCGGATTTTTATAACGTTGAACTTTTTCTTTCCAATTTAGAATGATCTCCCAGTTGTATGGATCCAAGTTCATTTTTACCTTGTCGAACTGAGCCAACAATAATTTGATAAACTCTTTGTCATCTCGAGCGGAGTCGAGAGACAGAATCTCATCATCAATTCCAGTTTTTGACAACTCAGGAGTAACATCAGCTACAGACTCAATAGTCTTGTAGATTCCGAACAATTTTTGAGCAACCTTAACTTGATCATCTGCTCTTTTATCATAAGCTCGATTATTTTCAGAGATCTCAGATAAATATCTTGTTCTAGAGGGAGGAATGACGAAAATTTTCTCTGACATTTCTTTCGTAATCTCAAAAGAAGATTTCAAATCAGCATCCGTTTTTTCAACCAATTTGTCCATGATGGCCTTGTACAACGAATTCATCCCAGGGTCGTTAAACTGAGAAGCGATCGTTCCAAATACGGGCATATCATCCATGTGAACATCCCATAGATTGTTGTTACGCATGTATTGCTTCTTTACGTCACGGATTGCATCTAACGCACCTCGTTTGTCGAATTTATTGATGGCAACCAAGTCAGCAAAATCCAACATATCGATTTTTTCCAACTGAGTAGCGGCTCCAAATTCTGGAGTCATTACATATAATGAAGTATCTGAGTGTTCTATAATTTCGGTATCAGATTGTCCAATACCTGAAGTTTCTAAAATGATCAAATCAAATTCAGCGGCTTTTAAAACTTCAACAGCTTCATTTACATATTTTGACAGGGCTAAATTGGATTGACGCGTAGCCAAAGAACGCATGTAAACACGCTCATTATTAATCGCATTCATACGAATACGGTCTCCTAACAAAGCACCACCTGTTTTTCTCTTTGATGGGTCTACAGAAATTAACCCGATCGTTTTTTCAGGGAAGTCAATTAAAAATCTACGGACCAATTCATCTACCAAACTAGATTTTCCAGCTCCTCCTGTACCTGTAATTCCTAAAACTGGTGTTTTCGATTTTTTATTCTTCTCGTGAATGATATCCATGGTCTCCTTGGCTACCTCTGGAAAGTTTTCAGCTGAGGAGATCACACGAGCAATGCTTCCAATTTCTTTGTTGGTAATGTGTTTGATTTCTCCATTCAAAACATCACCAATGGGGAAGTCAGATTTTTGTACTAAGTCGTTAATCATTCCTTGTAATCCCAGTTCTCGACCGTCATCTGGAGAATAGATTCGGGTAATCCCATAATCCATCAACTCCTTGATTTCTTCTGGGAGGATTACTCCACCACCGCCGCCAAAAATCTTAATATGGCCAGCCCCTTTTTCTTGCAATAAATCATACATGTATTTGAAATACTCGTTATGCCCTCCCTGATAAGAGGTCATGGCAATGGCATTGGCATCTTCTTGAATGGCACAGTTCACCACTTCTTCTACACTTCTATCATGACCAAGATGTATGACTTCAACACCGGTAGATTGAATAATTCTTCTCATGATATTGATTGCGGCATCGTGTCCATCAAAGAGTGACGCAGCAGTAACAATACGAACTTTATGCTTTGGTTTGTAAGGAGCTATTTGTTCCATAGAGTCTTTTCAATTTTATATGTAAAAACGATACTAAATTACTGACGCAATTTACGGAATTTTCAAAAAAGTGCAGCTTTTTTTGAGGTTATAAAAATCAAAAGCTATGAAAAGTGTTTTTCATTATGAGGATTGTAATAGATGCCGTAGGTTAGAAGAAAGTTTCTAAATAATGTCTTAAATTTATGGGGATTTGGCATATTTTTTGATTTAAAAAATGATGAAATCATAAGCCAAATCTGATCAAAATGATATAATATTCACTATTAAAACCCAATGACCATGAAGTTTTTTAAAGTTCTCTCATTGCTGCTAGTCTTTATAATTTCCTCTTGCAGTACTGTAAAAGTTACTACGGATTATGATACGAAAGCCAACTTTAACAGTTATAAAACTTTTGCTTTTTACAAGAAAGGAATTGATAAAGCATCCGTTTCTGATTTGGATAAAAAAAGAATTTTAAGAGCTATTGAAAGAGAATTGACGTCGAAAGGCTTCACAAAATCGAATGATCCCGATTTTTTGGTGAGTATCTACACAAAATCTAGAGAACGTATTAATGTAAGAGATAATAATTTTGGTTGGGGCCTCGGATGGGGATGGGGCTGGGGTTGGAACCCATGGATGTGGGGAGGAATGAATAATAATATCAATGTGAATCAGTATACAGAAGGTACACTCTTTATTGATTTTATAGATAAAGACAAAAAAGAATTGGTTTGGCAGGGCATTGGGTCGGGCTCGATGAAATCTAAAGGTCCTGAGAAAAAAGAGAAAAGGATTAATACATTCGTAAAAGAAATACTATCTAAATACCCTCCTGAATTAGTAAATTGAAAAAGGCGCTTATTTAAGCGTCTTTTTTTGTAGAATTGGTATTTTTGCTTCATGTACAACAAACGGATTGAACTTACAGAAGAGGACTACTACTTAAATGAACAAGGCTACAAAGTTTTTACGGAGAAATTTCACCTAAAAAGAGGTTACTGTTGCCAAAGTGGTTGTAAGCATTGTCCTTATGGTTATGATAAAAAGACAAATAGCTTTCGATAGTTTGTAACTTTTTATGAAGGCAATTTCTTAATTATTAAAGATGAATATTTTGATGAAAAGCAATATTATTTTTATAGTTCTACTGGTTTTTCAAAGTTTGAACTTTCAGCAAGTACAAGCGCAATCGATCAAAGATTTTTTGTCGCAAGATCAAATAGGTAAAGGTTTGAAAGAAGCTTTAGAACACGGTGTGAAAAATCAAGTTTCTAAGCTAACCGCAAAAGACGGTTTTTTTAAGAATGAGCTAGTTAAGATATTATTACCTGGAGATTTAAAAAAAGTAGATAAGCGATTAAGAAGATTGGGCCTGTCTAAATTAGCTGATGAAGGACTTCTTTTGTTAAATCGAGCTGCAGAAGATGCAGTAAAAACGGCCACTCCAATTTTTATAAATGCAATCAAAGGAATCACATTCGGTGATGCAAAGAAAATTTTAATGGGAGAGAAAAATGCAGCTACCAATTATTTGCAGACAAACACTTCTGAGTCTTTGTATACAGAATTTAGTCCTGTGATCAAAAAATCGTTCTCCAAGGTTGGAGCTGATAAGGTTTGGAGTCAATTGATTTCTAAATACAATAAAATCCCTTTTGTAAAGAAGGTGAATCCTGATTTAACAGATTACGTTACCCAAGAAACGTTGAAAGGTGTTTTTACAATGATCGCTATTGAAGAAGAAGGCATCCGAAAGAAAATTGGTCTAAGGGATACTGACATACTACGCAAAGTATTTTCTCTTCAGGATGTGCTTTTCAAGAAGAAAAACTGAGAGTTTTTATGCCAATGTTTTCCTTAAACTTGTAAAGTAATCAAAAGCCCTTATAAGTCGACTGCCATACCAACTAAACATTTCCCCGTCTACAAGAATAACTTTTGTGTTAGGTATTAGTTCCTTAATTTCAAGTTGATGTTTTTCTTTGAAAGGATAAGGTTCCGAGGATAAGAGAATCAAGTCAGGAGAGCGGTCAACGACTTCATCAAGATTTATTTCTGGGTATCTTTCTTTGTTTTTAAAGATGTTCTCGAATCCGTTAAGCTCTAGTAAAAAATGAATAAAAGTTCGTGAAGCGGCAACCATCCAAGGGGCTCTCCAGATGAAATACGCAATTTTAAGTGTAGGTTTGTCTTTTATAAAGATTGAGAAATTATGTAGCTCTTTATCGATTCTCTTTGTAATTTTTTGAGCCTCTAGTTTCTTGTCAAATAGTATTCCATATTCCAATATAAGCTCTTTTGCATCTTGAAGATTAAAAATATCTGAAACATGTACTTTGCATATCTGTTCACATGCTTCAACTATTTCTTTGGTGTTTTCTTCTTTATTGCATAAAATAATATTTGGCTTTAAGGATTTTATTTTGTCAATTTTAACATTTTTAGTGCCTCCAACAATTACCTTTTTCTGCTTCGCTTCAGTAGGATGAATACAGAACTTTGTAACTCCAACAATTTGTTCTTCTAAACCTAAATCAAACAGAAGCTCTGTCTGACTTGGGACCAGTGAAATGATTCTATAATGTGCTTTCAAAATCTATTTTTAAAAAGGGTTAAAAATAATGATCTTTTTTTGGTTTTTTCTAGCACTTATGTGTAGTTTAGCAACAGTTAATAAACTGTTAAGAAAACATAGCAAAGTGTTAAAAAATAAGGTTAAAACTAAAAAAAGTTAAATTTGTGTAAAAATGAGCGCATTCTTTGTGCTCATAATTTTTTCATCTTTCTTGTTAGATGAAAGTTTATTATAGAATGTCTAATTTAAATTAAAATTTATGAAAGTAAGATTACTTCTCATTATGGTATTCTTTATGGGAGTGTCGATTTTTGCTCAGCAAAAAACAGTTACAGGTACTGTTACCAGTGACTCTGATCCACTGCCTGGAGTATCCGTAACGATTAAAGGAACAACAACAGGTACTGAAACTGATTTTGATGGAAAGTATTCCATCCAAGCCAATGTTGGCGATGTTTTAGTATTTAGTTACTTGGGTTACAAAACAGTAGAAATGACTGTAGCTCAGAGTAACACGATTGATGTTAGTTTAGAAGAGGGGAACAATGTTTTAGATGAGGTGATTATTGTTGGATTTGGTACGCAGAGTAAGAGAAAACTTACTGATAACGTAGCGAAAATCAACGCAGCCGATATTTCTAACATTCCTAACCCGAGTGTTTTAAACAACATCGCTGGTAAAGCAACGGGGGTTCAAATCACGCAAACAAACGGTAAAGTCGAAGCTGGTTTAAACATCCGTGTAAGAGGTCAAGCTAGTATTAGTGCTGGTACGCAACCTCTTTATGTATTAGATGGGATACCATTAATTAACAACAACGAATCTAGTAACGGTTCTCCTACAAACCCATTGTTGACATTAAGTCCAAATGAAATTGAGTCTATTGATATCTTAAAAGATGCATCATCGGCTGCAATTTATGGATCTAGAGGTGCAAATGGGGTTGTAATTATCACAACTAAAAAAGGGAAAGAAGGAAAAGCAAAATTCAACATTAACCTTTCAAATGGTTTTAGTGATAGAGCAAATTCTAGAGATTGGTTAAATGCAGCTCAATATGTTGAGTTATTCCTAGAAGCTGGAGCTAGATCACCATTTGGTAACTTAACTGGTTTTGTACAAGGAAGATTTGATAGATACTCAAACAATACTGACTGGAGAAATGCTGCAGTAGATACAAACTGGGAAGATTTAGCCTTAAGAAAAGGATATACGAGAGATGTAGATTTCTCTATGTCTGGTGGAAATTCTAAGACTACATATTTCTTCTCTGCTGCATACAACGATACAAAAGGTATTGTAAGAGGTAATCAGTTAGAGAGAATTTCTGCAAGAACAAATGTTCAACATAAATTAACTGATAAGTTTACTGCTGGAATGAGTGTAAACTTCTCTAGAGTTGATATTGATAGAATTGCAAACGATAATGCGTTTGTAACTCCATTACAAGCAATTGCACAAGCACCTATTTCTCCAGCTTATGATGCTACTGGAGAGCCTTTCACAGGTACCGTTTATGCAAACTTCTTATTACAAGACAAGCATGCGAACTACAATACCATTATTAGAAGAGTAAACGGAAGAATGTATGGTAAATATGAAATCATTGATGGATTAACGTTTAATTCTGATTTCGGATACGACCTTTATACACAATCTGAAGACTCTTTTACAGGTAGGTTAGCGCCATTCCAATCAACAAATGGACAGGCTTTTGCTTCTGATGTTGCAACAGAAAGCTTTAACTTTAGTAATTACTTCAACTACGATGTGAAGTTTGGAGACGATCACGACTTAAATGTTGTAGCTGGTACTGAATTTAACAAGTCTAAGCGTAGAAGAACGAGTGTAACTGGAACACAGTTCCCAACAGATGATTTCCAAACGATTAACAGTGCAGCTCAAATTACTGCAGGTACTGGAAGTTTTACTGAGTTTGCATTTGTATCTTATTTTGGTAGAGCAACATATTCATTCAAGAACAAATACCTTTTCAAAGCGAGTGTAAGGCGTGATGGTTCTTCTCGTTTTGGTAAAGCTGTTCAGTTTGGTACATTTACTGCATTTTCTGGAGGTTGGATTTTATCTGAGGAAGATTTCTTAGCAGATAATGAAACACTAACGTTTGCGAAACTAAGAGCAAGTTATGGTACGGTAGGTAACGCGGAAATTGGAAACTTTGCCTCTAGAGGATTGTTCGGAGGAGTATCTTATAACCAAAGACCAGGTATTGCGCCAACGCAACCAGAAAACCAACAATTATCTTGGGAGTCTTCAACACAAACTGATATAGGATTCGAGTTTGGATTGTGGAATAGAATTACAGGTGAGTTAGCTTACTATATCAAAGATACTGATGATTTGATCTTTGCTTCTCCACTTCCACCAACTTCAGGTGCGGCTAGCATTAATAGAAATATTGGTAGAATTAGAAGTAAGGGTATCGAATTTGCTTTCCAAAGCAAGAACATTGTTTCTGATGATTTTACTTGGAATACGAACTTTAACATTGGACAAAATGATAACGAAGTGGTAAGATTACCAGGTGGGAATGATGTAATCGGAGGAAGAAATATCTTAAGACAAGGTGAAGTTGCAAATGCATTTTACTTAATCGAATACGCAGGAGTAGATCCAGCAAACGGAAATGCATTGTACAATTTGAATAATGGTACAGGAGGAACTACAACAGACCCTAATGCAGCACAAAGAATTATAGTTGGGAATCCATTCCCAGAGTGGGTTGGAGGTTTAACCAATACATTCAACTACAAAGATTTCGACTTTAGTTTCACATTCCAAGGAGAATTTGGAGCGAGTATTTACAATTCAGCTGGTAGATTCCAATCTGCGAATGCTGACTGGTTCGATAACCAATCTGCAGATCAGCTAAGAAGATGGCAAAATCCAGGAGACATCACAGATGTACCTGAAGCTCGTTTGGCTGGAGGAAATGGTACTGCGCATTCTACAAGATACTTAGAAAAAGGAGACTTTGTTAGATTGAGAAACATTACTTTAGGATATACATTACCCAAAGATGTTTTAGACAAAGCAGGATTTAGTAATGTTAGAATTTACATGAGTGGATTTAACTTATTAACGTTTACTGGTTTTACTGGATATGACCCAGAATCTAGAAGTGATGCTGGTGGAATTGGACAAGTTTTCTACTCTGCTCCAGCTGCTAAGACGATATCTATGGGAGTAAACTTATCATTCTAATTTTTAAACTGAGAATATTATGAAAAAAATATATGCATTAATATTACTAGTAGCAGCTACAGTATTTGTAAGTTGTGAGAGTGAATTGAACGTAGAGCCCGCTCAAAGTATTTCCCAAGATGCAGCATTAGCTACTGAGGCTAATATTTTAAACATCTTAATCGGTACTTATGATGAAGCAGGACAAGCTGCTACCTTTGGAGGTAGAACTCATTTGATCGCTGATTTATTAGGATCTACCAATGAGATTGCATGGACAGGAACTTTCTTGGATCCAAGACAGTTCTTTACAAAAAGCATATTAGTAGACAACGGTTTTGTTGCGGGTCACTGGGCTAATTCTTACGAGGTGATTAACCAAGCAAACTTAGTAATCGATAATGTGGCAAAAATTACTAGTAGCACAGCTAATAGAGATAAAGCTGAAGGAGAAGCAAAGTTTTTAAGAGCTTTAACGTATTTTGATTTAGTACGTTTGTTTGCAGATCCTTATGTAGCTGGAGGAGCAAATGCTCAATTAGGAGTGCCATTACACTTAAAAGGAATTTTAGATTATGGTGGAAACCTAGATATTGCTAGAAGCACAGTGGCGGAAGTTTATACACAAATATTAAGTGATTTAACTGATGCTGTTGCTAAATTACCTGCTACTAACGAATTTTTCGCAGATCGTTTTTCTGCAAGAGCATTGCAAGCTAGAGTATATTTTCAACAAGGAAACTATGCAGCAGCTAGAGATGCAGCAAATGATGTAATTACAAACAGTGGTCATGCATTAACATCAACGTATGCTGGAGCATTTAACAACAATGCTGATAGTTCAGAAGATATTTTTGCTTTCCAAGTAACAGCTCAAACAGGAACAAATCAAATGATTACTTTCTATGCTTCACAAGCAAATGGAGGTAGAGGAGGTGATGTTGGAGTAAGAGCTGGTTATACAGCGTTATTTGATACTCCTGCAACTGATGTTAGAGCTACATTTACCTATGTAAGCCCTGACAACGGGGAAAACTTAACTTCTAAGTATACAAATCAATTTGGAAATGTACCTGTAATCAGATTTGCAGAAATGCACTTGATTAGAGCTGAGTCTAACTTTAGAATGTCTACAACTACAGGTTTGGCTCCATTAGTTGAAATCAATGCGTTAAGAGCTAGATCTGGAGCTCCAGCTTTGGCAGGTCCATTGACACTTAATCTATTATTCAACGAAAGAAGATTAGAGTTAGGTTTCGAAGGTCATTTATTACATGACTATAAGAGAACTCAAAGATCTGTTGGAACTACTGCTTACAATGCTGGTAATTTAGTATTGCCAATTCCACAAGCAGAAATGGATACAAACTCATTAATGGTTCAAAATACTTTCTACCGATAGAAAGTTTACCATATAAATCAAGAAGAAGCTGTCTATTTAGGCAGCTTCTTTTTTAGTATAACACTCATTTGTTTTTGCATTTCAAGAGCTTTCGATCTCGCAGCATCTGAGAAGTTCTCATCGCTGGAAGCATAGATAATTCCTCTCGATGAGTTTACGAGGAGGCCTACTTTCTCATTAAATCCATGGTCGCAAACATCTTGCAAGTTTCCTCCTTGCGCACCCACACCAGGGACTAATAAAAATGAATCGGGAATAATTTGCCTGATTTCAGAAAGGTATTCTGCTTTAGTAGCCCCAACAACGTACATTAAATTATGAGCATTTTTCCATGTTTTAGAAGTTTCTAAAACCTTTTTATACAATTCTTGTTGATCAATTTTCTGCGTTTGAAAATCAAATGCTCCCTGATTTGATGTAAGAGCTAATAATATGGTATGCTTATTTTCGAAAGCTAAAAAAGGCTCAACAGAATCTTTTCCCATATAGGGAGCTACCGTTACACTGTCAAAGGATAAGTCTTCAAAAAACGCTTTTGCATACATGGTAGAGGTGTTCCCAATATCTCCTCTCTTGGCATCTGCAATTGTGAAAATAGTTGGATAATATTCATTTAGATAATCAACTGTCTTTTCAAGAGCCTTCCAACCTTTCAAGCCATAAGCTTCATAAAAGGCAGTATTGGGTTTGTAGGCTACACATAAATCGTGCGTTGCATCAATAATTGCCTTATTAAATTCGAAGATGGGATCTTCTTTTTCAAGTAAAAAGCTTGGAATTTTTGAAAGGTCTACGTCCAATCCTACACATAAAAAAGAGGATTTTTTTTGAATCTGTGAAAAAATTTCTTCTGTTGTCATCTAAGCAAAATATAAGTTGAGCAAATGTAGTATATATTTTCTACCCACTTAAAGTCCGATAAAAAGTTTCCGAAACCTTGGCAGCAATTTATTTTTTTAAGAAGTTTGTGAAAGAGCTTATCAAATGTACTGTTTACAATTTCTCCATGATTAGATTCATAGCAAATAAAATTCTTTATGGTTTCCTTACTCTCTTTGGAGTAGTTACTGTGATTTTTTTATTGTTTAATATTCTGCCTGGAGACCCCGCTAGAATGATGCTAGATCAAAGAGAAGATTCTGAACAATTAAAGAACATTCGAAAAAAGTATGGATTCGATCAATCCAAAACAAAACAGTACTTCTATTACCTAAATGATTTATCTCCTCTGTCTTTTCATTCAACCGATAAGGAAGATTACACATATTTAAAACCTAAGAAATACTCGTATCAATCACTGCTTTCATTTGAAAAGGTAAAAGTTGTTTTAAAATTTCCTTATTTAAGGGAATCCTTTCAAAAAAATGGAAAAAGAGTCTCTGAGGTGATAAGTGAAACAATGCCTAATACGGCGATTCTTGCTGTTTTTTCAATTCTGTTGGCGGTTTTCTTAGGAATATTTTTTGGGGTACTCTCTGCGGTTTTTAAAGATACTTGGTTCGATAGAGTAGTGGCAGTTATCAGTACCTTAGGAATGAGCATACCTTCCTTTTTTTCTGCCATTCTTTTTGCGTGGTTTTTCGGTTTTATACTACACGAGTTTACAGGTTTAGAAATGACAGGTAGTTTGTATGTAGTAGATGATTTTGGAGAAGGAACTTACATTCAATGGAAAAACTTAATTCTTCCTGCTGTTGTTTTGGGAATTCGCCCTTTGGCAGTTGTGATTCAGCTCATGAGAAATTCGCTGCTAGAAGTCTTTAGTATGGATTATATAAGGACAGCAAAAGCCAAAGGATTAAGCCCGTATCAAGTTATTAAAAAACATGCTATAAAAAATGCTTTAAACCCAGTAATCACAGCAGTCTCAGGCTGGTTTGCTTCCATGCTTGCAGGAGCAGTCTTTGTAGAGTATATCTTTAATTGGAATGGTTTGGGAAAAGAAATCGTAAATTCTTTAAACACACTAGATCTACCAGTTATCATGGGAAGTGTACTGGTGATTGCTTCACTTTTTATAGTTATCAATATACTGGTAGATGTTATCTACAGTTGGCTGGATCCAAGAATAAGATTGCAGTAAGATGAAAAAAATCAAAAGACATATCCAAAGTATAGTATGTATCTTTCTTTCACTGGATAAAACGATGAGAAGTTGAAGAGGTTTCTATGTTTATGGTAGATTCCGAAGTATTTAGTAGTCAACAAACAAGGGAAAATATCACTTTACAAAGTATCTGAAATAACAAATAAAAAGATTGAAGAAGCCATAAAAAAATAAGTACTTTTAAATTTTTATAAGATAAACAATATGGCAAGAAAAAATATAGTTGCTGGCAATTGGAAAATGAATAATAATGCTACGCAAACTCAGGAATTAATACAAGGTTTAAAATCTTCCCTCGAGGGAATAACATTGAACTCAAGAGTTGTAATTGCTCCTACTTTTGTGAACCTTTCATCTGCTGTTTCATCAACAGAGGGGACTGCAATTGAAGTATCAGCACAAAATATGCACCAAGCAGATAGTGGAGCATATACAGGAGAAATATCAGCTGATATGTTAAAAGATATTGACATTCAAACGGTCATTTTAGGACATTCAGAAAGAAGAACTTATTTTGGAGAAGGAGATGAGCTTTTAAAAGAGAAAGTAAACACTGCTCTTGCAAAAGAATTAGAGGTGATTTTTTGTTTTGGGGAGCTGTTAGAAGACCGTAAATCAGATAATCACTTTGCCGTAGTAGAAAGCCAGTTGAAGAATGTATTATTTGATCTAAAAGCTGATCAATGGAAAAATATTGTACTGGCTTATGAGCCTGTTTGGGCCATTGGTACAGGTGAAACAGCAAGCCCAGAGCAAGCCCAAGAAATGCATGCTTTTATACGAAGTTTGATTGAGAATCAATATGGAGCTGAGGTTTCTGAAGATGTTTCCATTCTGTATGGAGGAAGTGTAAAGCCAGGAAACGCTCAAGAGATTTTCTCTAAGAAAGATGTAGATGGAGGTCTTATAGGAGGTGCTTCTTTGAAAGTACAAGATTTTACTGAAATCATCAAAGCAATATAAATGGCAAAGTCTTGGTTGGAAAAGTTTCACTCTGATAAAAAACCTATCGTGAAAGTAATCGATAAGAGATTTGCAGATATGCCAGAGGGAACAAAAATGTTTATTGCTACTCCTAAGATTGTAGATGAATATATCAATCACATTCCAAAAGGGGGGCAAGTAGACATTACAACCATGCGAAAGGACCTTGCTGCTGAGTATGAGGCTGAAATGACATGCCCCGTTACAACTAGTATATTTTTGAGGATTGCCTCTGAGGTAGCCTATGAGAAATATACCTCGGGAACTTCACTAGATGAGGTAACACCTTTTTGGAGAGTGATAACACCTAAGTTACCTATTGCAAAAAAGCTAAGTTGTGGAGTAGATTTTATTCGGACTCAAAGAGAAAAAGAGGGTATATAATGGATGCAGTTTATATAGAATATAACTTTGAAGTCACACCAAAAGAACCGGCAACTGAAATACTAGTTGCGCAATTAGGTTTCGTAGGCTTTGAAAGTTTTGTAGAGACTGAAAAAGGCGTAACAGCTTACATTCAAAAAACAGATTGGAATAATGCCATCTTGGAAGGGATTTACATTCTTAGTTCTGGAGAATTTGATATTCAATACAATTATACTGAAGTTGCCCAAACCAATTGGAATGCAGAGTGGGAAAAGAATTTTAAACCTATCCAAGTAGATGGTTTGGTAAGTATTCGAGCACCATTTCATGAGGATGCAAAATTAGAGTACGACATTGTTATTGAACCAAAAATGAGCTTTGGAACTGGGCATCATGAAACAACACACATGATGGTACAGCACCTTCTCGACTTAGATCTAGAAAAAAAGAAAGTACTAGATATGGGTTGTGGAACAGGAATTTTAGCAATTTTTGCTGAGATGAAAGGAGCTTATCCCATTGATGCTATAGATATAGATCGTTGGTGTTATGAAAACTCTATAGAAAATGCAGATCGTAATAAATGTAAGCACATTTCCGTTTATGAAGGAGATGTTGCATTGCTAAATAATAAAAATTACGATGTAATCATTGCCAATATCAATAGAAATATCTTACTGGCAGACATGAAAGCCTATAGCAATTGTCTCCATGAAAATGGAATTTTGCTATTGAGTGGATTTTATGAGGAAGACATTCCAATGATCAACGAAGAGGTTTCTAAATATGGATTTACTTTTCAGAGAAAAATAGAAAGAAACAATTGGGTGGCTTTGAAATATAGAAAGTAAATTTTATTAAATTCGGGATGATGAGTACAAAAGAACAGAAGCAAGAAGAAGTTGAGGTACTTGAGCAAGAGGTAAATCAACATGAAATTATACTTTACAACGATGATGTGCACACATTCGATTTTGTCATCGATTCTTTGATTGATGTTTGTGAACATACCATTGAGCAAGCAGAGCAATGTACTTGGTTGGTACATTTTAAAGGGAAGTGTACAGTAAAAACTGGAGAATATGATGATTTAAAACCTAGATGTTCTAAATTGTTAAGTCTTGGCTTGTCTGCAGAATTGGTATAAAAGATGGAAAATGTATTAAAGTATTTCGAATTTTCACGTTTCTTTAATGATACTTCAGGGATCTTTTCAGGAAACGAAATAGCAGTCAGTCAACTCGACTCACATCATTTTTTAATTTTTGAAAAAGAAGACAACTCTTACCATCTCTATGTTTCTAAATATGACTCACGAGCAGAGGTAGGTAAATCAAAACCTCAAATATTGGAGTTGTATATTAAGAATTATGACAAGAGCAACCCTGAACATCGAATTGCTATTCGAAGATATTTTGAATAAACTACATAGATACAAATACACGACGCATTGATAGAAGCCTAAATTGTAATCACGTTGTGTTCGTTTCTTCTTAATGGGATTGTCGTTCATAAAATAAGTTCATTTTGTATCAACTTATTTTAGTACGAGACAAGCCAATAAAAAAAAGCTCATCATCCCGATGAGCTTTTTTATCATCAAAAGTATTGAATAACCCACAAGTAAAGTGGCATACCCAATGTTATATTAAAAGGAAAGGTAATGGCCAACGCCATTGGTAAATATAAGCTAGGATTTGCTTTAGGCGCAGCGAGCCTCATAGCTGCTGGTACAGCAATATATGAGGCACTTGCTGCTAATATTGCAAATAATAACCTATTCCCCTCTCCATCTATAAAACTTCCGCTTAACCATGCAACCGTTAACCCATTGATAATTGGAATAATAATGGCAAATAAAAATGCAAACCATCCCTTTTTGATAAAATCTGAGAGTTTTTCACCGCTAGTAATTCCCATGTCTAGAAGGAATACTGCTAAAAAACCTTTGAAAATATCTGTTGTAAAAGGCTTGATTCCTTCAGCTTGTTGATCGCTTGCCAAAAAGCCAATTAATAAGCTTCCTAGTATCAATAGTACACTGCCATTTGTTAAAGAATGCTTTACTAGGCTAGCAATATTGATTTTTGTATCTCTTTCCTTGTTATATACCGAAATAAGGAGTACTCCTACAATAATGGACGGTGCTTCCATAAGAGCCATGGCAGCAACCATGTGACCACCAAAAGGAATATTCTCCATCTCTAAAAAAGAAATTGCTGTTACAAAAGTTACAGCACTTACTGATCCGTATGCTGCAGCAATGGCTCCAGAATTCCATACGTTGAACTTCCTGCGTAGAATAAAGTAGGTGTAGAATGGAATAACTATTGCTAGTAAGATTCCAAACCCTAAAGACCACCATATCTCTGCATTTAGTGCGCTATGAGCTAATTCCTGCCCCCCTTTAAAACCAATTGATAATAATAAATAGAACGAAATAAACTTTGAAGAACTTGCTGGAATTTTTAAATCGCTTTTTATCTGGACCGCAACGATGCCCAAGAAAAAAAACAAGAGGGCAGGATTAGTTAGATTGTCAACTAAAAGGTGAAAATCCATTTGGGAAAATTAATATGTTAAAGAACTTAATTGTTTTTTTAGTCATTTTATTCGAAAGAAATCTCAAGAATCCCATTAATTCTTAAGTTAGATCCCTCTTTTCGTGCCATAGAAATAAATTCTTTGGCAACTATTTTTTCATTTTCTAGCTCTTGTACACGTCCATCGGGATAATTACAGTCAGAGTGGATATTTCCCTCTACTTTGGATAAACGCTGTAGCTTGTGAAAATTAATCTTCTCCGTAATCAATGCTGAAATTACATCTGAAGCTTCAGAAGGAGTAAACGTACCCTCTACTAATTGAACTTTTTGAATTACTTCTGTCATTTTAAAACTTTTTAAGCTTTTTTAATAATTGTGTTTTGTTGCCCCATCATTTTTATAAGAAGGATTCCCATAATGATTAAGTATCCTGATAGGAGACTCTGAAAAAATACAGCACTTATAAAATAGGAGGCCAACAGTATAGAAAAGGCTGATAAGATTAAAAGAACCATAGCTGCTACTTTGATAAATTGTTCGTACCCAGAAGTGTTGTTACGATTAATTTCTTGCTTCTGAAATGCAGTATACTGATTTAGATTTACAAGCCTTGACATAATACTTTCTTTTGTTGGGACAAATTTCAGTAGAATTTTTCATATATTTTTATTTATATTTATGATGTAAAATATAAATATAATTTATGAATTATACTTTGCATCAACTTCAAGTATTTCTAAAGGTCTCTGAAAATGAAAGTATTACAAAGGCTGCAGAAGAGCTTTTTTTAACGCAACCAGCGGTTTCTATACAGTTAAAAAACTTTCAAGATCAGTTTTCAATTCCTCTCACAGAAGTGGTAGGTAGAAAGCTTTTTATTACTGAATTTGGAAAAGAAATTGCCAGTGCTGCAGAAAAAATACTTCTAGAAGCAGAGGCTATTAACTACAAAACGCATTCTTTCAAAGGCTTGTTAGCAGGTCGCTTAAAAGTATCGGTCGTTTCTACGGGGAAATATGTAATGCCGTATTTTTTATCGGACTTTATGGAGAAACACAGTGGTGTGGATTTGGTTATGGATGTTACCAACAAATCGAGAGTTGTTAGGAGTTTAGAAAACAACGAAGTAGATTTTGCTCTGGTATCTGTAATACCCGAACATCTTAAGTTAGAACGAATTCAATTGATGAAAAATAAGCTGTTTCTTGTTGGGAATACACAAAAGAGTATTGCTAAAAATTTTTCCAGAAAGAAAATTTTTGAAGAGTTTCCATTAATTTTTCGAGAAGAGGGATCGGCGACTAGAAATGCTATGGAGGCCTACATAAAGAGAAATCACTATGCAACTAAGAAGAAAATTGAGCTTACCTCTAATGAGGCTTTGAAACAAGCAGTTACGGCAGGCCTTGGGTATTCCATTATGCCATTGATTGGAATTAAAAATGCTCTGAAGAATCAAGAGCTTCAGATTATTCCAGCAAAAGACCTTCCGATAGTGACGCATTGGAACTTAGTTTGGCTGTCTGCTAAGAAATTATCGCCTACAGCAGAAGCTTTTTTAAGTTATATTCAAGAAGAAAAAGAAAGAATTATTGAAAAATCTTTTGCTTGGTTTGAAAGTTATTGATCAAAAATGTGACTTTTATATAGAAAGGAATGTCAAATAAATAGGAAGATCAAAAAAATGGGTAAAAAAATATGGGTTTTATGTGTGATGCTGCTAACAGCATCTGGTGTAGTTGGACAAGTAGTGCCTCCATCTATTCCGCCTCCGCCTCCGCCTCCAGGTTTGCCCATAATTGGTGAAGAGTTATTTTTTTTATGTATTGGTTTCTTATATGCAGTAAAGGAAGTGAAGAAAGCTAAATGATTTGATACAAACTGATTAGGTTGATTTAATAATGAAGTCCTCGTCAGTAAAGGAGTCTGCAAATTTTGCAAATTTTTTGTTTTTATAGGATTGTAGTTCCTTGGCGCTCCGCGCTGAAAATCAAAACCTCGCTAAAACAAAAAAGCAAGCTTTAAATTTTAGCTTGCTTTCGATTTATTCGTGACCTCGGCAGGATTCAAACCTGCAACCTCTTGAGCCGTAATCAAGTGCACTATTCAGTTATGCTACGAGGCCTTTCTGCTGTTAAGCGGGTGCAAATATAAACATGTTTTTTAAATCTGAAAAGCTTTCTTTAAGCGATTTCGTTCTTAAATTCTTCTATAATAGGAGTCGCTTTTTCGAGGTTAGTATTTAAAATATACAACTCATCAACATAGTTGGTAATTTCATAAGCAGGAATTTTGTCTGACTTTACAATACTACTAATGTTTTTCTCTTCTAAAATAGATTTTAGCCTTCTGGTAATAATAGGAGAGCCAGTAAATACTTTAATATGTTCTTCTTTCATAAATATAGATATTAGTCTAGTGCGTTTAATGTTATATATGCCTTCCATCCAATAATAGCAAGTTGAACTTTAGAGGCTTTTGATAAATCCAACCTTCGTTTCGTGTAGGATGGTAAAAGAGCTTTGTTGAGTTTGGCCAAAATCTTAAAAACCGATTTTTTCATATTACTTGGTTCTTACTCAAATATAGCGAAAAACAATGAGAGCGGGTACAAGACCCGCTCGACATATCCATTTAAAAGATGGTTACTTTTTGTTTTCCATCATTTTTTTTGCCAATTCAGCACCAATCAAAGACTCTAATAAATTTCCTTTGCTAGCACCTTTGCCACCTTCAATATAGGTTTGCGGGAGCCTCAAATCCTTTAACTGTTGAGCTACTCCAACTGCTGTCTTATACTGCCACTCAGCTTTTTCTTGTGGAGTCAAACCAGCGCTTACTAATTTTGCGTTTTCGTAGTATTGAGCATCAGCAGCTACCTTTTTGCTTTTAGCCTTGTATAGCTCAACCTCGTATTGCTTTTTCTCTTTGATCAAATTAAATTCAGCGACTTTGGCTTCTGTTTCAGCAGCAATGGTTTGCTGTATTTGTACTTTTTCAAGACGAGCTCTTTCTTTTGCTTTTTCAGACTCTCCTTTTGCAACCTCTTTCTTAGCTCTGTAATACTCGCGTTCTGCTTGCTGTTTCTCTAATTGAGTTTGTGCAACTTCATTTTTCTGTAAATCCAATCGTTGATCGAACGATGCTTCCCAATCGATTCCAGTTACTTGTGCTTGGTAAATTTTTAGTCCGTATTGCTTCAAAGTATTTGAATTGTCTCGAATAATGTTTCCGTTAGCATCTCTCTTAATACGAAATTTCTTTTGCTTGTTGGATTTTCCAACTTTAATTTCTCTTACAGTAGTGGTATCTCCAACAATTTCTGTAACACTTTCGTCTTCGTAATATTGTTCTACTTGATACATGCCATTTTCCAATTGATCTCTAAAATATCTATCAAAATCGGAGGCTTGTCCAGAAATATAATCTTGAGCATCCATCAACTTACAAGTATTCTTTATAGCGGCATCAATGTTGGGAAGTACTCTTCCGAATATCAATTTCCCTTCACTTTTGTTACGATCTGCCATGTTCAAAAAGATCTCTTCGTCGTTTATATTCACTCCTACAATAACGGAAGTACTGATTTCTGCTTTGATGGCATCACTGAATTCCCATTTTTGAGCTTTTCGGTTGTATATTCCTTGCCCATTTTTAGGTAATTCATCTTTGCTGTTTACAATAATATCTTTAATAGATATCTCGTAAGATAGGGGGATAACTCTTCCCCAGTATTTAAGTTTGATTCCTTGCGTTGTAATCATTTTATCTCCTCCACTTAGATATTGGACCGCATAGGCAGTTCCGGCGTCAGCATAAAAGAACAGCCCATTGATAAGACTCAGTACAATACCTAAAAAGGTAATTTGCAAACTTCTGGCTTTTGTGAATGTATTAAGAAGTTTGTTGGTGGTAAATAATGACTTTAAGACAATGGTAAGGATTCCAATGATAATTAATAAAATTCCAATAGTTGTTAACATAGCGTTTGGTTTTAATAGATTAATAATTTATTCGTAAAATAAGTTTGATTTTGATAGCAATTTTTAGACAATTTTCTCCAAAACTAATGGAAAAACTACGAATTCAGATGATTATTTAATAATAAATCGACAATAAAATAAATCAGAGCGAGCATAGCACTCGCTCTTCATTAGTTGGCTAGCTATTTTTTTAAAATTCAAATAAATTAACGGTTGTTTAGCAATTTTTCCCCTTGGGAATTAAAATATAATAGTAATAAAATAGTTAGCGACTTCAATAAGTTTCAATGCAGCGACAATCATTTTTGTTAGTTTTTAGTGTTAGACAATGTTCAATTTCGAAATTGTTTTTTGAAGATAATTTAATAAACGTATATCTTCCTAATAAAATCACTGAAAAAGATTAAATTAATTTTATAATTAAAATTAAATAATTAATTTTAGTTATAATGTGTAACATTTATTGCTTCATTATTGTTTTAAATTGTAATAATAAATGAGTTTTATTATTCGAAAATGTAATAAAATAAAGGGTTTTTTAGATGTTTTTTTTAAATTAAGTACTAAAAAAGCCCTTTTTTAAGCAAATCCATCTTTTCGACTTATTGAGAGGTAAGAAAAATGTATCTTCGCAAAAAAAATTAGAAAGTGAATTTTATATTGATCCTTTTAGGATTTTCTCTCTTAATTTTGGGTGGAAATTGGCTGCTAAAATCAGCAATTTCGATCTCTTTAAAACTACAGATACCAAAAATTGTAATTGGAATGACTGTAGTTTCTTTTGCAACTTCAGCACCAGAATTGATTGTGAGTTTACAATCTGCCATTGATGGATATACAGATCTTGCGTTAAGTAATGTCATTGGATCCAATATAGCCAACCTAGGTTTTGTTTTAGGAATTACTTTATTGATTGCTAAAATAGATGTAGAAAAAAGTTTTTATAAGACAGATTGGCCTATTATGATGATTGCTTCTGGTTTCTTGTATTATTTTATTCTGAGCAATAATGCCATAGGAAGATATGAAGGGATTTTTCTATTTAGTTTTCTAATCATTTTTTTGATTTACTTATTAAGGTTTCAAAAACAGGCAGTTGTAGATGAAATGCCAGAGGATGACGAGGTTTTACCCAATTATAAAACAATGCTTTTTCTAGTAATTGGCGGGATTGCACTGTGGGGTGGGTCTGAACTATTAATAGAAGGAGTTACAGATATGGCGAAAGACTTTGGAATAAGTGAACGTTTAATTGGAATTACTGTGGTATCTATTGGGACTAGTATTCCTGAGTTAGCGGCCTCTGTGATTGCAGTAGTAAAAAGAGAAAAAGCAATTTCCTTAGGAAATCTAATAGGATCAAATATTTTTAATATTTTGGCTGTACTAGGAGTTACTTCTATAGTAGAGCCTGTAGCGATAAACGATAGCAAGTTAGTGGATATAGATATCTATTGGATGCTGGGAATATCCTTTTTAACCTTTCCATTAGTACTTTTATCGAAGAAAATGAGATTAGGAAGAAAAAGCGGCTTTATCCTTTTAATCTTGTACTTTATCTTTTTATATCAAACATTTTCATAAAAAAAGCAGTCAATAAATGACTGCTTCATATATCTTAAAAATAGGTAAAGTCTTAAACGTTAGCAGACTTTACAGTTTCTACGATTCTTCCGGCTACTTTGTATGGATCAGCATTTGAAGCAGGTCTTCTGTCTTCTAACCATCCTTTCCATCCTTTTTCTACTGTAATGATAGGAATTCTAATAGATGCTCCTCTATCAGATACACCATAACTAAAGTCATTGATAGATGCAGTCTCATGAAGTCCTGTCAAACGTTGGTCATTAAACTCACCATAAACGTCGATGTGTTCTTTTGTTACAGGTCTAAAAGCCTCACACACCTTTTCATATACCTCTTTAGAACCACATGTTCTTAATAAAGTATTAGAGAAATTTGCGTGCATACCAGATCCATTCCAATCTCCTTTTATGGGTTTAGGGTGATATTCAATATAGTATCCATACTTTTCAGTTAATCTGTCTAGTAAATAACGACCTATCCAGATCTCATCACCTGCTTTTTTAGCTCCTTTCGCAAACAATTGGAATTCCCATTGTCCAGAGGCTACTTCTTGGTTGATTCCTTCAAAGTTTAAACCAGCTGCAATACATAAATCAGCGTGCTCTTCTACAAAATCTCTTCCGTGTGTATTTCTACCTCCTACAGAACAATAATAAAGACCTTGGGGTCCAGGGTATCCGCCAATAGGGAATCCTAATGGTAATTGAGTGTGGGTATCCATGATAAAATACTCTTGCTCAAAACCAAACCAGAAATCGTTATCATCATCATCAATTTTTGCTCTTGCATTGGTTGGATGAGGAGTTCCGTCTGCATTTAATACTTCTGTCATTACTAAATAACCATTCTCTCTAGCAGGATCTGGATAAATAGCTACAGGCTTTAATAAACAATCTGAAGAACCTCCTTCTGCTTGTTTGGTTGATGAACCATCAAAAGACCATATTGGACAATCTTCTAATTTTCCACTAAAATTATCCTCAACTTTAGTTTTACTTCTCATGTTTTGAGTAGGGAAGTAACCATCTAACCAAATGTACTCTAATTTAGACTTGCTCATTGTGTTGTTTTATGTAAGTTAATAATACAAGCAAATATAATTGAATTCATGTTTTTCAAATAAAAAATGATGTCCATTTAAAGGTTTTTATTAAGAAATTGTTCATATTTATTATTTTGCTAAAAAACAGTGTTTTAGAATGTGACTTTTTCAAAAAAAAACTTCTTTTTTTAGAATTTCAAAACGGGATTTTTAAGCAGTTTTCAACTAATACGTTTTCGTAATTGTGTTTTTTCTTTTCAAAACCAAAACAATATGTGCTATTCTTCTATAAAAACGAAATTTTTGTTTTTCAAGAGAATAAAAAAATTTCGTTTTACCTCAGGAATCACCTCGTTAGGACATAAATTTTTTTCATGTGATTTTGTAAATTTTCAAATGAAAAAAATCATGTACTTTTGTGCAAAATCACAACTACAAATGAACCAAGAGGTTTCAAAAAGATACGCACAAAGAGGTGTTTCAGCTTCTAAAGAGGATGTTCATAATGCCATAAAAAATATCGACAAAGGATTGTTTCCAAAGGCATTTTGCAAAATAGTTCCTGATTATTTAACTAATGATGAAGATTACTGTTTGATTATGCATGCAGATGGCGCTGGAACCAAATCATCTTTGGCTTATATGTATTGGAAAGAGACTGGAGATATTTCTGTTTGGAAAGGAATAGCCCAAGATGCGTTGATTATGAATATTGATGATTTGTTGTGCGTAGGAGCTACGGATCATATTATGTTATCTTCTACGATAGGGAGGAACAAAAATTTAATTTCTGGTGAGGTAATTTCAGCAATTATTAACGGTACAGAGGAGCTGATTGAAGACCTCAAAGAGTTTGGTGTCACCATTCACTCAACTGGAGGAGAGACAGCAGATGTAGGAGATTTGGTACGAACGATCATTGTAGATTCTACTGTGACTGCCCGAATGAAGAGGTCGGATGTGATTGACAATGCAAATATTCAATCTGGAGATGTTATTGTTGGTCTAGAATCTTTTGGTCAGGCTACTTATGAAAAGGAGTACAATGGAGGTATGGGAAGTAATGGATTGACTTCAGCAAGACATGATGTTTTTCATAAATATTTGGCTGAAAAGTTTCCTGAAAGTTATGATGCATCTGTTCCTGAAGACTTAGTGTATTCTGGTCAAGTAAAGTTAACTGACAGAGTAGAGAATGCTCCTATTAATGCAGGAAAATTAGTTTTATCTCCTACAAGAACCTATGCACCCATTATCAAGGAAATATTGTCAAAATACAATTCCGATACCATACATGGAATGATTCATTGTTCTGGAGGAGCGCAAACTAAAATACTTCACTTTGTAGATGACTTGCATATTATCAAAGACCAGATGTTTGCAGTTCCACCTTTATTTCAACTGATTCAAGAACAATCAAAAACTGATTGGAAAGAAATGTATCAAGTATTTAATTGTGGGCACCGAATGGAGTTGTATGTGTCTCCAGAAGTAGCAGATGATTTGATTGCAATTTCTAAATCTTACAATGTAAATGCTCAGGTTATCGGTAGGGTAGAAACTTCAAAAACAAAAAAGTTGACGATCAAAAGTGAATATGGAACTTTTGAATACTAAGGACCAGCAGACTTTACAAATACAAAGTCTATTGAAAAATCATCATTAGAAACTTCTGCCCTTAAAGTATCTGAAGCTATTTGATATTGAATTTTTTTTGGAAATTCATTGTCAGGATTTTCGCAGGTAAAAGAGGTAGGAGATTGTTTTGTAAACTTAAACAATGTGGGTTTTTCATTCACGCCAACTACTTGTAAAAATAAAGAGTCATTCTTTTCTATCACAGATAGAATTTCCTTAAAAATAGTATCGCTCTCTTGTAAAGTAAAACCGATACCGGTAAAATTAGACCTCCAGATTTCATACGTTTTTTTATTGGATTTGTTATTCAAGCGTTTCCACTTACCAATTAAAAAGTCTGGTTTTACTATTGAATCATTTTTGCAAGAAAAAAAGCAAACGCAAAATAAGAATAGGTAAAGTCCTTTCATTTTAGTTTTTAAAATGATATAAAACCAAATTTAACAGAATAATTGATAAAAAGTAAACTTATAGAATATAAACAAGTTCGAAAAAAATCTGAGATCTTAGAAAAAAGGACGGGTTTAAAAATTAAATCGATCAAATATCAAATTGTTTCGCTTGTCTTACTACTATATTTTTAAAAAATGAAACCCAAGTAAAAACTTGGGCCTTAATTCATTGAATCTGTTATTTCTTACGGGTAAAATGAAATGATGTTGATTCAAAGTTCTCTTCTGTATTTTAGTCTTTACGTTCTATAAACTAATGTGAAAGTCTAAATCTATTTGATTGGTATTGATTTCTATTTTCTTAAGGGCAAACTCTAAGAATTCCTTTAATTCATAACCATTGGTAGTAATTTGATCCATCGGTCTAATTCCTCTTTTGCTCTTAGTATAAGAGTAATATATGTGATTAAATTCTTGATATGTCATGATCTATTCTTGTTTACTTTTAATTCTTTTTTGACTAGTAGCCCTTTTCCATATACTTTAGGAAAAGTATGTAGAAATGGGCATACTCCTAATCAAAAATTGTGTCTTTTTTTATCTTAAATTATTAGCGAGTGTTTGTTTTTAGGTGTAGCAATAAGATGCTCAGTTATTGTTCTTTTATACAAACTAAAAATGATGTTTTTGATTATGGTAAGGACCTCTTTTTATATTGCATCGTCTGGGGTTAATCTTTCAATGTTCAAAAAAGAGGTCTTACCTCCCCTAATCAAAAAGGTACATCGATTAGTACTTGACACGAGTCTTGTTTCGTATCAATAACTAATTCCGATGATTAATATTTTTTATGTATCGTGATGTTTTCATGTGTAATTGATCCCTTTATTATAAGACAACTTTATAAGTAAGTCCCCCTATTTTTATTTGTAATTCTTCAATAAAAACTCTTGCCTTGATTTTATGTAAAATGACTGTATCATCCCCATTAGTATCAAAACAAGTTTTTCTCTTTGATTAGTAATGTGAATCAAAGTGTTCTTGTGTGAACCAATTTTATTTTGGACGTTTATTCCAACAAAAGATGGTGAGAATAACATGGGGAGGACAAGTTGTTCTTTCATGAAAAGTGTTATTGACTAAGTAAATATAAGACAAGATAATAAGTAAATACCCTATTTTTTAACACTTTTATACATTATACTTGAGTATGATTTAATAAGTTTGTAGAGTTAGTATCACTCATTTTTAAGCGAAAAGATGCGTATATTTTTATTTTCTCTCCTTCTTTTTACCCCTATTGTTGCGTCTTATTCTCAAGATAATCAATATGTTAATTATAATAATGTTAAAGACCTTCGAGAGGTCTTGAAAGATCTCGAGTCTAGGTTTGATATACTATTCTCTTACGATCCCGAAATTTTAAAAGGGAATAAAAAGATTACCATAAACCAAAGACTAACTTTAAAACAGATACTTAAAGAGCTAGCAAGTCAAACTGGTTTGGTGTTTGAAAAGGTATCTGAAAAACAAATTCTCATTACTAGAACAGGAATCATCTGTGGTTATGTTAAAGACAAAGAAAGTTCTGAACCTTTAGCATACGTAGATGTGTTTATCGATGACAAAGTATATACTGTAACAGATGGAAACGGTTTTTTTAGTTTTGATCTATCATCTTATTCAAGCAAAGAAAGAGTCATTACTTTTAGCAGTTTAGGTTATAAAGGTTTTAAACAGCCTATAACTCCTAATAAAGATTGTATTACTGTTTTCTTAGAAGGTAACACCTCTACATTAAACGAAGTAGTTGTATTGAGTTATGTAACTAGTGGTATAGATAGAAATAAAGATGGATCTGTTGATGTAGACACAAAACGATTGGGGATCTTACCAGGTTTGGTAAGCCCTGATATTGTACAAAGCATTCAGCTAATTCCAGGAATTTCAACTTTAGATGAATCGGCAACTGGAATTCAAGTTAGAGGCGGTACACCAGATCAGAATCTAATTTTATATGATGGTATAAAATTATATAACACGGGATATTTTTACGGAATGTTCTCCCTTTTCAATCCTTTTGCAACTGAGAAAGCAAAAATATTTCGATCGGGTACCAGTGCTTCTTACGGTGATCGCATTTCTGGTATCATAGATATCTCGAGCGGAGAAAAAATACCATTGAAAACTGAGGGAGGAGCAGAAATAGATGGATTATCGCTTAATGGCTTTTTAAAGACAAAATTATCAGATAAATTAGGGTTGTATTTCTTTGCTAGAAGATCCTACTCAGATATCCTGCAAACACCTACCTATCATAGTTATGCAGATAAGATTTTTACAAACTTTGGTGTTGCGAGAGATATCAATGGAAATGTTCTACAGTTAGAAACAGATGACGATTTTACACGAGAAACGAGTAACAATACATTCACTTTCTCAGATTTTAGTACAAAACTTATTTATGAGCCTAACGAGAGAAATACAATTTTATTCAGTGGTTTGTATACCAATAATTCTTTAGATTTCGATTTTACTGGAGGTGAAGAAAAATCTGCTGATGATCTAAATACAGTAAACAAGGGTTTTAGTGTTCAATGGCAGCATAGCTCAAGTGAGTATCAAAAAGAAGAAATCACTTTTTATTATTCTGGTTACGATTCTTTTTATCAAAATGATGAAATCGAAAATGTAAATGGTAATGGAGTTGTAGATGTTACTAAAATTAACATTCGCGAAAATAGAATTGATGATTTTGGTTTGAATCTTTCTTTAGAAAGGCAGCTAACGGAGTCTCAAAAAATAAATCTAGGATTTCAAACATCAAACACCAATGTAGTTTTAAATGTACAAGAAATTGAACCTTTTGATCCCAATGAAAATGAGACGACATTTCAAGATTTGAATAATTTTAAGAATGCTATTTTTAGCGAATATTCCTATACTTTTTCGAATAAAGGGTATATGAATATTGGTGCTCGTTTGGTCCATTATAGCTCGGTAAATAGATTTTTACTCGAACCTAGGTTTAACTTGGAATATCCGATCTCCGAACGCTTTAGATTAAAAACTGCTATAGAAAGAAGGAACCAACCTATTTCTCAGTTGATAGAGTTTAATACAACAGAACTTCGTTTGGAAAATGATCTTTGGCGTTTGTCTAATAACGATGAATTTCCTTTGTTACGTAGCAATCAGATTTCAGGAGGATTATTGTATAATTATAAGAACTTGAATTTAGATATTGATGCCTATTATAAAAAACTTGATGGATTAACGACCTTCACAAGCGGTTTTAGTAACCCTTTAGATAATTTAGAGCAAGGAAGTAGTATTATAAAAGGATTGGATATTTTAATGAGATATCGATGGAATAACTATAAAATATGGCTCGGCTACACTTTTAACGATATTACCTTTCAATTTCCAAATCTTGTGAATACAAGTTCTCGATTTCCAGGGAATAATGACATCACCCATCAATTTAGAATTTCAAATTCACTAAAATTGAACAATTGGGAGTTTGCATTAGGATGGCAAATAAGAACTGGAAGACCCATTACACCAGTTACTAGCTATGAGATAAAAATAGATGCGGATGGGGAAAATGCGGGAGTTGTCAACTTTGGAGCAATCAATAGTGGTAGATTGCCAGCTTTCCACAGATTAGATGCTTCTATACTATATGATTTTGATATCAGAACTTCGAATAAAAAAATCAAAGCGCAGTTTGGACTTTCTGTATTAAACATCTACAACCGAATAAAGCCTTTAGACTTAATTTACAAAGCTGAAAAAAAACCACTAGATGATGGAGGTATCGCTATACCTGGTACAACTGGTAGTACTCCTGATGAGTTAGAAGTGATTTTGGAACAAGTAATTCAGCGTAATTCTTTAGGGCTTACACCAAATGCAGTCCTAAGGATTATTTTTTAAAGAAACAGTCTTTTTATCTGAGGATAAATTGTAATCAATACCCAAAACAGGCAATGTAGTCCTTAATGCTAAGGATACATCATTATGAGCAAAACTTCCTGTAAAAAGTACGGAAGTATCTACTTCATTTGTTTCAACTTTAATATTGTACTGTCTTTCCAAAGATTCTAGTACGTTAGATAAAGGTTCTTCATTAAATACACTGAATCCATTTTTCCAACTTGGTGCTAGAGAACTGTGTGAATTGGTAACCGTTTTTTCGGCTTCGAAAAGAACCCTATCTCCTTTCTGTAGGATAATTTCTTTATTAGAATCGTTTTCTGTAACTGAAACCTTACCAGAATAGCAAACAACCTCGAAACGTTGGTTTCTATCCGTTATGTTAAACTTGGTCCCTAATACTAGTACTTGACCAGATTCAGAATTTACTTTGAAATTAGTGTCTCCCTTGAGAACATCAAAGTAGGCTTCTCCATTTAAACTTACTTCTCTATTATTATTCCAGAAGAAGCGTTTGTATTGGATTTCAGACCCTGCATTGATATGAACCTTGGAACCATCTGGCAAATCCGCAAGGACTTTTTCACCAAAACCAGCTACAATTGTTTTAGAAGAATTGAGAAACCATACTACACTTACTAATAGTGCAACAGTTGCAGCAATATAATAGAATTGACTGATATGTATATTTTTGCTTTTCTTTGTGTCAGAAGAAATTTTTGTGTTTAATTTTTTATAATCTTTTTCTAAATCTACAGAAGTAACAGCGAAACTAGAAACCTCTTTATTTATTCTATCAAATAAGGTAAAGTCATCTCGGGACTCGAATTCTGTAAGCTCTTCTGGAGTTAGTCTATTCTCTGCCCAACGGGCTAGAAAACTTTCATCATCTTTAAGCCTATTCATTTTGTAAGTGCTTTAATTCCATGTGGAAAAATAGTTATTTTTAGATTTATTAAGCTGTTTAAATAAGACAGACATTTTGCATTATACCCTATTAAATTCTATGATTATTCCCTAGAGCATCTCTTAACTGTAATAAGGCCTTACTCATTCGACGTTCTACAGCCTTAACAGTTATACCAATAATGTCTGAAATCTCTTTGTAAGTTTTTTTGTCAATTCTACTCAACAAAAACACTTCTCTTTCCTTTGGAGAAAGCTCAGAAATTGCAGTCTCTAACTTTTCTTTGAACTCATTTACTTCCATCAAATATTGTGGAGATTCCTGATTGTAATCTATTTGTTTAGAGTTCTTTTCAAATTTCATAACCACTTTTTTATGGGCTACTTGGTTCAAAAAGGAATTATGGCAAGTCTTATAGATATAGGATTTTGCTTTATTAAATTGGATATCCGCACACCTTTTCCATAGTTCTACAAAAGCATTTTGTACTAAATCTTCGGCTAAGTCCATGTCACCACTTTTGTAATACATGTGATTTCTTACCGATTCATAGTGTTCACGAAACAGAAAATTATAATTTTTTTCTTCGCAGATGGAGAGTTTCATCATTCAAAATTTTCTATACAAAGAAACAATAAAAAAATAAAGTAGGGTAATATAAGTTTCAAATGTCTTTTAATAGTAACGAGCGGGCTACACATTAAAATGAGAGATTACCAATCGATATATAAAGCATATCTGAAAAACAGAAATAATGAAATTTCATTTTTTTGCTCGCTATCATAGATCTTTGAAACATAAGCAATTTATGATTTTTTAGTGGTTTTACCTAAAATTTTTTAGCTAAAGGCGCTACTAAAAATAGATAATGGTATTTTACTTATAGTTTATAAAGTATTCACGCAATAAAACTTTAAGACTCTTGAAAATAAAACTGCTATAAGAAGAAAACAATTAAATGCTTTATATATTAGGGGCCTCAGGATTAGATTTTATCTTTCTTGAGGCTTTTTTCTTCTAGCTGTGTTTGAATGATATTTCGATTGTAGTATCACAAAAAATTGTAAATTCGTTGCCCAAGAAAAGACAGTAGATGCTAGATAAGTTACAAATAGTAAAGCAACGTTATGATGAAGTTTCTGATCTCATTATCCAACCAGATATTATTTCAGATCAGAAGCGTTACGTTCAATTGAATAAAGAATACAAAGATTTAGGTGAGGTGGTAAAAAAGGCCAATGAATATGAATCTTTGTTAGGAAATATCGATGAAGCTAAGGAAATTATTGCCGATGGTTCAGATGCAGAAATGGTGGAAATGGCCAAAATGGAATTGGATGAAGCCAATGGAAGAATTCCTGCTTTGGAGGAGGAAATCAAATTTTTGTTGATACCAAAAGACCCGGAAGATAGTAAGAATGCTGTTGTAGAATTACGTGCGGGAACTGGAGGAGATGAAGCGAGTATTTTTGCTGGTGACTTATTCCGTATGTATACCAAATATTGTGAAGGGAAAGGTTGGAAAGTTTCTACAGTGGATTTTAGCGAAGGAACGAGTGGAGGATTTAAAGAAATACAATTTGAAGTTTCTGGAGAAGATGTATATGGAACGCTAAAATTTGAAGCAGGTGTGCATCGTGTACAACGTGTACCACAAACAGAAACGCAAGGTCGTGTTCATACATCTGCAGCAACCTGTATGGTATTTCCAGAAGCTGAGGAGTTCGACGTAGAAATCAACCCCAAAGATGTACGTATCGATTATTTCTGTTCATCAGGTCCAGGTGGGCAATCTGTAAATACCACATACTCTGCGGTGCGTTTGACGCATATTCCAACTGGTTTGGTAGCACAATGTCAGGATCAAAAATCACAGCATAAGAACAAGGAGAAAGCTTTTAAAGTATTGCGCTCTCGTTTGTATGACTTGGAATTAGCAAAGAAACAAGAAGCCGATGCAGCTAAAAGAGGAAGCATGGTTACTTCTGGGGATCGTTCGGCAAAAATACGTACCTACAATTACCCACAAGGTCGTGTAACTGATCACAGAATTGGATTGACATTATATGATTTGTCTAACATCGTGAATGGAGACATTCAGAAGATTATAGATGAATTGATGCTCGCTGAGAACATGAACAAGCTCAAAGAATTAGGAGAAACGATATAATGTTAGTTCGAGTGAATTCACGAGTTGAAAACGAATGAATTTGTATCGAGAACTACCTAGGGCAAAACTTCTCGATACAATTTTCTTAACTTCGACAAGCTCAGTTTGACAGAAAATTACTCGAAGTGACAATAAGAAATATAAACCTCGCAATCGGCGAGTTTTTTTTAGTTAACATCATTCTGATCATGTTTTAAGCATGAGAAGAAATCTCTTTGAAACATTGCTTTGTCATTTTGAGCGAAGCCGAAAAATCTCTTTTATTAGATTTCTCCATTTCAGTCGAAATGACATTCTTTTTACTTCCCAAACAAATGGAGTTCGGTAAATTCTTTATCTATGGTAATAGAATTTTTACCATTCACTTTTAAATCCTTTAAAGAAATCTCTACATTGTCTATTTGTATCGATGTGATCATAAAAGGAAGGTTGTGGAATACCAGATTAAACTTAGAATAGTTGGCATCAAATTTCCCTTCTTTGTGTTGCTGTAAGATGAATTCATCCTTCTTTCCTGTTACTTTAAAAGTACGCAAACTATAGCGCCCTTTCTTATAATCCAATCCGTCATGCGCATCATCAAACAATTGAGATTTTTCTTTTCCCTGTTTGTAATAAATGTCCAAAGTAATTTCATCAAACTCTTTTTCACCTACATACTGTTGTACAGGATATTTTGGAATAACTGCTCCTGCTTTTACAAACAATGGAACCGTTTCGAGATCGGCGTCTACCCACATTTCTTTTCCTCCATCAACTAGTTCATCGGTCCAGAAGTTGTACCATTCTCCTCTTGGAATATACATACGTCTTCCTTTTGCATTGGGTTCCATAATTGGACATACAAGGATTTGATCTCCAAAGAGAAACTCATCACTTCTGTAATGGGTATGAATGTCCTCTTGGTCATACAATACCAAGGATTTGATAATTGGAGTTCCTTCTTCTGCATATTTCCAAAAAGCTGTGTACAAATACGGCAACAACTGATAACGCAGCTCGATGAATTTTCTGACAATATCAGTAATTTCATCTCCGAACTCCCAGGGTTCTTGATCTCCATGGTCTCCTGAGGAATGGACTCTGCAGAATACATGGAAGACTCCCATTTGAATCCAACGGGCAAACAATTCTCCTTGGGGCTGCTCAGCAAATCCTCCGATATCGCTTCCAGCGAATGAGAATCCAGACATGGCCATACGCTGTGCTTGGACATTTGCAATCCACAAGTGTTCCCATGTGGCTATATTGTCCCCAAACCAGCTTGAGGTGTAGCGTTGTGTTCCTGAATACGCGGAACGAGTAATCACAAACGGACGTTTCGGATAACAATATTTCTTTAACCCATGATAGGTAGCACGGGCCATTTGCATTCCGTAAACATTATGTGCTTTTCTATGGCTACACGGATTTCCGTCGTAGTCATGTCTTACATCGTCTGGAAAGGTTTTGTTGGGAACTTCCATCACGGCTGGCTCATTCATATCGTTCCAAACACCTTTTACACCGATATCTTCAATCAACTCTTTAAACAATCCAGACCACCATTCGCGAACTTCAGGTTTGGTGTAATCGGGGAAGTAACAATCTCCTGGCCATACTTTTCCTTTCATATAAGGTCCGTCTGCACGTTTGCAGAAATAATCTTTGTCTAAGGCTTCTTTAAAAACAGGATAATCAGGATCGATCTTAATTCCTGGATCTATAATCACGACAGTTTTAAAACCATCGTCCTCAAGCTCTTTAACCATTCGTTTAGGATCAGGGAAGCGGTCTTTATCCCAAGTGAAACAACGGAATCCATCCATATAATCAATATCCAAATAGATCGCATCACAAGGAATGTTCAAGTCTCTGAATTTTTGAGTAATTTCTTTTACGTTGCTTTCAGGATAGTAACTCCATTTACATTGATGAAATCCTAATGCCCAGAGAGGAGGTAGTGTGTGTGGTTTTCCAGTTAGGTCTGTATAATTTTCAATCACATCATTTAGCTGTGGGCCGTAGATGAAATAATAATTCATCTCTCCACCATCAGCCCAAAAACTGGTGATGTTTCGCCGCTCGTGAGCAAAGTCGTAATGACTTCTAAAAGTATTGTCGAAAAAGATTCCGTAAGCTTTATTGTTGTGAACCCCTGTGTAAAAGGGAATGGCTTTGTATATAGGATCGGTATCTTTTCCGAAAGCATAGGAGTCTGTGGACCAATTCTCAAAACGTCGACCTTTTAAGCTCACTTGAACAGGCTTATCACCTAGGCCATAATAACTTTCGGTCCTGTGAGAAACCTTGCTCATTTTCACAATATTTCCACCCCACTGATAACTTTCTTCCCAATGAAAACCGAGTTCATCTTCATTAATTACCTTTCCATCTTTGGCATCATACAAAGCGATACGCATGTTTGCTTTGGTAACCTTGCAAATCAATTTAGAGGTAGTGATGGTAAAGACATCTTTTTCTTCAACCACTTCTAGTTTATTGTAGCCACGGCTTGCATACATGGTAATTCCGTATGAAAAATCGGTATCAAATTTTCCTGTAGTAGCATAACGAAAACGGATGACACTATCTCTTACCACAGTCACTTGAAGCACAACTCCATTATGAGCTGTAAAAGTTAGGGTATCAACGTCTTTAGAATAATTTACAATATGTGTGGGAAACTGATTCCCTTTATATTCGAGTTCAGTATTAACAATCATTCGGCATCATTTTTCGTATGTAAAAAAAAGGAAAAAATCACAGAGACTCAAGTGTTTTTAACGATAACGGTGTAGTTAAGATTACAGACTTTTGGAGCTTAAAGCCTAAAGTCAGAAGCCAAGAGGTTCTTTTTCTAAATTGATGTAAAAGCTTTGCTACTTATCAGAAATTCCATCTTCCTTCATCAACTTGAATCCATAGTCACGCAACATAGAAATAATAGGAATGGATTTTTGCCCTTTTTCGGTGATTTGATACTCAACTTTTACAGGAACTTCAGGAATGATTTCTTTACTTATGAATCCATCTGCAACGAGCTCTTTTAAATTTTTACTTAGCATCCGATCTGAAATATGCCCAATACTTTTCTTGAGTTCGTTATAGCGCCATGATTTGTCTTTCACTCGCCATAAAATGGGCATTTTATAAGTTCCCCCAATCTTGGAAAACACATATTCAACTGGAGTGTAATAGAGTTTTTTGTCTTTGATAAATTCGGGCATACTTACAGCGATGTTAGTTACTAACAAATATAGTCAAGTCATTGAATCAAAACAAGTTCAATATAACTTTGTGCAAAGTAAATTACATCGGTGTAAGCACACGATACATTTACAGAAAACTAAATTTAATTTCGAGACAAGCCTCCAGGGTATTAAACCCTTTGGCAGTGCCAATAAAAATTACAAAAAATGAAAACAATTATTGAATCAAATGAATATGTACATTATCATGGAGCTCCTTCAAAAGGAAAAATATTGATGGTGGCGAGTAGTCCAACTATTTCTGAACAAACGGGCTGGCCCATTGGATTTTGGGCTGCAGAATTAACACATCCTTTATTGGTATTTAAAGAAGCTGGCTACGAAGTTGAATTGGCCTCCACAGAAGGAGGGAAGATTGAAATGGATGGTTATTCCAATCCTACAGATGAAAGTGGTTATGCAGCTCATGATGTTATTTCTCTAGGTTTTATGCAACAAGACAGCTTTCAAGAATTTTTAAACTCTACAAAAAAGATTACGGAAGTAAATGCAAATGAGTATAAGGCGATTTTTTTGGTGGGAGGCCAAGGGCCGATGTACACCTTCAGAGGAAATTCAGCTCTAGAAAAATTATTTGCAGACTTTTATGAATCTGGAAAACCCAGTGCAGCAGTTTGTCATTCTACGACTTTGTTGTTAGAAGCAAAAACATCGAATGGAGAGTTGTTAGTGATAGGGAAAACATGGACGGGTTTTGCAGATAGCGAAGAAGATTTCGCAGATCAAGCTGTTGGGATGAAAATTCAACCTTATCGAATTGAGACAGAGGCAAGAAAGCTAGAAAACACCAATTTTAAAGTTGCAGCACCATTTTCTTCCTATGTGATTGCAGATGGAAATCTAATTACTGGTCAGCAGCAAAATTCAGGATATGCAGCGGCGAAAATGGTTGTACAACAATTAAATGAATTATAATGAAAATTGCATTCATCGGGATAGGAAATGTAGGATTTGCCTTGGCGAATAACCTTCAAAAGAAAGGACATAAGATTCTAGTAGTGAGTAACGACCAAACATCAAAGAGTGTTCAAAAAGCCTTAGAATCAAATGAAAGCTTTCAGGTAGTTGGAGTTCAAGAAGCTATTCAAGAAGCGGAGATGTTTTTTTTAGCAACTCCTTTTTCAGCTAACGAAAGCATCTTAACACAACTGGATTTCCAAGGAAAGATTTTAGTAGACTGCACGAATCCAGTGGGAGCAGGAATCTCTCATGGTTTGAGTAGTAAAGTTTCTGGAGCAGAGAAAGTTCAAGAATGGGCATCATCAGCAAAAGTGGTCAAAGCTTTTACCATTTATGGATTTGAGAATTTTCAAAATACTATTTTTCCGAAATACAATGTAAAACCTGTGATGATGATAGCAGGAAATGATTCGAGCGCTAAAAAGCAACTTGAACCTCTGGTAAATGATTTAGGTTTTGATATGCTCGATACAGGAAAACTAGATCAGGCATTGCATTTAGAGCACATGACCTTACTTTGGGTGAAAATGGTAAGAAGAGACGGACATCACCCTAATTTTACTTGGGCGTATTTGGAGAAGAGTGTATGAAAAAATTTAAAAACTTCGTCAGGCCTGCCTGCTGACAAGGCAGGCTCAATTTGACAAGCCTGTCACTTTTTAGCAGAGCTCACATACTTAAAAGCCATCATTCCCAATGGAGGTAAGGTTAATTCAACAGAATTTTCTCTGTAATTCCATCCGATTTCTTGAGTCTGAACTTTCTTGTTGTGATAGTCTCCAGTTCCATTAAATTTCTTGGCATCAGAATTAAAAATTTCCTTCAATACTCCAGACCTTGGAACTCCAATTCGGTAGTTCTCTCGTGGAATAGGAGTGAGGTTGCAGATGATAATGACATCGTCTTTCTCTGCTTTTCCTTTTCGTATGTATGAAATCACAGAGCTCTCATGATCGCTGTGATTGATCCATTCAAATCCTTCTGCTGTAAACTGATGTTGGTACAGCGCTTTTTCTTTTTTATACAAAGTGTTCAACGCTTTTACACAGGTTTGAGCTCCTTTGTGAACATCATATTCTAACAAATGCCAATCCAAACTTTGTTGAAAGTTCCATTCACTAGATTGGCCAAACTCTCCTCCTTGAAATAACAGTTTGGTTCCTGGATGTGTATACATGAAGCTGTACAACAAACGCAAATTGGCAAAACGCTGCCACTCGTCACCAGGCATTTTCCCTAAGATAGATTGCTTTCCATAAACCACTTCGTCATGTGAAAGTGGCAACATAAAGTTTTCTGTGAAAGCGTAGTTTAAACTGAAAGTCAATTCGTTTTGATGGTGTTTCCTGTAGATCGGCTCTTTGGCAAAATACTGTAACGTATCGTGCATCCAACCCATCATCCATTTCATTCCAAACCCGAGTCCTCCAATGTAAGTGGGTCTGGAAACCATTGGGAAAGAAGTGGACTCTTCAGCGATGGTTTGAACATCGGGAAAAGATTCATAAACAGCCTCATTCATCTCCTTCATAAAGGCAATGGCTTCTAAATTCTCTCTTCCTCCATATTGATTTGGCTCCCATTCTCCATCTTCTCTAGAATAATCTAAGAATAGCATGGAGGCAACTGCATCTACTCGCAATCCGTCTGCATGAAATTGATCTAGCCAGAAGATTGCATTGCTAATTAAAAAAGATTTTACCTCGTTTCTCCCATAGTTGAAAATCAAACTTTTCCAATCTGGGTGATATCCTTTTCTTCTATCTGGGTGCTCGTATAAATGAGATCCATCGAAGAATCCCAATCCATGATCATCTGATGGGAAATGGGATGGAACCCAATCCAATAAGACTCCAATTCCTTTTTCGTGAAATTTGTCAACCAAATATTTGAAATCATCTGGATACCCAAAGCGTGAAGTGGGTGCAAAATATCCAGTTAGCTGATACCCCCAAGAAGGATCGTAAGGATATTCCATTACAGGCATAAATTCGACATGTGTAAAATTCATGTCTGCCACATAATCAACCAAGTCATCTGCCATTTCACGATAACTTAAAAATCTGTTTTCTTCCGTATTCTTTTTCCAGGACCCTAAGTGAACTTCGTAGACAGAAAAGGGCGCATCTAAGGCATTTTTCTTCTTGCGATTTTTCATCCATTTGGCATCTTGCCAAGCATAATCATCACTCCAAACCACAGAAGCAGTTTTGGGTGGATGCTCGCATCTTTTGGCAAAAGGATCTGATTTTTCAACAGTAGAATCGTTATGGTGGCTTTGTATTTTGTACTTGTAGAGATTTCCTTTTCCTACTCCAGGAATGAAACCTTCCCAAATACCACTACCGTCCCAACGAACATTGAGTTGGTAATCTCCTTCCACCCAAAAATTAAAATCTCCTATGACTGAAACATTCTTTGCGCTAGGAGCCCAAACAGCAAAATAAGTTCCTGTGATACCATCAACTTCAACGATATGAGAACCAAATTTCTCATAGAGGCGATAATGCTTTCCTGCTTTAAATAAGTTGATATCAAACTCTGTAAAAAGACTGTGTGCTTGTGTGTAAGCCATAATTAGTTGTTCAAAATATTCTGAATTCCCGTTAAGGGGATAATGGCCCATCTAGGTCTTGAGTTTAATTCATAACCCAATTCATAGATAGCTTTTTCTAATAAGTGATATTTGAGAATAAAAACGCGTTCTTGATTGTAGCCCAAATTGAGGTTTTCTCCTTGTATGGTTACAATGTATGTTTCCATGAAAATGGCAACAAAATATCTGTACAGAAGCTCTCCAAATTCAAAGAGCTCTTCAGGTGATTTCTGATACTCATCTTTGTGGCTAAAAATAGTTGAATAGATGGCATAGTGAAACGATCTAAACAATCCAGCAACGTCTTTTAGAGGAGGTTGTTTTACTTTTCTATCTCGAATTGTGCTCTCAGGCTCTCCTTCAAAATCAAGGATGCAAAAGTCATGCTCTTGAACCAATACTTGACCCAAATGATAATCTCCATGAATTCGAATGCGTTCTCCTTTCAGCTTGGTCCAATCAAAACTAACCAGGCGTTTTCGGATTTCATTTTTCTGATCTAAGAATTCTTTTGCCAAATCGAGCGCAGCTCCATCCAATTTGTGCAGATTGTTTTCTGTCATGTTCAATCGGTTTTGAAACATATAAGTCAACCTGTTTTTCAACCAAACGGTATAGTCGCCATTGAACTGCGTAGGTGTAAAAGCTGTTTCTTCAAATTCAGAACCCAATGCAGCATGCATCTCACCAGTTCGTTGGGCCAATAATCGCACCTTTAATAAAATATTCAATCCTGCCCAGTCAATGATTTCTGCTGGAAGATCATTGATCTTGAGACGGCCAAATAATTCAACCTTGGGAAGGTTCTGTATTTCAATGTTTTTTTGATCGATCGTTTGATAAATCTTATGAATTTCTTTTAAGAAATAATCCCATGCATCTCCTTGGTTAGAAACCAACTTTTGCATCAACGCTATGGTAATGTATGTACTATCAGAATCAATAATATTGATGCTTCCCATATAAGGAGGCGTATTCTTAAAATCTTTCTTGTCCGACAAAAATCGACTCATTTCATAATCAGGATTCTTATCTGCATAAATTCTACGAAAGAATTTTAAGATATATTGCTCGTTGTAAATAATGGAAGTATTACTTTGCTCTACTCCTATAAACCGAGAAGATTGATAGGGGACAACTTCGTAATTTTCTGATTTATGATACTGTACTTTGGTCTTGTCGATTGGCAGAGCAGTTGAAATTCTTTCGAAAGCTAGTTTTCGAAATGCCTCTAAATAAATGGCATCGATGATAAAACCATCTTGATCTTTTAATTTGATTGGAAGAATTCTATTTTCTTCTGCGAATGATTCGTCAGAAACAAAAGCGATAGGAAGAAAATAATGATGATAGAAAGCCTCAGCAAAGTTCACTTCTAAGAGCAGTCCAAAATAGACCTCTCCGTGTTGCTGAATGCGAAAGTATTCTCTTAGCTCTATGTATTTTAGTTTGCTAGATTTTCCTCCATACCAGCGTTGTTTTTGGATGTACTCCTCCAAAACATCAGCTAAAAAGACTTTGATAAAGTCTTTATTCTCTATCAAATCATTCCAGTTGCTTTTGGCACTAAAAATGGAAACTTCTTTTTTGGTAGCTGATCTTTTAGACATGCCTATTTCTTTATTTTAAAGATGTGAAAGGGGAGTGTAGGATGTAGCTCCACATAATTCCACTCATCATACCAATTGTAACTATTTCCGGTAATGAGATCATGAACCTGAACTTGTTGTCCCTGTTGAATACCGAGCTCATGCATTGGAAGCTGAACGTGGCCAGATTGCATGTAATACGGATCTAAACTGATTACGGTTAATGTTTCATCAGTTTTTTCATCATCCCACTTGTAAAAAGCAATGAGGTTTTCATTTTCGATATGACAAAATTGAATGTTATTGGTTTGCTGATAAGATGCATGATGATGACGTATCTTATTGATACTACCGATTAATTTTGTCAGCTTATTTTCTTGAAACCAATCATAATGGCATAGCTGAAACTTCTCAGACATATAATACTCTTCTTTGCCTGGAATGGCCTCATCGATCATTTGCTCAAAAACAGGTCCATAGATTCCAATATTTGAGCTCAAGGTAGCAGCCAATGCATAACGTTGCAGGTATTTTGATTCGTTGGCCCCTTGAAGGTGATATGGATTGATGTCAGGAGTATTTGGCCAGAAATTAGGTCGCATGTATTCTTTACGATCCGTTTTGGTCAAATCTTTCATGTATTCAATCAACTCGTGTTTTGTATTTCTCCATGTAAAATAGGTATACGATTGAGTATAGCCTTGCTTTGCCAGTTGCTCCATGACTTTTGGTTTGGTAAATGCTTCCGCCAAAAACAGTACATTTGGATGTTTTTTCTTGACTTCAGTGATAATCCAATTCCAGAAATAATAGGGCTTTGTGTGAGGATTGTCTACACGAAAAACCTCAATACCACAATCAATCCAATAAAAAAGGATCTCCAAACATTCTTTCCACAGATTTTTGTAGTCTTTGCTTTCCCAGTAGATAGGTAAAATATCTTGGTATTTCTTTGGAGGGTTTTCTGCATATTGAACCGTTCCATCGGGTCTCCATTTGAACCAATCTGGATGCTCTGTCACCCACGGATGATCAGGAGCTGCCTGTAAGGCATAATCCATAGCAACATCGATACCTAAACCTTTGGCCGCTTTTACCAACTCCTTAAAATCTTCTACAGTTCCTAATTCTGGATGAATATCTTTATGCCCCCCTTGCTTTGAACCAATACCCCAGGCAGACCCCACATCTCCATCTTCTGCCTCAGTCGTATTGTTTTTTCCTTTTCTATTGACTTCTCCAATAGGATGAACAGGAGGGAAGTACAGGGTGTCAAATCCCATTTCAGCAATTCTGGGGAGCAATCTATGACAATCTTTAAAAGTTCCATGTGTTCCTTCATCCTCTGAAGATGATCTAGGGAAGAATTCATACCAAGTACTAAAACGTGCTTTCTTTCTATCTACATACACCTGAAACTCTTGAGATTCGTTCATCAAAAACTTAGCGGGATATTTTGTGAAAATAGTTTCTAGTTGATCGCTAATTGCTTCTTTGATCGCTTTCTCGTAATCTTCATCAGATTTAAAAATAGAAATGACGTGTTGTAAGTATTTTTTTTCTGTTTTATTTGCTTCTTTCAAGAGAGGCTTTAGATACTCAATGCCTTCTAACAGTTCTGACTTTACATGTTGATTGTCGCTAATTTTTCTTCCAATACCATATTGCCAGTTTAAGGCATCATCTACCCAGCCTTGAAGTTTGTATGAATAAAATCCTTGCTTTTGAACTTGAAAAGTAGCGGCCCAACCATCGTTATCTACATGATGCATTCTTACCTCTCTCCAAACTTTTTCTTTTTGGTGTTTGTATAAAATACTTGCTTGAATTTTGTCGTGACCATCAACAAGAACATCTGCAGTTACATCTACCAATTCATCGAGAACTCGTTTGATAAAGACAGTACCTTGATTGATTTGTGGTCTGATATTTTCAAGAACAACACGCTTCTGATTTTGCATTCTTACGTCTGATTTTTAGTTTGATAAAATCAAAAGTAGCAAAATTCAATACCGGATTGATACCCTCAAAAAAAATAGCGTTCAATACAACGTTTTCGTGTTGATAACATTTTGTAAAATGCTAAAAAAGAAGACTTAAACCCCTCTTTGTTTGTTGATTTCGTCTTGTAATTGGCGACGTAATTTTTGCTCTCTCTCCAGCGATTTCTTTTTGTGAATTGCAAATTCTTGTTCCAAATCGATGAGGTCAGATTTTGCATTTGTAGTAAGCACATTGCTGTTTTTAAAGCGATACATGAAGTACAAAAGGAACACCAATAATATGGTTATAATAGACCAAACAATAATATTATAAGTGCTTTTTGAAAATTCGATTCCTAGAAACCGAATGCTATTTTTTTGAGCCAAAGTCTGTCTCCAATCAGTTTCGAATGTAGCCGCTATTTTTTTGATACCATTGATGCTGTCTTTTTGACTCTCAATTTGACGTTGATTAGAAAGTACTTTAGATTTTAAGTCTTTTATGGAATCAGCAACTTGATTTTTTAAATTACGATACCTCTCTTTGCTGATGACTTTATATTCTTGATAAGAAGTTGAAATTCTATATATTTTATCAAACTTTTCAAGAATAGTCAACGTATCTTTTTTCTGTTGAGCTTGAACAGAAATTGAAAGAAATATACAAAATACAATGAGTAGGGACTTGAGTATTTTCATGGTTGATGAGGTTAGTGATGCGAAATTTAAATAAAAAAACCCAAACTTATCGTTTGGGCTTTTTAGTATAAGCGAATGAATGATTATTTTACTTTCTCTACGATTGCCTTAAAAGCTTCTGGGTTATTCATAGCTAAATCTGCTAAAACCTTACGGTTTAACTCGATATTATTAGCTTTTAATTTTCCCATAAACTGAGAGTAAGACATTCCGTGTAAACGTGCTCCAGCATTGATACGCTGAATCCATAATGAACGGAAGTTTCTCTTGTTATTTTTACGGTCTCTATATGCATATAGCATTGCTTTTTCAACCGCATTTTTTGCTACTGTATAAACGTTTTTTCTACGTCCGAAGTAACCTTTTGCTTGCTTCAAGATTTTCTTTCTTCTATTTCTTGAAGCTACTGAATTTACTGATCTTGGCATAATTCAAATTGTTTTTGTAGTAGGCGGCTTATTTAATTATGAATTTTTAATTTTCAATTACGAATTTTTGTAAAATTTAACTCGTAACTCAACACTCATAACTCAAAACTCTTAGTTGCCTAGCTCCATGGTTAATAATTAAATTCCCTTGCGAAATTATTTCAACGATAATTGTTGCTTAATATTCGCCTCATCTGACTTATGAACTAATGTATCATGAGTCAATTTAAGCTTACGTTTCTTAGACTTCTTTGTTAAGATATGACTTTTAAACGCGTGCTTTCTTTTGATTTTACCAGAACCTGTCAACTTAAAACGTTTCTTTGCACTGGATTTTGTTTTCATTTTAGGCATCTCTCCTTCGTTTTTATTTCTCGCTTATATATTTTTAGTTGAAAAGTTTAAAAGCCAAAAGTTGAAAGTGTAATTCTACTTAAGTTTCTAACTTTCCAACTTTTAACTTATTTTGTTTTCTTTGGAGCGATAAACATAATCATACGCTTACCTTCAAGTTTTGGCATTTGCTCTAACTTACCATACTCCTCTAATTCTTGAGCCAAACGCAATAATAAAATTTGACCCTGTTCTTTAAAGATAATTGAACGTCCCTTAAAGAATACAAATGCTTTTAATTTCGCACCGTCTTGTAAGAACTTAATAGCATGTTTCTTTTTAAATTCATAATCATGCTCGTCAGTTTGAGGTCCAAAACGAATTTCTTTGATGGTTACTTTAGTAGCTTTCGCCTTTAAAGCCTTTTCACGTTTCTTTTGCTCATACAAGAACTTTTTGTAATCAATGATTTTACAAACCGGAGGCTTTGCTTTTGGACTAATTTCAACTAAATCTAATCCTTGCTCTCTAGCCATTTCTTTAGCTCTGGCTAAAGGGTAAACACCAACTTCTACATTTTCGCCCACTACTCTAACTTCATCAACATATTTAATTTTTTCGTTGATTCTGTGTTGGTCTTCTTTGATAATTCTTGCTGGTCCTCTAGACCTTTTTCTTCGTATTGCTATGACTTATAAATTTTATCCTGTTTTGCAGGGGTTGTTACTAATTTTTAAATTCTACAATTGTTTTACTTATTTCTTCTTTGATTAAGGCAACAAATTCATCAATTGTAAATGTTCCCAAATCTCCCTCTCCGTGTTTTCTAACAGATACAGTGCCTTCACTTTCTTCTTTTTCTCCAACAATCACCATAAAAGGAACCTTACTTACTTCTGCATCACGAATCTTTCTTCCTGTCTTTTCATTCCTGCTATCTACGAGGGCGCGAATTTCGGAATTTTCCAACAAATGTAAAACTTTTTCAGAATATTTTTGATATTTCTCACTGATTGGCAGGATGATAACTTGTTCTGGGGTGAGCCATAACGGAAAATTTCCTCCTGTGTGTTCCAATAAGATGGCAATGAATCTTTCCATAGATCCAAACGGAGCTCTATGAATCATTACAGGCCTGTGAGATTGATTGTCTGATCCCTTGTAGGTCAGATCAAAGCGCTCAGGCAGGTTATAGTCGACTTGGATGGTTCCCAATTGCCAACTTCTTCCCAAGGCGTCTTTCACCATGAAATCTAATTTGGGTCCGTAAAACGCTGCTTCACCTTCCTCTATCACATAATCCAGACCTTTGTCTTTGGCAGCATTGATAATTGCTTGTTCAGATTTTTCCCAATTCTCAACAGAACCAATATACTTTTCAGGTTTTTCTAGATCCCTAACAGAAACCTGCGCAGTAAAGTTTTCGAATCCTAAAGATCTAAAAACATATAGTACGAGATCTATTACATTTTTGAATTCTTCATCTAGTTGTTCAGGAGTACAAAAAATATGTGCATCATCCTGAGTAAATCCACGAACACGAGTTAACCCGTGTAATTCACCACTTTGTTCGTATCGATATACAGTGCCAAACTCTGCAAATCTTACTGGTAAGTCTTTGTATGAATAAGGTTTGAAATTATAAACTTCACAATGATGTGGACAATTCATCGGTTTTAATAAGAATTCTTCATCATCTTTTGGAGTTGTGATAGGTTGAAAACTGTCTTCTCCGTACTTGGCATAATGTCCTGAGGTTACATACAAATCTTTCTGACCGATATGTGGAGTCATCACCATTTGGTATCCAGCTTTCTTTTGAGCCGCTTTCAAGAAGTTTTCTAATCTTTCTCTCAATGCTGCGCCTTTGGGAAGCCATAAAGGGAGTCCTTGACCAACAGTTTGTGAGAAAGCAAATAATTCTAATTCTCTACCTAGTTTTCTATGATCCCTTTTCTTAGCTTCTTCTATCAACTCTAAATACTCAGTCAGCATTTTCTGTTTTGGAAATGAGATTCCATAAATACGTGTTAGTTGATTGTTCTTTTCATCACCTCGCCAATAAGCCCCAGCAACATTCATGATCTTAATAGCTTTGATAATTCCTGTATTTGGAATATGTCCACCACGGCACAAATCTGTAAAATCGCTATGATCACAAAATGTAATATCTCCGTCCGTTAGGTTTTCAATGAGCTCTACTTTGTAAGGATTATTTTCTTCCTTATATAAGGACAGTGCATCAGCTTTTGAAACAGACCGCATTGTAAATTCATGCTTCCCTCTTGCTAACTCTAAAAATCTCTTTTCTATGGAAGGAAAATCTTTTTCTGAAATCGTTTCCTCACCAAGATCAATATCATAGTAGAATCCGTTATCAATTGCAGGACCTATAGTTAGCTTTGCATTCGGGTGAAACTCCAAAACAGTTTGAGCCAAAACATGGGCAGAAGAATGCCAAAAGGCTTTTTTGCCTTCAGCATCATTAAATGTATACAATATTAATGATCCATCAGAGGTTAATGGGGTGGTCGTTTCAATGGTGTCTCCATTAAAACTTGCAGAAATCACATTTCTTGCCAAACCTTCACTAATGCTTCTAGCAACATCTATAGAATTGATGCCGCTTTCAAACTCTTTAATGCTACCATCAGGTAGCGTAATATTGATCATGTACTTGATATTATATAATAATGAAGCTGCAAAGATATTAGAAAACTAAAATGAATACAATAAAATATAGTTTTCTCTGGCTAAAAAGGTTCGTTCTAGAATAAATAAGTTGGTGTGCTTGGGTAAATATTTGATGTTTAACTGATTAGAAAAACTTGAAAAAAAAGTAAAGAAATATTTGGTTGTGGGGTTTATAGTGTACTATCTTTGCGGTCCGTTTTCACGGGGAGTTCATTGAGAAGTTTG
>JANQMD010000018.1 GCA_028280265.1 Flavobacteriaceae bacterium
CTTCTAATTTTTATAGTGGTACTGATTTTCACTCACGATGTGCCCGTTTTGATCAATCACTTGAACCAAACGGTTAAAAGCATCGTACTTGTAATAGATTACCTGACCTCTTGGATCGGTAATACTGGTCACTCCCACCAAAGGATCGTAAGTAAAAGTGGTGATCTGCGCACTTGAGAGTGCTGAAACACTTCTTAGCGCATTTAGGGCAGTTCTAAGTGCTCCTTCGTTTGCTGAGATATCGTTATCAGCATTAGAAGCCGTTAAAATACTGTTGTAGGTCGCAGTAGGAATGTCCGAAAAGTTGGCTCCTTCGATCTTGGCTACAGGAATCGATTCATTATATCCCCAGATATAGACAATACGAGTCCCATCTTTTTTGCTCACTTCTTTCACATTGCCATTGGCATAATAAGAATGATACACGATTCTGTCTTCCATTGCAAGATTTCCTTTGGAGGCTTGTACTACCCCTGGCAAATAATCTCCTGAGAAATTCGAATACACAGTATACTGCTCAGAAAGTTTTATTCCTCCTTTGATACTTTTTGTCTTTAATGGCAGATAGATTGCTTTTTGAGTTTCTAAAGCCGCCTCAGCAGCCGTCTTACTTGTTTTGTTAAACACATAGGTAGTTTGTGTTTCATGAGTTATTCCCTGACTATCACTGAAAGTACTTTTGATAGGTACAAAATGAGTCGCAAAACCTTCCCCATTTCTATCATAATCTTGCGTAGTAGTTTCTTGTAGCATCCCTCCTGCATTGTATCGCTTGGTTATCGTTTGGCTAGGTAGATTGTACCCCGAATAAATGTCGTAATAGGTAAGGTATCCATTAGAACGCACTTTAATTCCTCTTACAGTTCGTGTAAAGTTTCCAATGTATTGTAATCCTGGATTCAAGGCACTATTACTGAAGGAAACTAGATCATTTGTATTGATCGTCTCTTGAATGGTATCGTAGGTACTTCCTGTACGCTTACTTATAATATGCCTGGTTAAAGTACCTCTTACAAAGTCTCTGCTATCAGTTTCTGCTCTAGGGTATCCTTCAATAACTCTTCCTTGATAGGTAAGATTGTAAGGAGATCCTGAGTAAGGATTAATACTCGCAGAATTATCTGTGTAGCCTGTAGCAATATCAGCAGTGGTGTAATAGAATTCTTCTTTTCCGTTGTCGTTGTTCTGTGTATCGACTCTCGTTACAGTTACCTTTCCATACCCTACATGACTTCCTTGTGTCACTCCTAAAGGAACGGCAGAGTTGACATAACGATCGTAACCTACAGGAAAAATATCAGGTGAGTTTGGAGTTGGAGGTGGTGAAATTCGAATTCCATAATATCTGGGTGCATTTACTATTCTTCCTGAAGTCACTCCTGTATCTCCATTGTAATTGAAGTTTCTTTTGGAAGCAACAGTTGTTGCATCAGAATAATCAACAATACTTTCAAGTCGAAGTCCTCCAATGGTTTTCGTTGGGGAGCTACTTTCATTGTACCATGCTAAGACAATTTCTGTTAGCTCTGGCCCTTGCGTACAACCTGATTCTAATTCATACCAAGCGTGGTAAGTACCAGATTCAATTAACTTTTCATGGCCAAGAATTGGGCTCAACATAGGATTGGATGAGGGTGATAAACTAAATAAGTCAACTCCATTCTTTTCAATATGTATTCTAATACCACAGAGAGGTGGATTTAGTGAAGAAGTCCCTACGCTGGGAGCATAAAGTTTTGTCTTTGGGTTAGGTTCCGAATATAAGGAGACCGTAAAAGGAACTTTGTTTGCTGCTCCTGGATTATTCATTTTGATGTTTAGATTTGACATTACTCCCGAAACCTTGTTGCTCACTGCGGTATGAGATTCATAGTTGAATACAGACTTCCCTCCTGTAGCATGCTCAATCTGAGTAAGTACTCCACTCTTTGTATGGGCGAAACTTGGTTCTCTATTGGCACTTCCATGTGGAGTGATAGTCCAAGTAGAATTCAATCCATTTGCCCAAACAGCATAATGTTTGGGTTCTAAAGTAGTATTGGAGTTTTGCCCATTGTAATAACCCCAATGATCCTGTGCTTTGGAATCTCTAGCGGGTAGCAGGTGTGTCGTATCATAGGTAAACTTGGTTTCTGGCTTGCAGTTTACTCCTCCATCTGCACACTCTTGGATGGCTGTTAAGATCAATCGGTTCGATTCACTATAGGTTAGACTGGTATTGACATCCACTAGTCCAGTTGGAGTCATGTATTTGTACTTGAATTGGATTCTTTTGATGGTGTTTCCATGCATATCTTTGATTAAAATATAATCCAAGTACTTGTTGTTCTCTAGGTCTTTTCTATTGGCTGATGAGGCTATAAATTCCACACTACCTCCCGAGTAAGTAATCTTTTTGAGTCGTTTGCTGATATAGGCAGTCGACGTATAAGAAAGCTGATTCAAATTATCAGAAATGGTGGTTTGCAATCTTTTTAATTTGTAGTTGAATGGATCATACTCAAAGTTGATGGAATCCTTTCCTATACGGTTTTTAATCTTTTTTATGTACCAGGTAGATGGAAATCCTCTTGTATCGCTAAATGTCGGTGGATTGGGATAGTTGGTGTAACTAAAAGTATTGGAACGTTCTTTTTCATCAAAGAAAAAACTGTTTCCATACTCATCCTTAATGGTAAAGTCTTTGATTACGGAATGACCTGTGGTTAAAAATCCAGAATAAGGTGTTTCAGGGTCAACTCCTTCTGTATAACTCACATTGATCTTACTCATAGGTTTGAAGTAGATGTTGCTGTTATGATCGTAAAAGAAGCTTCCTGAACCGTTCATAAAGTTGTACATGAACTTATCAGGCTCACTGTCTTTTAAATTGGCAGCCATGTCGTTTAACTCATTCGCATTGGCAGCTGTAGGGTGAGGAACCCCAGAGGTTCGTTTTAAAAATCCAAGCTTAAAGGGATCTTCGTCAGCCACTCCTCGAATAGTTCTAGAGATACTACCTCCTGCGTTGAGGGTCCAGCCCAGTCCTGTCCAACTGGCAATCTCTTCTACTTTGATTCCATTGCCTCCTGTATACTTGAGATAGATAGGCAAACTCAAATCACCTTCTTTAATGGTAAAAATGGGAATGCTAACATTCGCTGATCCCGTATAATTATTCACCTGCGTATTCCCATACACCTGAAAGGATGAAGCTTGCGGCGAGGGAGGAACAATCTTAGGTAGTTCTTGACCATAACCTAATCCTACAACACTGAGTAGTATTGCATAAATCAATCGTTTTCTCATAAAACAAATTTTTAAACATTAGTTATTCATTCTTTTTATTGAAAAGAAAAAAGAGGCCATGTCTAGCACGACTCTAAAGTAAGGGAGAGGATAAAAGGGGCGTAACCCTAGTTATATTACTTTAAAACATAAGTTGATGATTCACAGCAACTTTTTCTAGTCAATTCTTAAAAGCAAAAATACATATTTTTTTACTTCCTCAAAAAAATTGTACACTTCTTAACAATTTATAGCCTATAGCTATAAACAAAAAATCTATTACAAAAACTTTTCAGTTCTAGGTATTAGCATAGAAAAACTTTATCAGTTTGTTAACTATGACAAATCGTTGTATCTTTTAACTTGCTAAGTTATATTAATCAATACACAAACCATGAAAATCACAAACTCTAGAAATTATCGAATTCTATGGTCATTTGTACTAATATTTGCTATTGTAGGAGTACAAGACGCAGATGCTCAAAGAAAAAAGCGTAGAAAAAAGAACAAAGGTAAAACCGAGCAAACCACACCCAAACCTAAGCCAAAACCAAAGAAAAAAACAGTCGCTTCGCTTACTAAAAAAAGCCGTAAGATTGAAGGCCTTTTTACCATTTTTCAAGACACTATAACGGGTGCTGTAAAGCTTCTAGTGAAAGAGGATCAGTTGAACAAAGACTATATCTATTTCGCTCAAATTGCAGATGGAGTTACAGAAGCAGGTGCTTTTAGAGGGTCTTACCGAGGTTCTAGTGTTTTTAACATTAAAAAATACTTCAACAAAATTGAGTTTGTTGCTCCTAACACCAATTTCTACTTCGATAAGAACAATGCAATCCACAGAGCAGCTGAAGCCAACACCAGTGATGCCGTAGTTGCTAGTGGTAAAGTATTGGTACATGACAAAGAGAAAGGCGAATATCTAATCGATGCCAATGGATTGTTTTTGTCTGAGGTGTTTACGCGTGTAAAAGGGCCGAGATTCCCAGGAAGATCTCCTTTTGCTTTTACTTTAGGACGGTTTGACAAAAACAAGTCTAAAATCAATGAAATCAAAAATTATCCTGAAAATACCAACGTAAAAACTGAATATGTATACAGCAATCCAGGGGTTTTAAATGGCGGATCGGCTGCTGTTACTGATGGAAGAAATGTTTCCATCAAAGTATTTCACACATTCATGAACATGCCTGATGATGGCTATGATATCCGTTTGGATGACCCAAGAGTAGGATATTTCTTAACCCAGACTAATGATATGACAGCTACTGGGACAACTAACTTTAGAGATTTGGTTCACAGATGGAGACTGGTAAAGAAAAATCCTAACGCTGCTGTTTCTGAACCGGTAAAACCAATTACTTGGTGGATTGAAAATACGACTCCGATGAAGTGGAGAGAAACTATTAAAGAAGGTGTTTTGGCGTGGAACTCAGCTTTTGAAAAAGCAGGGTTCAAAAATGCGATGGTGGTAAAAGTACAACCGGATGATGCCGAATGGGATGCAGGTGATGTTCGCTACAATGTCTTACGGTGGACCTCCTCTCCTAACCCTCCTTTTGGAGGATATGGACCTAGTTTTGTAAACCCTAGAACAGGAGAAATTTTAGGCGCGGATATTATGTTAGAGTACGTTCACTTTACCAACAGAGTGTTCTATGATAAACTTTTCAATACTGCTGCAGAAAATATGCACTTAGAGACTGAAGAAGAGTTAGAAATAAAAAAGCATTCTCACAAAGAGAACTTCTTAACCTGTTCCGCTGGACATGAAATGCACCAAAACTTAATGCTAGGAAGTACTGTTCTTCAAGCTACTGGAGCTTCAGACCTTGAAATGGATGCACTTAAGAAACAAGCGATGAAGTCTTTGATCATGCACGAAGTTGGTCATACATTGGGACTGAATCACAATATGAAAGCGAGTCAATTGTTCTCTCCAGAACAATTAGCGGATGCGAACTTTATTAAAGGAAAAGCATTGACTGCTTCTGTGATGGATTATGCAGGAATCAACCTGACGAATGATCGTTCTAAGCAAGGTCAGTATGAAGATATGAACGTAGGTCCCTATGATGTATGGGCGATTCAATTTGGATACACGCCTTTCAATAGTGATTCAGAAAGAAATACACTGTTAAACCGTTCTACGGAACCTCAGTTGATTTTTGGAAATGATGCTGATGACATGCGCTCTCCTGGAAAAGCAATTGACCCTAGAGTGATGACAGGTGATTTATCTAATGATCAAATTACTTATTCCATCAACCGATTTAAATTGGTGAACGATATGATGGGAAAAATCAAAGGTCGTTTTTCAAAAGACGGAGAAACTTATGAAGATTTAAGAAGAGCCTACTACACTTTAAATGGTCAAGCAGCCAGAGCTGGGGATGTCATCTCTAGATTCATAGGTGGGGTTTATGTAGAGCGTTCTAACTACGGTCAAAAAGATGGTAAGCAACCTTATACTCCAGTAAGTTTAGAAGATCAAAAAAGAGCTTTTAATGCTCTGAAAAAGTATGTTTTTGCTCCAAATGCATTCAAAGCACCTAAAGACCTCTACAATTATTTAGCAAGACAAAGAAGAGGATTTAATTTCTTCGGAGGACCTGAAGACCCAAAAATTCATGCACAAATTTTGAGTTATCAGACAAGAGTATTGGCACACATCATGCACCCAAATACATTACAAAGAATTTCTGATTCTGAATTGTACGGAAACAAATACAAATTATCAACTTTCATGACGGATCTAAACAATGCCATGTTTAAACCAGATGTATATGGAAATATCAATTCCTTCCGTCAGAATTTACAGGTTGCTTATGTAAAAAGATTGATTTCTATGCTTACAGGTAGAACAGCCAATCGATTTACACCTGCTTCAAAATCTATGGCTTTGTATAATTTAAAAAATATCAAGACTTGGGTAAGCAATGGTACTGGAAATATTTCCACCAAAGCTCACAAAAATCATTTAAAAACATTGATTAATAATGTTATGAAGGAAGTAAAATAATCTCCCTTCAGAAGATTGTGAAAACCGCAGTTCATTGGCTGCGGTTTTTGTATTTTTATCTTATGAGTACAATTTTAATTACTGGAGGTTCTGGACTAATAGGAAATCGATTATCAACCTTATTGCAAATGAAAGGTCATGAGGTAAGGCATTTAAGTAGAAAAGAAAACAACAACAGTAAATTTGCTACTTTTTTATGGAATCTTACCACTGGGAGTATTGATGAAAAAGCTTTTGAAAATGTCGATCATATCATTCATCTAGCCGGAGCAGGAATCGCAGATAAAAGATGGTCTGCGAGTAGAAAAAAAGTCATTTTAGACAGTAGAGTACAATCGGTTAACTTGTTACTCAATAAAATAAAAGAGTTACAAATTCCTTTAAAATCTTTTGCCTCTTCCTCGGCAATCGGTTATTATGGCTCGGTAACTTCAGAAACCATATTTGAAGAAAATCACCAACCTGCAGATGACTTTTTGGGATTTATCTGTAAAGAGTGGGAAAAAGCCGCTTTAAAATTTCAAGAAGAGAATATCCGTACTTGTATCGTTAGAACTGGAGTAGTCTTAAGCAAACAAGGCGGCGCTCTAAAAAAAATGAAAACACCTGTAATAACTCCTTTAGGATCAGGAAAACAATACATGCCTTGGATTCATGTAGATGATTTGTGCAAAATTTTTATAAAAGCCATAGAGGATCCTAAAATGAATGGTGCCTATAACGGAGTAGCCCCTGAACACCAAACAAATACCTCTTTCTCTAAACTACTTGCCAAGTCAATCAAAAGACCTTACATTCCAATTTCGGCACCTGCCTTTGTTTTGAAACTAGTCTTTGGAGAAATGTCGACCATACTTTTAAACGGGAGTAGAATTTCTTCTGAAAAGATTCGCAACGAAGGTTTCAAATACTCTTATCCAGATTTAAAAAGTACTCTTGATAATATCTTATCAACTAGCTAGCTAACAAAAATATTTCTAGGTATTCAATAAGAAAAGCTGCGACTACTGAAACAATTAAACCTGCCATCAGTTTGAAAAAATCTTTTTTAACAATAGGAAAAGTCTCCCCAATGCTATGATTCATTTTCATTCTACTTGAAAAGGCTAGTTCTCTTCCAGTTAATATTCCCACAAATACCCAAGTTGTACTCATTGGAACATGATTGTATTCTTTAAAAAAATAAAGTACTAACGCATAGAACAAGTCTATATAAGTAGCACTTCTTACATATACTGTGCTTGTTTTAGACAATACAATATCTTGCACTTTTCCTCCTCTATTTCTAAACAAAAACCCCAAACTTACTACCAAAAATACAGCAACTATACACGTGATTTCTAGGTCTAGCTTTCTTGGTAAGAATATGGCTACATTAGAAATACCGTGTGTTAACCAGCTTGACCATAATAATCCTGTTGCGATCCACTGAAAAACCCTCCAGTATTTCCTGTTCTTAGGTTTGATGGGCTTCAAGTTTTCATCCCAACTCGTTAGCCACAACCAAAGCAGGTAAGCACAAATTGCAGATAAAACATATCCTAAGACTGATTTTAAGATGACACTTACTAAAAATGAACTGTGTACAAATGCACTTAAAAGTAGAAAAGATGTAGAGGCTGGTATTCCTTTCCTTGTTAAAAACAATAGTATTAAAGGGGGAATTATATGAAACCATTCAACCTTAATCTCGGGAACCTTATCCAAACGACCAAAAGAAATATCTCCATTGTTAAAATACCACCCATATAAAATGGTCAGTACCATAACTGCTCCCATATAACTCCATTGATGATACCACTTAAATTTCCTATTACTCGCAATAAAAGTTCCTAATGTCTGTACACTATCATTGCCAATCACAGAATAGCATGCCAATAAAAACCCTGCAATAGCCCAAAATCCTAAAATGTCCATCCTATTTATAAAATTCCTGCAAAAGTACTTTTTTTTCAATCATCACATATTCTCGAATCAGTTTATTTTTAAAACACACTCGCAAACATTTATTTTTTGTTAGTTTTACCCGTTTATTAGTCAATTGAATTAAGCCATGCATCGAAATTCATTTACAAATTGTTATATCGTATTTTTTATACTATTCTTTTCTTTAAACACTTATTCTCAGGAGAAAGAAAAGTTGGAAAGAGAGTATCGAATTTCAGCAAAAAGTGTTCCTGAGAAAGCACGTAAATTGATTGCTTCACTTCCTTTTGACAAAAAGATAAAATGGTTTAAAGAAGAAAGCTTTTATGGTAATACCATTGAAGCAAAAACAAAATTTAAGAAGCATAAATACAGTATTGAGTTTGATACTTTGGGAAATGTTCAAGATATTGAAGTAGTTATCCCAGAAACTATAATCCCAAAAACTACCTTAGAAAACATTCGAAATTCTATAAAGAAAGAATTTAAATGGTTCAAATTTGTTAAGATTCAAGAGCAGTTTATCGGAACCCAAGAACAAATTGTAAACTACATAAAAACTCGAAATCAACAGAATTTTATTGTAAAATTTGAAATTGAGTTTAAAGGCAAAAAAGGAGGCGAAAAACATTTGTATTTATATACTTTTTCAGAAAATGGATCGATAGAGCAAAGAGAGCGAGTAGTTTTCGAAAATATAGACCATCTTGAACACTAGCTATGAGAAAAATTACATTCTTTACCTTTTTATGCTTGTCCTTTCATTTATCACTTCAAAGTCAGAGTTCATATAGAGCAGGCTTTTTACCCAAACTTAATATTAATCATAAATTTAAAAAGGGTTGGAAGTTAAATTACAAAACTGAGTCAAGATTTATTTCTTCAGAAGGAAAAATTCATGGAAATAGAAACCATAACTTTCATTATGTTTTATTGGACATGTCTGTTTTGGTTTCCAGAAAAACGGGGATTGGTAATTCTTTTGCCGGTGGATATTTACTAAGGGTGAATAAAAATACCAATGATCACCGATTAATTCAACAATTCACAATCGTTAATAGGCATTATACTTATCGTTTAGCACACAGGTTCGCGGCTGATCAAACTTTTAGAGAAGGGAAGTCAAATGTGTATCGATTCCGATATCGTTTTGGTTCGGAAATTCCTTTAGATGGTCATTCGTTAGACAAAGAGGAATATTACATTAAAATTAATAATGAATACTTGAATTCTTTTAATGCTGGCAGATACGATTTAGAAGTACGTCTTTCACCCGTTATTGGTCATATTTTTAGCCATTCAAACAAATTAGAATTAGGACTCGATTATAGAATTAATAATTTTATCCATAACAATACGAAAAATTCTTATTGGGTTGTTGTGAATTGGTTTATTTCTATATAAGTTAATCAGAGTATAAACAAAAAGGGCTTCTGAATTCAGAAGCCCTTTCTGTTTTATTGAAAAACGCTAGAAATAGTAAGGTCTACTTCAGACCATAATTTGCTCTTTCCATCTAGTCCTTTGTGCAAGTCTTTACAGATCGCATTTAAAGAATCTATAGAAGATTGTGCATTCCAATTTATAACATCCATCTTAGCAAACATGGTGAACTCCTTTCCATTAATTGCATATTGAAAAGGAAGATTTTCAGTAATTCCATTCATGGTAATAGTCGCCGTTCCTATTGAATCATTCTCTATTGTTAGTTTCCCTGATAACAATTCTGGATCTTCCATAATTCCGAAGAAAAACTTCTTAATTTTATAATCTCTGTCTGTATTGGAAGTAAAAACACTGCTAACAGGAATTGAGAATTCCATATTGTGAATTGCTTCTTTTACTGTATTTCCCTCTCCTCCAGCGGTTACATTTACTTTCTTAAATTTCCCTTTTACACCTGTCTTCTCTGTAAATTTATAAGCAGTCCATTCAATCGTATTCTTCGCTTTATTTACAACAAAAGCGGCATTAGAAACTCTTTCTTTTTTATCTGCTTTTTTCTCATCCGACTTACAAGAAGTCATTTGGATTGCCACGATGAGCATTACCATAATTGCACTTATTTTTTTCATTTCTCAGTCATTAAAATTAGTATTTAAAATATCTTTTGCTAAGTCTATATATTTTTGTTTTGCTTCTTCTTGAGACATCCCATTTAATTGTGTCCAAGCATTAAATTTAAATGCATCTCTTATATCAGATTTGCCCTTTAGGTAAAAATTATCTCCTTGCGTTGCTTGTTTGTAATAGGCGTAAAACTTTAGCATTACATCTGGTGGCAAATTCTCTTGTAATTCCGATATGGACTGAAAGGCTTTATGGAAATGTTGATTGAGATGTTGACTCATTATTTCTCTGCAATGACTTGAACTCCTCCTTTAACTTTATCTCCAATATTTACCTTTACCTCAGTTCCAAGAGGTAGATATAGATCTACTCTACTACCAAACTTGATAAAACCTGCATCTGACCCCTGTTCAACCTTTTCTCCTTCTTTAGCATAGTTGACAATTCTTTTTGCCAAAGCACCAGCAATCTGCCTGTACAAAACTGCTCCAAAGCTCTCATTCTCTACAACTACTGTAGTCCTTTCGTTTTCTGTAGAAGATTTAGGGTGCCAAGCAACAAGGTACTTTCCAGGGTGATATTTACTATACTTCACTACTCCTCCAAGAGCATAACGTGTTACATGAACATTGATAGGAGACATGAAAATTGATACTTGCAGCCTCTTATCTTTAAAATATTCGGGTTCTTCTACCTCTTCTATAACCACTACTTTACCATCTACTGGTGCAATGATTTGACGATCATTTATCTGTGTCTTTCTTCTTGGATTTCTAAAAAATTGAAGAATTAAAATCAATACGATTAAAAAGAAAACTTGTATGGTTTTCTGAAGCCAAAATAGCTCTACAAAATAATCTGAAAGTAGTATTCCAGTGATTACAATAGCAAATGTGATTGTGATTATTTTATAGCCTTCTCTATGAAAATGTAGCATTTTCTCAAATTATGTAATAGATGTACAAATATACAAATGGAGCAACAAACAACAAGCTATCCAAACGATCTAGTAATCCACCATGTCCTGGCATGATGTTTCCACTATCTTTTACTCTTGCTTGTCTTTTAAATTTCGATTCTATCAAGTCTCCAATAGTTCCCAATATGGCCACAAAGAGTGATAGGATTATCCAATGGATTAAAGGAAATAAGTCAGAATAATACGAAATAGCAACTCCAGTTATCATTGTAAAAACAACTCCTCCTATAAATCCTTCTATGGTTTTTTTAGGTGAAACGCTTTCATACAATTTATGCTTTCCAAAATTCTTACCAACCAAATACGCAAAACTGTCATTTGTCCAAATTAAGAGCAATAAATACACAATAATGTAAGGCTGATAACTTCCCCCTGAAAAAGGTAAAAACATTAAAAATCCAGACGATAATACCAAATACCGGATACTTATATCTTCTTTCAAAATCGTATTCTTGGGTATTTGCATCTTTTTGGAAAAGAGGTAAAATAAAACATGAATAGATCCTGAGAGTGCCAAAAATAGTAGCGGCAAAGCCCTTTCTATTCCTTCGTCCATCAATACAAAATAAACAATCAAAGAGATAAAAACGAAGTAGGAAACATATCCTTTAGAATTGATGAGTTTGGAGAATTCTCGAATACATATCAATCCAAAAATTGCGGTTAAGGTTACAAAGGACTCCTCAGAGTACAAAACAGACCCGATAAAGAGTATGACATAGATAAGACCTGAAAAACTTCGCTGTAAAAAGCTATTCATGTTATAAATCTTCTAACAGCAGCAAATATAAGTTTTTAGAATTGCTATTACCGTAATTTAAAAAATTATCGTCTTCTTTTTTCAATGTGTAATTTTTCACAGCACTAATATTGGTAGGAATATTTTCTTTACAATTTGTTTTAATTCCTGTAAGTCCCTGACCAGTATCTTTTACCAGTTGACTTGTTTTAGCAAAAACAATAAAGTTATCTGTAAGTGATGCTATCTTATGAGTACTTAATTGATTGGAAGAAAAAAGAATGTCTCCATTATCAGAGATTAAGTGCTCGCAGCTGGTATAAAAAGGCAAAGAATTATCGAACTCAGTATGCAATTCTATATTCTTTTTATTTACATACTTTACCAGCTCTTTGTCTTTACAAGTAAGCTTATCCCATTTATTTTCATTTAAAATCAGCTCAAGATTTTTACTTACCTCACTTTCTGAAATGCAGTATAGAAACTTCCCTCCCTTTTCAATAAAATAATGCACAAACGCATCATCCAGAGAAAGATTCACTTCTTGCTGATTAGCTTCTCTTTCTCTGGATGATTGCTTACTAAATATTTTCTTAAAAAAACTCATGCAGAGAATTAACTATTCGTTTTCTTCTGTTACTTTCTCTTCTGTTGTTTTTTCTTTCTCTTCTTGTTTTTTGTCAAAAGGTCTATCGCCGAAAATCTTTACCAAGTCATCTTTGAAAATAACTTCTTTTTCCAATAATAGATTTGCTAATGTAGTGAGTTTTTCTCTGTGTTTCTTAAGTATAGTGATTGCTCTTTGGTATTGAGCTTCTATCATCGAAGAAATTTCCTTGTCAATGGTTTTCGCTGTTTCTTCACTATACGGCTTTACAAAAGCATCTTGACCCGATGAATCGTAATAGGTGATGTTTCCTACTTTGTCATTTAGTCCATATACAGTCACCATAGCTCTGGCTTGCTTGGTTACTTTCTCCAAATCACTCAATGCTCCAGTAGAGATTTTATCAAAAATTATTTTCTCTGCTGCTCTACCACCTAAGGTAGCACACATTTCATCGAGCATTTGCTCTGTTTGTACAATCATTCGCTCGGCTGGTAAATACCAAGCAGCTCCTAAGCTTTGTCCTCTAGGAACTATGGTTACTTTTACCAAAGGTGCTGCATGTTCTAACATCCAACTTACAGTAGCATGACCCGCCTCATGAAAAGCAATGGTTTCCTTTTCCTTCGGTGTAATCACTTTATTTTTCTTCTCTAATCCACCAACTATTCGATCAACTGCATCTAAAAAGTCTTGATGGTGAATGGATTTTTTATCATTTCTGGCAGCTATCAATGCTGCTTCATTACACATATTTGCAATATCTGCTCCCGAGAAACCAGGTGTTTGCTGAGCTAGAAATTCAAGGTTTACATCTTTTGCCAATTTCAAAGGTTTGATATGCACTTCAAAGATTGCCTTTCTTTCATTCAGGTCTGGTAGGTCAACATAAATCTGTCTGTCGAAACGTCCAGCTCTCATTAACGCTTTGTCCAAAACATCTGCACGGTTGGTAGCTGCAAGAACAATTACATTGGTATCGGTTCCAAAACCATCCATTTCGGTTAATAACTGATTCAATGTATTTTCCCTTTCATCGTTTCCTCCTGTCATACTGTTTTTACCACGAGCTCTACCAATGGCATCAATCTCGTCAATGAAAATAATAGAGGGAGATTTTTGTTGTGCTTGCTTAAATAAGTCGCGTACTCTCGATGCACCAACACCTACAAACATTTCCACAAAATCTGAACCTGACAATGAGAAAAACGGAACTCCAGCTTCACCTGCAACAGCCTTCGCTAGCAATGTTTTACCAGTTCCTGGAGGTCCTACAAGCAAAGCCCCCTTCGGAATTTTCCCACCCAAAGAAGTATATTTTTCTGGGCTTTTTAAGAAATCTACAATCTCTTGTACTTCTTCTTTAGCACCTTCCAATCCTGCTACATCCTGAAAGCTCGTTTTTACTTTTGTGTCGTTGTCAAACAGCTTCGCTTTGGACTTTCCTATGTTGAAAATCTGACCTCCACCGCCGCTTCCGCCGCCAGCTCCGGACATTCTTCTCATGAAGTAAATCCAGATAACGATTAACAGTATAAACGGTAAAAATCCTATGATTGAATCGAAAAAGCTAGTTCTATCCTCGTATTTCTCATCAAATGTTAAACTACCATTGGATCTCGCTTCGCTAAGATCTTTTTGAAAGTTTTGTAAATCTCCAAACTTGTATTCGTACAAAGGTGTTCCTCTCCTGTAGAAGGGAGAATTCATAGCCGTCTTGTACTTTTCTTTACTTTCAGATTCTTTCTTAATGTATATCTGCGCCAGCGTTCTGTTGATGATTAAGATTCTCTCAATATCATTCGAGTTTAAAATTCTTTCAAACTCATTCTTTGTGATATTTTTAGTAGAGAGTCCGTTATCATTCAAAAAACTAATTCCAATAAACACCACAAAAATAGCAGCATAAACCCAATACATGTTGAATTTAAACTTGGTAGGTCCATTGGACTTGTTATTATTTTTCTTCTTGTCACTCATTTCTTTCGATCAAATTATAAATTATACAGGGCTAATCTGGGTTATTTTTGCATCACCCCAAAGGCTCTCTATGTCGTAAAACTCTCTTACATGTTTCTGGAAAATGTGAACTACTACATTTACATAATCCATTAAAACCCATTCAGAATTGTTTTGCCCTTCAACATGCCAAGGCTTGTCCTTTAGCTCTTTGCTTACTACTTTTTGTACAGAGCCAGATATTGCATTTACCTGTGTATTAGAATTTCCAGAGCAAATAATGAAATAATCGCATACCGTATTGTCTATCTCTCGTAAGTCTAGTAATTGGATATCCTCTCCCTTTACATCGTCAATTCCCTTAATGATTACAGATATTAGGTTATCTGCACTTACTGGTTTTTGCGTCATTAAAATTTTTTAAGTTTAAAACAAAGTTATTACTTTTTTGCAATAATATTGTGGTTTGTTTTACTTGTTTACAGATTCTTTAACACTTGAAAATAATCAAACTTGATGCCATCGACTCTACCAATTCGTTTTTAAAAGAACTGGCACAAAACTCTACCCTAGAAAATTATACTACCGTCATTACTGACAAGCAAGTTTCCGGCAGAGGTCAAATGCAAAATTCGTGGCACTCAAAGCCTTTTAAAAACCTAACTTTCAGTACATTTAAAGGATTTAAAAACTTACAAATTCAACATCAATCCTATCTCAATTTTTGCATATCCATTGCTGTATTTAATGTGCTAAAAAAATTGTCAGTACCTAGATTAGCTATTAAGTGGCCAAACGACATAATGTCAGGTGACAAAAAAGTCTGTGGCATTTTAATAGAAACCACTTTTACAAAAACCAAAATTAAGAACGCAATTATAGGTATTGGTTTGAATGTAAATCAAGAAGAATTTCCTGTATCATTAACTCATGCTAGCTCATTGAAAAAAGTGTTGAAGAAAGAATTTGACTTGGATAATGTTCTCCAAAGAATCATTGATGAAATGAAAGTACAGATTCACGCTCTAGAACATTTTCATTTTGAGAAAATTCATCAAGAATATGAAGACAATCTTTACAGAAAAGACACGGCTTCTACTTTCACAAAAGAAGGGTCTGATAGTTTGTTTATGGGAATCATTTCTGGAGTCACATCGAATGGTGACTTAGAAGTTCTCTTAGAAGATGATTCTATTGAAAGCTTTGCGGCAAAAAGTATTTCGTTCGCTAGACTTTAGTAATATTTTCCGTAAGTGTATCAATGAATGATGTTAGAGGTTTCTTTACCATCATAGCCATCATGGGGTTGAAATCTCCTTCAAATTTCAATTGCACTTCGCTTGAAGTGTCAGACACCTCATCGATATGAGCAGATAATGTAAACGAAAGTTTACTACTAGCAGCTCCTAAACTTACTTTAGAGAATTCAACTTTTTCATTTAACACCAAACGAATTTCTGGCATTCCCTTTAATGCAAACAAAAAAGAATCTCCATCTACCTCAAACTTTTGAGTGTTCTCAGGCATTAATTGTTCAAAATTTTCCAATGCTGTAAAGAAGACGTATGCTCCTTCAGCAGATTTGTTCATGGTTACTTTTGCTCCTTCGATATTCATGATGTTGCATTCCAATTAGCAGGATCTTCTCTCCAATCCTGAAGGGTTTCTAATTCTTTCTCTGTGATATACTTACTATCTACAGCTTGTTCTAAAAGATGTGAATAGTTACTTAATGTTGTTAGATTGATATTGCTGTTCTCAAAGTTATCGGCTGCAACTTGAAACTCATAGGAAAAGATAGCCACCATACCTTTTACAACGGCTCCTTCTGACTTTAGTGCCTCTACTGCATTCAAACTGCTTTTTCCAGTACTAATCAAATCTTCAATAACAACTACATTCTGTCCACTTTCTAAGTATCCTTCAATTTGATTTTTACGACCATGCTTTTTAGGTTCTGGTCTTACATACACAAAAGGAACTCCTAACTCCTGTGCTACGAGCACTCCAATAGCTATTGCTCCAGTTGCCACCCCGGCAATTACATCTGGCTTGCCGTATTGTTGTTCCACAATTTTCGCAATCTCTTCTTTCAAAAAAACACGAACCGATGGAACAGATAAGGTAACTCTATTATCACAGTATATAGGAGATTTCCATCCTGATGCCCAAGTAAATGGGTCTGTTGGACTCAGCTTAATCGCTTTGATTTGAAGTAATAATTCAGCTGTTTTTTTTGCTGTATCTTTGTGTAAAATCATGTTCACAAATGTATAAAGTTTTTATGAATGATAAGCCTATTATTGTGACAGATTCTCCACAAAAAGAGCTAGGCTTTAAAGTATATGATTTTGAGAGTGTTGTTATTGACGAAATACTACATAAGCTTAAAAAAAAGTCCGTAAGCGGTGTCATTTTATTCTGTAAAGATTTAGAAAGCTCTTGGAAAAAATTCCTTGATCATTTTAGTGTAATTAGCGCAGCCGGAGGATTGGTTACAAATAAGCAACATGATATTTTGTTTATCTACAGAGGGCGTAAATGGGATTTACCCAAAGGTAGAATTGAAAAAAATGAAAGTATTGAAAATACTGCCATCAGAGAAGTTGAGGAAGAATGCGGCATTACCAATCTTAGCATTCGAAAGTTTTTATTGACAACATATCATTTGTTCTATCAAAACAAAAAGAACAAATTAAAAGAGACGCATTGGTTTTTAATGGATTCTGATTATCAAGGTACATTAACTCCTCAAACTGAAGAGGGCATTACAAAAGTTGTTTTTAAAAACAGAGAGGAAAGTCAAGAAGCACTCAAAAACACTTACGCTAATATTCATCTGGTATTGCAATCCCATTTGCAGAATTAATGATACAACTGAGGCTTTATCGTAAATTAATCTACACAAAGGCAAGTGTTTGCGGATTTATTCTATCTTTGCCGCTTCTTAAAAATCACCTAGAATGAACGCATTTATTAGAAAAAGAGTACAAAACGTTCGAAACGATGTTCTATCTGGAATTACGGTAGCTTTGGCACTAGTGCCTGAAGCAGTTGCCTTTGCATTTGTTGCAGGAGTCGATCCTTTGGTTGGTTTGTACGCTGCCTTTATGATTGGGCTGATTACCTCTATTTTTGGAGGGAGACCTGGGATGATTTCAGGAGCAACTGGAGCACTTGCAGTGGTGATGGTGAATTTGGTAAGCGAAGGAAATGCCATGGGTGCAGAAGGTGAGAATTTAGGCTTGTACTATTTGTTTTTGACCGTCATTCTCATGGGGATCATACAAATGCTAGCAGGAATTTTTAAGTTGGGAAAATTTGTCCGTCTCATTCCACATCCAGTAATGATGGGGTTTGTAAATGGATTAGCTATTGTCATTTTTCTCGCTCAATTAAAAATGTTTCCAAAGCTAGTTTCAGATGATATAACTTTCTGGGGAGATACAGGAACCTGGTTTTCAGAAGTTTTCTCAAATGGAGAATTTTGGCTTATGATGTCTCTGGTTGCGGTAACCATGCTCATCATGTGGGGCTTACCAAAACTCAAAGCAACTAAAAAACTACCTGAAGCTTTGATTGGCATTTTAGTCGTTTCTGGAATTGTGATTTTTTCCAATTTAGATGTGGCAACTGTAGGTTCCTTTATTCGTGATGGTGGTGGTGAAGGGTTAAAAGGTAGTTTTCCTGTTCCCGTTTTAGACACTTTCACCAAGATTCCATTAAACTATGAAACCTTCAAATTCATTTTTCCATATGCTCTGATTCTTGCTGCTATTGGATTGATTGAATCTTTGATGACCTTAAACTTAATAGATGATCTCACCGAAACACGAGGGAATACAAACAGAGAATGTATGGCTCAGGGAGGTGCAAATATCATCACAGGTCTGTTTGGAGGTATGGGAGGTTGTGCGATGATTGGTCAATCGATTATCAATATTAAAGGTGGTGGTCGCGGACGTCTGTCTGGAATTACAGCTGCTGTTTTCCTATTGATGTTTATTCTTTTTGCTTCTTCCTATATCGAGCAAGTTCCCATTGCTGCTCTTGTTGGGGTGATGTTTATGGTGGTTATTGGTACCTTCGCATGGTCTAGCTTCCGTATTATGAATAAGATTCCAATTGCTGATTTGATTGTTTTGATCTTGGTTTCCGGATTGACGGTTATTTTCGACTTGGCCATAGCAGTAATTGCTGGTGTGATTGTCAGTGCCCTCGTTTTCTCTTGGGAAAATGCCAAACGCATTCGTGCCAGAAAACGCATGAAAGAAGATGGGACCAAAGTATACGAAATCTGGGGCCCCTTATTCTTTGGAAGTATTACCGCTTTTAATGAAAAGTTTGATGTAAAAAATGATCCTGATAAGGTTGAGATCGACTTTGTAGAATCTCGTATTTCCGATCATTCGGCCTTAGAAGCTATTTTTAACTTGGTTGAGAAATATGAAAAAGCTGGTAAGAAAATTACTTTAAAACACTTGAGTGCCGACTGTAAAGTGTTACTCTACAAAGCAAGCCCAAAGTTCCATCAGGTAATTGAAGAAGATGTGGATGATCCTCGTTATCATTTAGCAGCCAACCCCGAGAAATTTCCGAAATCACTTTCGGAATATAAGTTTTAAAAAAAGCCAGCTAATGCTGGCTTTTTTATTATTCATTCTAGTTATTCTTTATACCACTCCCCATTTCCCACTACGTACTTTTCACCATTCATCGAAAAGGATTAACACTTCCTTAACATTTAACATAAATTTTTATATATTCAGCCGAATTTTAACATAAATAATTTACTTAAATGAAAACTAAAACTATCCCAACACCGCTAGGGTCTTGGAAAAAGTATGCCCTAATGGCTGCTTTCGCCGGTTTAATTATCGGATGTCAAAACAACGAATCTGAGACTTTAGATTTGCAAAACACTGAAGACACCCCTGAATTCAGTAGAATGCAAGTTACCCCAATCGAAGGACAGTACATTGTAACCTTGAAAGACAAAACTTTCAAAACGGACAATGTATCTGGGAGAGGAAGAGCCAACTACAAAGAAGCTCAAAATTCTTTTAGACGTCAAGCGATAGAACTTTTCAAAAACACGCAATTAAGAGAAAGTGCTATCAAAGAAACTTATGGATTTGCTATTCAAGGATTCACAGCAAAATTATCCGGCTCTCAAGTTGAAGCTTTAAGAAACGATCCTAATGTATTGAGCGTAGAGCAAGACGTATATGTAGTACAAAGTTTTCCAGCCATTAAGAAGAAACCACCAGGAGCAGGAAACGGTAATGGCGGTGGAGGTGGAACCACAACTCAAAGTACTCCTTACGGAATTACAAGAGTAGCTGGTGGGCAAACTTACACTGGATCTAAAACGGCATGGATTATCGATTCCGGAATTGATTTAGATCACCCAGATTTAAATGTAGATGCTGCTCGTAGTGTTTCTTACGATACAAGAGATTCGAATCCTAATGACGATAACGGTCACGGAACGCATGTAGCTGGAACGGTTGCGGCTATCGACAATAATGAAGGTGTTATAGGTGTTGCAGCTGGAGCCACTGTAGTTGCTGTTCGTGTGGTAAACAGAAGAGGTGGTGGAGCTGCTTCTTGGTGTGTATCTGGTGTAGACTATGTTGCTGCAAATGCTTCTCCTGGAGATGTAGCAAACATGAGCTTAGGATACCCAGCTAACACAGCAATCGATAATGCAGTGTTAAATGCAGCTCGCTTAGGAATTGACTTTGCTTTAGCAGCTGGAAATGACGGTGCGCATGCTGGAACGGGACCTAGTCCATCTCCTGCTCGTGTAAACGGATCTAACATTTATACAGTATCTGCAATGAACAGCAACGATAACTTTGCTTCTTTCTCTAACTATGGAAATCCACCAGTTGACTATTGTGCTCCTGGAGTTTCTGTAGAATCTTGCTGGAAAGGTGGAGGTTATAACACTATTAGTGGAACTTCTATGGCTTCTCCTCACGTAGCTGGATTGTTAATGTGGGGAAATATTTCTTCAAATGGAACTGTTAATAACGATCCTGATGGAAATCCAGATCCTGTAGCTTCAAGATAATTGAACAAAACTTATTTTAAGGAAGATAAAAACTCCAAGCTTTTGCTTGGAGTTTTGTTTTGATTATCTGTCATTCCGCACCTGTCTGCCGACTAGGCAGGCCTGATGCGGAATATCATTCAAGAATAGATTCCTTATTTGACTTGACATGCTCAGTCTGATATACAGAAGTGGCAATTATTCTATAATTTCATTATCAAATTGATCAATTATCTAATTATTACATTGATTACACCATCCCATGCTCAGACAATGGTAATTTTCGAATTCGCTTCCCTGTTGCATTGAAAATAGCATTACAAATCGCAGCAGCTACCGGCGGTACCCCCGGCTCCCCTACTCCAGTAGGTTCATGATCGTTGTCGATTAATTTCACGTGAATATTCGGAGCGTGCTTCATACGCGTCATTTGATAATCATGGAAGTTGCTTTGCTCTATGGCTCCGTCTTTGGTAGAGACCTTTCCAAATAAAGCAATCGACATTCCAAAGATGGCAGAGCCTTCTAGTTGATTGACGACAGCATCTTTGTTTACATATAATCCACAATCCAATACGGTATACACATTCTCTACTTTCACTTTGTTATTCTTAACAGAAACCTCCACAGCCGTAGCTACGTAACTATAAAAACTATAATGAATAGCTACTCCTATTCCATGACCTTCAGACAACTCTTTTCCATAGTTGGATAGTTTTTGGACTTCTCTTAAGACATTCTTCATACGAGAAGAATCGTAGGGATGAGGCGATGTATTTTTTGCAACTCGGTCTTTTCCTATGAGGTCCAGTCGAAATTGAATAGGATCTTTTCCAGAAGCCACAGACAATTCATCTACAAAGGAATTGACTCCAAATCCACTGATAATATTATATACAGAACGCAACCATCCAATTCTAACATGTGCTTCGGCTTTTGCATTTTCTAATTGAAAATTAGGAATGTCATAAGGAATGTTTGTAAACCCTTGTCCAAGTTCAAATCCTGCTGCATAGTCCGACATGGGTTTAAAAGTCGATAAAATAGATGGGAATGCCGTACGATGTAGCCATCCTGTTACATTGCCTTTTTCATCCAAAGATCCTTTTAAATATTGAGCACTTTGTGCATGATAATAACTATGCTGAATATCATCTTCTCTGGACCAAACGACCTGAACAGGAGCATTTAACTTTTGAGACAAGGCCACAGCCTCTACCACAAAATCTGACTTGGATTTTCTTCCAAAGCCCCCGCCCAATAAGGTAATGTTAATGGTAATATCTTCTAGTTTAAATCCAAAAAAATTCGCCAACTCAGCTCTAGCTGATTGAGGTGCTTGTATAGGTGCCCAAACCTCACATTTTCCATCGTGGACCCAAGCCAGTGCATTGGGTACTTCCATAGGTGCATGAACCAAATGAGGCATGGAATATGTGGCTTCAACAATCTTCTCTGCCTTTTTAAATGCTGAATTTACATTTCCCTTTAAAGGTGGAGCTACTTTTGCTTGTTTCTGAACACGCTCCACAATTTTTGCGTTGTATTCTTCGGAATTATAACTTCCATTTGGCCCCATATCCCATTCGACATTCAGATTGTTTTTGCCCTGAAAAGCGGACCATGTATTATTTGCGATCACTGCCACACCGCCAAGCATTCCATAGAATTGAGCTCCTGGAGCTGGCTTCAAGCCATCTAACTGAATCACTTTTTCTACTCCAAAAACATCTTTGGCATCGGAATCATCATAGCTTTTTACCGTTCCAAAAGTCGCTGGACAACGCGCAATGGCCGCATACTTCATATTGGGTAAACGAGCATCCAATCCAAAAGTCGCTTTCCCTGATAGAATATTATCCATGTCAACTCCTCTCTTACCATGATTTTTACCGATGTACTTGAAGAGGGACTTGTCTTTCAAAATGACCTCATCATCTGAAGGAACTTGAATTTCTCTCGCAGTATCTACCAAGTCGCCAAAAGCGATTTTTTTACCAGATGCATGTGTCACAAAATGATTTTCAGCTTTGCATTCTGCATAATCTACATTCCATTTTTTAGCGGCTGCTTTTTCCAAAATCAATCGAGCCATAGCGCCCATTTTACGCATGGGATTCAATAAGGTTCTAATGCTACGTGAACCATCGGTATTTTGATTTCCAAATTTTGCATCTCCTGTGGCCTGACGAACAGAAACAAAACTCCAATCTGCTTCCATTTCATCAGCAATTGCCAAAGCCATGGAAGTTCGAATACCTTGTCCCATTTCCGAACGCGTGACAACAATGGTTACTTTCCCATCTTTTTGTAATTGAATGAATAAGTTAGGAACAAATGAAATTCCATCTTCTAATTCATTCATGACTACTTTATCCTTAGAGAAATTACATCCTAAAAGCAACCCTGTGGAAGTCAATCCAAATAACTTTACAAATTCTCTACGCTTTACAGTAAACTCTCTCATCATTGTTGTTTTTTAAGTTCTGCAGCATCTTTAATTGCCTGTTTAATGCGCACATAAGTTCCACATCGACAAATATTTCCACTCATGGCATTGTCTATATCTTCATCTGTTGGTGTTTCCTTTTCTGCCAGAAGAGCAGCCGCAGAAATCAGTTGACCTGATTGGCAATAACCGCATTGAGGGACATTGTTTAATCTCCACGCTTGACGTAAAAACACGAGGTTTTTTTCGCTTTCGGATTCTACCGTTGTGATTTGTTTTCCTTTCGCTAAACTAATCGGTGTGCTACAAGATCGAACGACCACTCCATCGATCATGATAGAGCAAGCTCCACATTGAGCTACACCACAGCCAAATTTAGTTCCTGTGAGTCCTACAAAATCTCGTATAACCCATAGCAAAGGCATTTCATCAGGAACATCTACCTGAACATCTTTTCCATTGATCGTAAGTGTTTGCATTGTATTTTGGATTGAAAGTACAAGATAAGAAATTAATCCTATGATTTTTCTTAGATTCTGGGTGTTTTAGAGTGGAAAATTGTAGGTTTACTCAAACAAAAACTACTCATGAAAAACTTTAGTCAATTCATTGAAAAGCAATTTCTCATTGTTATTTTACTTTTTTCTTTAGTGGGTTTCTTTTTTCCATCGTCTCTAACTGGACTAAAATCTAGCATTCCGTTTTTGCTGGGTATTATTATGTTGGGAATGGGAATGACCATCGATTTTTCAGATCTATGGAGCCTGAGAAGACAACCAAAATGGATCTTTTTGGGTATTGTTTTACAATTTGTTTTGATGCCGCTATTGGCTTACGGGATTGGGAAAATACTACAACTATCAGACGAATTACTATTAGGGCTGATCATCGTAGGAGCCTGTCCAGGAGGAACTGCTTCTAATGTAATGGTTTATCTAGCAAAAGCACATGTGCCCTTGTCTATTACCATGACATTAATTTCTACGTTATTAGCTCCCATTTTAACTCCTTTCTGGATTTATTATCTGGCGGGAGAATCCATCGATATTTCATTTTTATCGCTCATGCAAACTACTTTTTGGATTGTCATCTTCCCTTTAATGGATGGTTTGATTTTAAGAAGGTTGCTAAAGAAAAAAATTGAACCTGTTGTGGCGATTTTTCCATCTATTTCAATTATCGCTATTTCTTTGATTATAGGATGTGTGGTAGGACTGAATCACGAAACGCTAAAATCATTTCCAGTCGTTATTATCCTAGCAGTAATATTGCATAACCTTGCTGGCTTTATTTCTGGCTATGGGATTTCGAGGTTACTCAATTTCCCAAAAGACGTTTGTAAGACGATTGCTTTTGAAGTAGGCATGCAAAATTCTGGATTGGGTGTCAGTTTGGCTATTGTTCATTTTACAAAATTGATTGCTTTACCTTCTGTAATTTTTAGCGTATGGCATAATATTGCTGGAGTGCTTACGGTGAAATTTTGGCGAATTAAGAATTAAGAATTAAGAATTAAGAATTAAGAATTAAGAATTAAGAATTAAGAATTAAGAATTAAGAATTAAGAATTAAGAATTAAGAAAGTTCGAAAATATTTACAACACCTAATGATACAATGAAATAATAATAGAATGGATTATAGGTTAATGTGAAAATGTAGCAATGTGAAAATTTTTCAATCTTTGAATCTTGAATAACAGAAATATATTTACTAACACGTCATTACGAAGTTTTTGAAAAAAACTGAAGTAATCTGCTGAAATGATTTGCAGTGATTTATGAGATTGCTTCTCACGCCAAAGCGTGATCGCAATGACCACCCTAAAACCTTCACACTGAGCATCTCAACAAGCTTATCTGCCCTGCCTAACCAGCAGGCTGGTGATAAAGTAGGCTCTAGTCGAAGTGAACAGCCAACAACTAAAGAATCTATTTTCACACTAATACACTTTAAAAACAGGAATCAGCAAATGCGCTTTTTCATAATAAGGGCTCTTTTTATAGATAAAGTTTAATTGAGCTCTTGGATTCTTAGCAAAATCTTTATCTGATTTTAGTTTTTCTTCAAATTCTTTTTGTACCTCTGGATTGTCTTTTAAAAACTGCTCGGCAATGTCTTCAAACACATAGCTAGAATATCCTTCTTTTTGCTGCAAAACTGTATCGAAGAAGTTCCAGTTAAAAAAAGAATCTGTCGCTTCAGGTTCTAGTGTTTCAATAATGTATCGTATTCCTCTTTGATTGGTAGGTATGAAAATATCCCCCTTTGAGAATTGCGCATCAACCGTATCTCTAGATACTTCGGTAGCGTAATGTAAATAGTGCCCCTCATAGGCATTCCTTCTTGTTTTATAATCTTTAACATGCATACTCTCTACTTTGATCATGGTGTCTTTTTTAAATCGAGAATATTCAATCTGATTGTTGTCTAAACGCTCAATTACCCTACTCCATCCATTCTTTAGTACATAAGCTTTGGGTATGGTTACTTCTTTTTTAGAACGGTACTCATTGTAATAATTTACAGCTTCTGTATAGGGCTTGCTACGATCATAGAACAACCGTTTGCCTGTGGTTACTTTGCTATCGATCATTTCTCCCTCATATCCTCTAAACTGTAATAATGAAGGTTCTTTTTCAGGGTTGATTTCAAAGGTAAGTGGATACGTATTTTTAGATAACACTTCCTCTACTACTCTAGCTCTTAACGACTTAATATTTACTGAGCGCTTTTCTGTAAAATCCAACATAGAAAGCATTAACTCATAGGTTTGTTCAACACGAATCTTGTAAGGCTTTAGCATGTGTGTCTCTACCATCATTCCAAAAGTGTTGAACAAGGTTGTATAACCCGTAGAATAACGTGGCGAATCAAAAAACTGCGACCAACCTTTTTTGGGCGTGCTTCCCCAAACATTTACATAAGGTGTGATAGGTATTTCTTTTGCTCCTAAGGAAGATTCCAAAGCAGGTCGCATTTGGGTTTCTAAAAATTTCCCTAAAGTCCCTCCAAGTTTGTTGTGCTGTGTAAATAAATGTGTGATTGCATACTGATAGTCGGCACCATTACTCACATGATTGTCAATAAAAACATCTGGATCAACTGTATGGAATATCTCTGCAAATGCAGCTGCATTTTTTGTGTCTTGCTTTACAAAATCACGATTTAAGTCATAATTCTGAGCATTGCCACGGAATCCGTATTCTTTTGGACCATTTTGATTGGCTCTGGTATGAGAATTTCGATTCAAAGCTCCTCCAATATTATAGATCGGAATGACCGATATTAGGGTATTCTTATACTTATTTTTTAAGGAATCTGATTGAACAATGTCTCTTAAAAGCATCATAGAAGCATCAATCCCATCAGACTCTCCAGGGTGAATTCCATTGTTGATTAACATTCTATTTTTAGGAGAATGTTTGATTTCATCAAGTTTTGTTTTTCCATCTGCATTGAAAACAATCAAATGAAGTGGTTTTCCTGAATCGGTCTCTCCCATTTCAAATAGAGAGATCTCAGCATAGGTATCTACCAATTCTTTGTAGTAAGAAATAACATCTGAATATTCTGGTGTTTCCGTTCCATTGGAAATTTCGAACAAGGTGGTAAAATTCTTACCACTAGTATTTTGCTTTTTACAGCCTAATACCATAACAATTATTAAGATGAGAATATTTTTCTTCATTTGCTAAAACTCAATTTTTGAAGGAACCGACTTAGGAACTAATTCCGATACTTCTCCTCCATTTTTCATCACATCCCTCACAATAGAAGAACTGATGTATGAAGTTTCAGCACTGGTTAACAAGAAAACTGTTTCAATACCTGATAATTTTCTATTGGTCTGTGCAATGGCCTTTTCAAACTCAAAATCAGCAGGATTTCTCAATCCGCGTAGAATAAAATCGGCATTTATTTGCTTACAATAATCAACTGTGAGTCCTTTGTAGGTTTCAACAGAAATTTTGTCTTCTGCAAAAAAAGCATTTCCAATAAACTTCATCCGCTGCTCTATGGAGAACATATAATTCTTTTTTGCATTGACACCTATAGCGATGATAATTTCATCGAATAGAGGAATGGCTCTTTTAATGATATCTACATGTCCTAATGTAATTGGGTCAAAAGAACCTGGAAAAACTGCTTTTCTCATTTCTATTTTATTGGATTCAAGATTTTATCTAGACTTACAAACATACTGAAAAGCTGTCAGTTCGAGTTTTTCTGAAAGAAAAGTATCGAGAACCTGCTTTTCTATATCGGGAAATTTTGTTCTCGATACCTGTCTGCTTAACAGGCAAATTCCCTAGTTGCTTTTTAATGCTTCTTCTATAATATTTCCAAACAAATCAGGCAAACTTATACCTGCTTCTGCTGCTTGTTGCGGGAGTATACTTTCTTTTGTTAACCCAGGAACTGTGTTTATTTCTAAAAAATAGGGCTCTCCGTTTACAATAATGTACTCAGCTCTTGAAAAACCACTTATGTTGAGTATTTCATACACTTTCTTCGCTACTATTTCTACTTTTCTTCTTACCTCTTCGGAAATTCTAGCGGGCGTAATTTCTTGTGATGCTCCTAGATACTTAGCTTCATAATCAAAAAAATCATTTTCAGACACAATCTCAGTCATAGGCAACACTTTCACTTTTCCTTCATACTCTAACACACCTACTGAAATTTCAGCACCATCCAAGAAAGATTCAATTAAGATTTCCGAATCTTCCTTACATGCCTTTCGAATAGCCAATAACAAATCGATCTCTTTATACACTTTAGAAATTCCAAAACTGGAACCTGCATTGTTTGGTTTTACAAAACAAGGCAGTCCAACTTTTCTAATAATCTCGCCGGTATCTATTTCATCTCCTTCATTCAAATAATAAGAAGTTGCTGCTTTAATTCCATATTCCTTAACAACACTCAAGGTATCTCTTTTATTGAATGTTAAAGCCATCTGATAAAACGGAGCCGAAGTATGAGGGATTCCTAGCAAATCAAAATAAGCTAAAATGACTCCATTCTCACCTGGATTTCCATGAATGGCATTGAAAACACAATCGAATGTAATTTTCTCGTTCTCTAGAACAAAAGTGAAATCATTTTTTTGAATTGGATATTCTATCTCATCCTGTACAACAACCCATCTATCCTGTAAAATATGAACCTTATAAGGTCTATAAATCTCTCGATTTAACGATTCATAAACAACATTACCGCTTTTGAGAGAAATTTCAACTTCAGAGGAATATCCTCCCATAATGATGGCAATGTTTTTTTGCATTTTATTTCGCTTTGTACACAAAAGTACATGATTTTTTTCACAAGAAAGTTATTGAAAAATCCAATGAAGAAATTGCATGGATTAACCTAGTAATTCTCGATATAAAACTCAGGTTTCAACATTTTTGGTGCTATTTCACCAGTAGACTTTTGCGCTAAAAAGAATCTTAGCAAAACTTTAACTTTCTAACAAGAACAGCAATACAACCATCTATAAAACAATATATTAACTACTATCATTTTTACCATTTATACGTAGCAGCTCGTAACCATAAACAGGGATTTTCACTACTCTTAAGAAGACGAGAAGTTTTTTTTTCATTAAAAATCTCATAGCTTTAATATGTTATTTCTTTCGATAAGAAAGTCTAACACCCCAACAACAACACTCGTTTTTATACTTACCATTTGTAGCCCGAAATTTCTTTAGGATGAAACTTCATGAGGTTTAAGACCCTCTTTGACTTTCTTTTCCAGAAGAGTTTCAAACATTTAAATAATAACTTAAAATCAAACATTATGAAGAAAACTATTCTTTCAAAGGTTTTTACCTTTTGCCTGCTATTTGTGGGTTTTGGAATGACCCATGCACAGCAATGGACTGCAGTTCCAGATGCAAATTTTGAAGCCGCTCTGGAGCAACTAAACCCTGCTTTGGCCAATGACGAAAATCCAGGCTTTGTAAAAACGAGCCTTATTGCTACCATGACTTCACTTGATGTAAGCAACAAGAACATCTCCAATCTTCAGGGGATCGAAGGTTTTACAGCCCTAAAACACTTAGACTGTTCCAGAAACCAGTTATCGTCTTTAGTACTCACGAGCAATACAGCTCTGATAACGCTGAATGCTTCTAAAAATCAATTATCAACAATTGATATCAGTGTAAACACAGCATTGACTTTTCTAAATCTTTCTGAGAATCAAATTACAAGTGTGAATCTTTCTACTCTGTTGTCTTTATCCCATGCATATCTAAAAAACAATCGCTTGACAACTGTTGATATCTCAACAAATACAAGCCTAGTAGAGTTAAATCTATCGGGAAATCAAATCGGTTCACTTAATGTAGCGACCAATACACTTTTACAAAATTTAACACTTTCAGACAATGTCTTAACATCCTTAGATGTAAGTACCCTGACAAATCTGACGACATTGATTGTAAATAGCAACTCACCTTTGCGATGTGTTCTGGCAAATAGCACACAACTCAATCCCATTCCTTCTAACTGGAATTCAGACCCCACTACCCGGTTTACGATAGACTGCCTTAAAACTGCTATTCCTGATCCATTATTTGAACAACTTTTGATAGACAAAGGATATGACAATATACTCGATGGCTTTATTACCAATGCAAATGTCGAAAACGAAATAGGACTTCTTATCGACAATACCAACATCACCAATATAAAAGGAATAGAGGCTTTTTCTTCAATATTCATTTTGGGCATTCGCAACAATCCAGAATTGATAAATATGGATATTAGTGGACTCAAAAGCCTTGCCGTCCTTTCTGTACAATCCAATTCCAAATTAACTGTAGCGGATTTTAGATTCAATGATAACCTTGAAGTGGTAAGTGTTAACAACAATAATGCTGTAACAGAAGTAAAATTTGGTTCAAATAGCAGGCTGATAAATTTTGATATCTCGGGTACTTCTTTGACTAATTTGGATCTATCACCTGTTAAAGATTTAATTGGTTTGGGATTATCCAATACAGGTCTTACTAGTATTGATCTTTCTGCGAATACTAGTTTGAGAGGTTTAACTATACTAAACCAGCCCTTACTCCAAAATATTGATTTATCTAACAATCGTTCTTTACAAAACATCAAAATTAACGGAACATCACTTACCACTCTCGATTTGGTAAATAGTTTTGCACTATCTGAATTAGATGTGGCCAATAATCCAAACCTGACTTGTGTTGAAACATTAATACAGCCTCCACCTACCTGGATCAAAGACCCCCACACCGTTTTTTCAAATAACTGTGGTATCGTAGCCAAAACCTATATCCCAGATGATCAATTTGAACAGGCTCTTATTGATCTAGGACTCGATGACACACTCGATGACCAAGTGTCAACACGTAACATCAGTCAAATAAAAAAACTGGATGTGAGCAATAAAAATATTTCCAGTTTACAAGGTATTGAAGATTTTACCAGCCTTGTTCAACTAAATTGTTCGAACAATCTATTGACAGAATTAACATTAGGGGTAGCATTTCAGTCTTTGAATTGTCGTGGGAATCAACTTTCTCAATTGAATTTAAAAAACGCCGAGGGTTTAGTTTACTTGAACTGTGATGAGAATCTTTTGAGTCGTATCGATCTTTCTTCTAATAATCAGTTGACTTTTTTATCTCTGGCTAAAAATAAACTCAAAGAACTCAGTTTGATCAACAATTCTCTGCTCAATGTTCTTATTGCAGATCACAATCAGTTGATGACACTTGATTTTACATCTAACACTCATTTAAATAGAGCAGATGTGAACTTCAATCAACTTTCATCTATAAACTTGAGTCAAAACACCTCGTTAAGTCAGTTGAATATCAGTCATAATTTGCTTGCCTCTATTGATCTTAGCGCCAATACTAATTTGAAATCATTGGATGCTTCAGATAATCCATTAACGGGCTTAAATGTGGGTAGTATTACTGGCTTGTCTTATCTGTTTGCCAACAACCTTAGTACCTCCTGTATTCAGGTAAATAACAACCAGTTTACTGCGATTCCTTCGGGTTGGTCGGCTAGTGTTAATTACTCGCTGAATTGTAATGGCACCTATATTCCAGATGATAATTTTGAACAAGCTTTAATTGATTTAGGCTACGATACTGTTCTTGACAATTATGTCGCTACCGCTCAAATTAATACGCTTACTACATTAAACATCAGCAATAAAAACATCGCAGACCCTGAAGGATTACAAGCTTTTGTTGCGTTACAAAACTTAAATATTTCGGGAAATCAATTGGCGAAACTGAATCTAAGTGTGTTGCCCGCATTAACAGTTATGAATGCACAAAACAACCCGAGTCTTTCCTGTATTCAAGTAAGTCAAGTGCAATTTGAAAATACGCCTGAAGGATGGGTGAAAGATGCTACAGCCAAATATTCATTGGATTGTGACAATACTTTTGTGCCTGACAATAACTTTGAGCTAGCTTTGATAGGCTTAGGGTATGATGATGTTTTGGACGACAAGGTGAAAACGGCTAATATAAACACCATCACCTCACTAGACATCAGTAGCAAGAGCATTGCTAATCTTACCGGAATACAAGATTTTACTGCATTGACCAATCTAAATTTTAGCAGTAATAGTGTCACTAGTGTGGACTTGACTCAAAATACGAATTTAACACTCATTAATGGATTCAACAATCAATTAACAAGTGTGAATATTCTTAATTTAACAGCTCTCACCGATGTGAATTTTGCCAACAACTCGCTCTCTTCAGTGAACCTTAGTACAAATACAGCGCTAACTCGGATGTCTGTTCTAAACAACTCGAACCTATTTTGTATTCAGGTAAATGCTAGTCAGCTTGCCAACATTCCAACGGGATGGCAAAAAGATGTAAACGCAACATACAGTCAAAACTGTAATCGTACTTTTGTTCCTGATACTAATTTTGAGCAGGCATTGATTGATCTTGGATACGACAATATTTTAGACGACTATGTGATTACAGGAAACATTGAAAATTTAACTCAGCTGGTGATCAGTAATAAAAGTATCGCCAATTTGCAAGGTATCGAAGCTTTCACTTCTCTTCAATTTTTGGATGTTCGAAGTAATGCAATTACAGAATTAGATTTAAGATCTAATGTAGCACTGCAAGGGATTGCTTGTGATAACAATCAGCTTACTCGTTTAAATGTAAGTGGTAATCCCAATTTACTTCAGTTGTTAGCCACCAATAATCAGTTATCTTCTTTAAATGTAAGTAACAACACATTACTGGAAAGATTACGAGTACAAAACAATTCCAGTCTTACGTGTATCCAGGTAAATAGCACTCAGTTGGCCAACATCCCAGGTAAGTGGAGAAAGGATGCTGCGGCTTCTTACTCCATAAATTGTAGTGGTGGATCTGGAGGTGGTGGAGGTAGCGGTAGAGATAGAGCTACTGTTCATCCAGACTCAAATAGTACAAATGCTTTGTTACTGTATCCAAACCCGAGTTCTAACACACTAAAAGTGAGTCTTGGCAAACATACCGAGGCAGATATAGTTATCACTGACGTGAATGGTAAAGAGATTTTAAGAAGAAAAGTGAATACTTCTAGTAATCTTATTGATGTTTCTAAAGTACCCGATGGTATCTACTTCGCTACAATGAATACCCATACCGAAAAACGTACGCAGAAAATTATTATCTCAAATTAGATATGTTTCGTTGAAATGACGAGAGGGTTGATTGAAAGTTTATAAAGCTTGAAAGAAGTCAACAAATCGAACTGAGATTATCTTTACAAAGTCGTCTGAACTATTCTTCGGGCGGCTTTTTCTATGCTAGTGAACAGTGAACGATGAGCAATTATCAATAATCAGTGAGCAATGAGCAATTCTCAATTCTCAATTCTTAATTCTTAATTCTTAATTCTTAATTCTTAATTCTTAATTCTTAATTTTTAATTTTTAATTTTTAATGAGATGATAAAAAATTCCTTTCAATTTACAATTAATACGTTTTCAAACCTTCAAATCGCCAAATTGCTACATTGCTACATTGTCATATTAGTTCATTCTTCAGATAATGAGTTTGCAATAATCCATCCACCTGTCCAAGCGTTTTGAAAATTGAATCCTCCAGTAACCGCATCAATATTTAACACCTCTCCTACGAAGAATAGGTTGCTGTGTAATTTGCTCTCAAACCGTTTAAAGTTGATCTCTTTTAAATCAATTCCTCCTGCCGTAACGAACTCTTCTTTGAACGTACTTTTTCCATTCGCTTGGAAAACAGCTTTGGTCAATTGATTTGCCAATTCATTTATCTGATTCTTTGTCAGATTTGCCCAATTTTGATTTCTCTCAACCTTAGCAGTAATTACTATTCGTTCCCATAACCTTCGGGGGATTATTGCAAAAGGAGATTTTAAAATCACTTGCTTTTTCGATTGTATTTGCTTTATCTCTTGGAGTTTTTCCAATACCTCTTCATAGGATTTTGATAGCCAATTGACTTCAACCTGATATTGGTATTGTTTTTCTGCCAAAATACGTGCACCAAATGCAGATAATTTTAGAACTGCAGGTCCACTCATCCCCCAATGTGTAATGAGTAGTGGTCCAGAGGCCTCTAATTTGGTTCCATGAATTTTTACCGTTGCATTGGGAACTGAGATTCCCGATATATCAGCAATACGATGATCTTTGATATTAAATGTAAATAAGGATGGAACGGGATCTACAATACTATGTCCAATTGATTCCGATAATTTCCACACTTGTTTGCTACTCCCTGCGGCAATTACAAGAGCATCACACTCGAATTCATCGTTTTTTGTATTGACCAACCATCTGTTAGCTTTTTTTTCAATGGAAATTACTCCTTGATTTTTTAAGATGGGAATTTCTAATTCTTTGGTTTTTCTTAAAAAGCAATCAATAATAGTTTGTGAAGAATTGGATTCTGGAAACACTCTATTGTCATCTTCAATTTTTAATGGGATTCCATTATTTTCGAACCACTCAAAGGTATCGCCCGTCATAAATTGATGAAAGGGTCCTAGCAATTCCTTTTCCCCTCTTGGATAGAACTCACAAAGCTCTTTAGGGGTAAAACATGCGTGTGTTACATTGCACCTTCCGCCTCCAGAAATTTTGACTTTTTGCAATACTTCTTTCCCTTTCTCAAGAATCGTGATATCCAAATCAGAATTCATTTCTTTCGCATTGATAGCGGTAAAAAAGCCTGCTGCTCCCCCTCCTATAACGATTATTTTTTTCATTTAATTCCTTCTTGTTACTTCGAGTATCGCGCCACAGCGTAATCAATCGATGTGACATTTTGAGTTATAATATCATATCCACATATGATAGTACTGTTGAATATCCTTTTTGCTTAAAATAATTTGGAGTGGAGTCATTCCCTGTTGCTAGAATAAAATCACCTCCCCAAGCGCCTAAGCTTTTTACAGCTCCAAAATAATCTGGGAACAACTTTTCTTTAATCGTTGGTAGTTCAATAATATCTGAGATAATTGATTCGTGCTTTTGCATCAATTCTTCAAATGTAGAGAGTTCTTTTACATGTAACATTTCATGAGAAATTTGAGAAATATTCTCTAATTCTTCTTTGACCCTTTCTCTTTTCTCTTGATATCTTTTGATTCCTTCTCTACTATTCTGCTTCTGGTTCAGATGTACAAAAAATAATTGGTCTTTAAATTCAGGGTTGAAATCAACTGGCTGAAGCTTTGGTTGTTGACTGAGCCTGCCTTGTCGGCAGACAGGCGGAGTCGAAGTCAACAATTGCAACTGATAAAAAATGGGAGAATTGTTACTCGCACAAGCAATATCGTAACCACTTCCAGAAAAAGAATTCCATAAAAGTTGGTAGGCATCTACTTTTGCCCATTGGGCAATATTATTGATTAAGGTTGAAGAACTTCCCAGTCCCCAATCTCTCGGAAAAGTCAAATGAGTTTTTACCAAATAACCCGACTCAACTTGTAAAAAATCAGGATTCAGTTTCCTTGCCTCCTGCAATATATTTTGCAATGTTTCGGCAATAAACTCCGCACTTCCTTCTTTGTTAGAATTGAAAGTAGCGTTTTTTAATCTCAATTTAGGTAAGTCAAAAATGGCTTCAAACCAACATTCTCCGGTGGTTGTAAAACTTCCCCAAACCAATTCAGGTTCTTGAATTTCTTTAACTACGAGATCCTGACCAAATTTTGTGGGCACCGCTAATGCTGTTGCTCCATCTAAAATGACATATTCTCCTGTAAGTAATAATTTTCCGTTGGAATAGAATCTATGCATTATCTTTTATCTTGGTGGCAGACAAACGCAGTCGAAACCACCTATGGTTGGTTTCATTTAAACATTTGGAATACTTTTTCAATGCCTCAAAGTTTTCTTCTATTAATGATCTCTTTTTATTCCTACTCCACCCTTGTATTTGCTTCTCTCTCTTAAATGCTTCTGAAATATTCAGAAATTCTTGACAGTAAACCAAATACAGGCAAACGTTTCTTAGTATGGTTTGCTCCTTTTCCTTCCTGATGCTCATTCAGCCTTTTTTCAATATCAATTGTACTCCCAGTGTAAAAACTACCATCAGAACATTCTAGAATGTAAACATATCCTTTTTTCATAGCTATTCTATATTTATTGTGCCTTCGACTCCGCTCAGGCATCTGTCCACGGTAGCTGAGCGGAGTCGAAGCTACTTTTTAATTTCCTTGTACTTCTCCACAACTGCACTATGAGAGACTGTTTTTCCTTCAAAGTAATCGACAATCTTCTGTTTATCAGTGTCATTTGCGCCTAACTGATTTAAGATATTCATCAGATGCATTTTCATGTGACCGTGCTGAATTCCTTTTGTCGTTAATGCACGTAATGCGGCAAAATTTTGAGCCAAACCAGCTGTAGCCATAATCATCATCAATTCTCTAGCTGATGGTTTTTGTAACATATCCAAAGATAACTTAGCCATAGGATGCAAAGAAGTTAAACCTCCTACGGTTCCCAACGCTAATGGAATCTCAATCCAAAAACGAAAGATTCCATTGCTAATATCACAATGAGTTAAACTTTTATAATGTCCAGATTTTGATGCATAAGCATGTGCGCCCGCTTCAATAGCTCTAAAGTCATTTCCTGTTGCTAAAACCACGGCATCAATCCCATTCATAATTCCTTTATTATGCGTAACCGCTCTATAAGGTTCTATTTCGGCAATTTGAACAGCTTGGCAAAATTTTTCTGCAAACTTATGTGGATTTTCACCTCCTAGTTCCTCAATTTTACAACTCACCTCTGCTCTTACCAAACATTCAGGGACATAGTTAGAAAGAATACTCATGACAATTTCTATGTCTTCTTTTCTGAATTCTTTTGCCATAGCTTCTAAGCAGGAATTGATAAAATTCGCACCCATAGAGTCTACTGTCTCAAAAGTGACATGTAATTGATAGTAGTCCGATAATTTATCAGTCTTATCCACTAATTGAATATCCAAAATGCCTCCTCCTCTTTTCTCCATGTTTTTGGTGATATCGGCTGTAGCATTTATCAGATCTTCCTTTTTTGACATAAAATACTCCTGCAATTCCGAAGTATTTCCTTGAAACATAAAATGTATCTGTCCTATTTTAGTTGTTGAGAGTACCTCAGCTTTGAAACCTCCTCTTGAACTCCAAAACTTCGCCACTAAAGAAGCGGCAGCTACCACAGAGCTCTCTTCTACTACCATAGGAATGACATACTCTTTCCCATTAATTATGAAGTTTGGAGCTACTCCATAAGGCATGTAAAAATTAGAGATGGTATTCTCAATGAAATCATCGTGAAGTTGCTGTAGCTTCTCATCAACATTCCAATATTGTTTGATTGTTTCGATGATTTCAGGTTGGCTGTTGAAATAATTGGTTGCTAACCAATGAATTTTTTCTTCTTTGGAGAGTTTGGAAAATCCACTAACTATCTTACTCATTATTTGGGAAATCTAGTTGCAAAGATAAGAGAAACATTAGATTCTTAACACATCTTCTTATGATATGATTATATACAAAATATAGAGCAAAATACCTAGTATTTTGAGTAATATTTTACAATGATAAGCATAAGTATTTCTTATAAATTCAGACGCAAACTGGCATTGTATTTGGTAATCAAATATTCAGTATAACTCTAAAATTTAACAATATGAGAAAAACACAACTACTTTTATTAATCCTTACCATTCTACTATCTAGCTGTGCGGTTATTAGACCAGGTGAGGTGGGGATCAAACAAAGACTCGGAAAGTTATCTAACAAGGTTGTGACTGAAGGGACTGTTTTTTACAATCCAATCACCTCAAAAATTGTCAAGGAATCCACTCAGACAAAAAATATCAAACTACTCTTAAGATTACCAAGTAAGGAAGGTTTAAGCGTTCAGTCAGAAATTTCAATTTTACACAGACTACAGAGTGATAAAGTTGCATCCGTATTAAAGAACTTGGGAAGAGATTATGAATCTGTGATCACAAGTGTATTCAGATCAGCCGCCTCAGATGTTTGTGCACAATTTTATGCAAAAGACATGCACTCTGGAATGCGAGCTAACATAGAGAATGAAATTCTAAAAAAGATGCAGGTAAACCTAGAGAAGCAAGCTGATGGAATTGAATTGATTGCCGTGCTGATGAAAAGTATCCGACTACCAGGAGGATTGGCAAGCTCTGTTGAGAGAAAACTACAAGCAGAGCAAGATGCGTTGAGAATGGAATTTGTTTTAAAGCAAGAAAAATTAGAAGCTCAGAGAAAAATTATCAAAGCAAAAGGTGAAAGAGATGCTCAAATCATTTTATCTGAAGGTTTAACAGAAGGAATCATTAGAATCAAAGCTATTGATGCATTTAAACAATTATCACTTTCTGACAATGCGAAAGTCATTATAACGGATGGAAAAACACCTTTATTTGTGAATGACGATAGCAAAAAGAATGAGAAAAAAGGAAAAAACAAAAAGAAAAAAACTACACAGAAATAAGACATTCTAGTATTTTTTTACAGGCCCGATATCTATCGGGTTTTTTTGTTTTTATGACCTAATATGTGAATCATTGGTGTGTTTTAATTCGTTAAAATAACCCAAAATTTGACGATTTTTCCGTAAACTTGGCAATCCATTATTAAAAACTAAGTTCAAAAATGAAAAATATATTCATTTTAGCAGCTACACTTCTCTTTCTAAGCTGCCAATCAAATACTACTTCAACAACCTCTGAAAATACTGGAACCAAAGAAATTACTCTCGAAGAAATCTGGGGTGGTGCATTCTCTACAGACCGTATGAATGCCCTAAATTCTATGAATGGTGACTTTTACTCGCTTCTAAATCATGACGATGACGGAAATTCAAGAGTGGATCAATACAGTTACAAAACGCTCGAAAAAGTAGCTACGATTGTAGACGGTAAAGATTTAAAAAATTTGGCAAAATTCGAATCTTACAGTTTTAATAACGACGAGACAAAACTGATTTTAGGAATCGATTCCAAAAAAGTATACAGATGGTCTTTTAAAGCAACTTACTATGCTTACGATATTGCTTCAAAAAAATTAACGCTTATCGGGAAAGATATTCAAGAACCTACTTTTTCCCCAGACAGTAAAAAGGTGGCTTACGCCAAAGGCAATAATCTTTACATTAAAAACCTATCTTCTAATGCAGTTACTCAGGTAACGAGAGATGGAAAAACAAATAGCATTATCAATGGAACTACTGATTGGGTATACGAAGAAGAGTTTGGCTTTGTAAGAGCTTTTCAATGGAGTCCCGATAGTCGATTTGTTGCTTTTTTACGTTTTGACGAATCCAAAGTCCGTGAATTTTCAATGAATGTTACGGGGAATGAATTGTATCCAACTCAGCATGTATTTAAATATCCTAAAGCCGGAGAAGATAACGCAAAAGTAAGTCTGCATTTATTCAATACACAAAATAGAGTGACCAAAAAAGTAGCACTTGGCAACTATGAGTACATTCCAAGGATTAAGTGGTCAAATGATCCAAATATTTTAATCGCTACTACGCTAAATCGTCATCAAAATGATTTGAAGCTATATAAAGTAAATGCTTTTAGGACGAGTTTATCATTATTATTAAATGAGAAAGACGATGCCTATGTTGACATTAATGACAATTTAACTTTCTTAGACGATAACAGTTTTATCTGGACGAGTGAGAAAGATGGTTACAATCATATTTATCATTACGATTTTAATGGAAAATTGATCAATCAAATTACCAAAGGAGATTGGGAAGTGACCAACTATTATGGCTACAACGATGCAAAGAAAACCATCTATTACCAATCCGTAGAAAATGGTTCTATCAACAGAGGGGTATATAGCATTGGTTTGGATGGAAAGAATAAAAAATTGCTCAGTAACGAAACAGGAAGAAATACAGCTTCTTTTAGTGACAACTTAAACTATTTCATCAACACGCATTCTACATCCGAAGTCCCTACTATCTATTCTCTCTATTCTGGGGAAGGAGAAATGTTGAAAGTTATCAAAGACAATGCAAGTTTAAAAGAGAAGCTAGCAGACTACAAAATGAGTCCGAAGGAGTTTTCTACCATCAATATTAATGGAAATGACCTCAACATGTGGATGATCAAACCTGCTGATTTTGACGAGGAAAAAAAGTATCCTATGCTCATGTTCCAATATTCAGGACCAGGCTCACAGCAAGTAGCCAATCGTTGGAATGGTGCTAATGATTATTGGCATCAAATGTTGGCTCAAGAGGGAATGATTGTGGTTTGTATAGACCCTAGAGGAACGGGTTTAAAAGGAAGGGATTTCAAAAAAGTAACGCAGAAAGAATTGGGGAAATACGAAGTAGAAGATCAAATCGCTGCGGCTAAAAAATTAGCAAAACGCTCTTATATCGATGAAAATAACATTGGTATTTGGGGATGGAGCTATGGTGGATTTATGAGTACAAATTGCATCTTAAAAGGGAATGATATTTTCTCTACCGCCATTGCAGTCGCACCAGTAACTTCATGGCGTTTTTATGATACTGTCTATACCGAAAGATATATGCAAACTCCGCAAGAAAATGCAAGTGGCTATGACGATAACTCTCCTATTAATTATGCAGACAAACTAAAAGGAAATTATCTTTTAGTTCACGGTTCTGGAGATGACAATGTACACCAACAAAACACCATGAGAATGGTAAATGCTCTCGTAGAGGCAAATAAAGATTTCGATCTATTCATCTATCCTGACCGAGCACATGGCATACGAAAAGGAAAAAATACACGATTGCATTTATTCAGAAAAATGACAACATTTATTCAAGAGAATTTGAATAAAAGCACGAATGATAAAATCAAAATTAAAGGATAACAACAATTAATACTAGAATATATGGAATTTAAATTTGCAGGTTCAATGACCAACCAAAAAACTGTACTAGGTCATCCTTCGGGGTTATTTGTACTTTTTTTTACCGAAATGTGGGAACGTTTCTCATACTATGGAATGAGAGCCATATTAGTTTTATTTTTAACAGCTGCTATTCTTGATGAAGGCGGATGGGGATGGGAACGTTCAGAAGCTTTAATTTTATACGCTTGGTATACTGGATTGGTCTACGTAACCCCAATAATTGGGGGATATATTGCTGACAAATTTATTGGTTTCCGAAAAGCTGTCGTACTTGGAGCAGTTATTATGACTTTAGGTCATGCTTCTATGGCACTTGAAGCATTGACTGATTCATTCTTCTATGTTGGTCTTGCCTTAATTATAATTGGAAATGGTTTATTCAAACCAAACATTGGATCCATTGTAGGCCAGTTATACAAAACTCAAGGAAAAGAGAAAGATGCTGGTTACACCATTTTTTACATGGGAGTAAATTCAGGAGCATTTCTAGGTTATGTACTTTGTGGATATATAGGCGAGACTATTGGATGGCATTATGGTTTTGGCTTAGCAGGTATTTTCATGTTGATAGGAATGTTACAATTTTATTTTGCGCAAAAAATATTTGGAGATATTGGAACAAAAACCGAAGCCGTTAATGATAAATCTGAAGTAACAGAAAAAAAAGACGAGACTAGTACTAGCAGCAATTCGCCATCACAATCCAAAATAAGAAAAGACCGCTTAATCGTTATTGGAGTTTTCTCTTTCTTCACAATTTTCTTCTGGTGGGCATTTGAACAAGCAGGTGGGTCTATGACTATTTTTGCTGCAGATTATACAAATAGAACCTTAGTTGGTAATGGTGCTTATATTTTTAAAATAGTAAACACATTACTTGTAACTGTACCTTTATTGATTATAACCTATGTTCTTTATCTATTATTCAAACAAATCTTTGCTAAATTTCCTTTATCCAATATTTTTCTTGGATTGAGCTTTGTTATCATTTGGGGGTTAGTCATTTGGATGCTAAATCGCGATTTTTCATCAGAAGTAACTGAAGTAAAAGCCTCTTGGTTTGGGGGGTTAAACTCATTTTTTATTATTGCTTTTGCTCCGTTATTTTCTAAACTTTGGGAAAGTAAATTTAACCCAACTGGTCCTGTCAAATTTGCGATCGGACTTATTCTTTTAGGTTTAGGTTTTGCAATCCTGTCTTTTGGATCCATGGGTATTCCATTAGGTGCTAAAACTGCTTCCGTGAGTATTATATTTTTAATACTAGCCTACCTTTTCCATACTTTAGGGGAGCTTTGTATATCTCCGGTTGGCCTTTCATATGTTAGTAAACTTGCTCCATTGAAGTTGGTCGGATTAATGTTTGGAATTTGGTATGTCGCTAATTTCATAGCAAATTTTGCTGCTGGTATTACAGGTAGTTACATAGACCCGATTGTAGATAAATATGGAATGAGTACTTTCTTTTTAATATTTACGGCAATCCCAGTTGGAGCAGGATTGGTAATGCTAGCTTTAAATAAAACGCTACTCAAAAAAATGCATGGTATCCGATAGTATAAAATTCTCTTAAATATTTAAGGCACCATTTTTGGTGCCTTCTTTTTTGTAAATTTGTTTTATTCATTTCGACAAAGTGATTATGAAAAATATTGTCACCATACTATTATTATTTTTAGCGCTCCAACTAACAGCTCAAGAAAAAGTCAACTGGGTTTCGTTTGAAGAGGCTATTAAATTGAATAAAAATAATCCAAGGCTCATGTTGATAGATGTCTACACTGATTGGTGTGGGTGGTGCAAGAAAATGGACAAAACTACCTATGAAAACGATTTTATTGTTAATTACATCAATAAAAACTTTTATGCAGTAAAATTAGATGGTGAGGGCAAAAATGATATTGTTTATAACGATTACACTTTCAAATTTAAAAGTCAGGGAAGAAGAGGGTATCACGAATTAGCGGCATCGCTATTAAACGGAAAGTTAAGTTATCCTACTACAGTTTTCTTGAATGACAAAATGCAGCTTTTAGATCGAGTACCTGGTTACCTGGACACGAAATTAATGGAGCAAATCGTTACCTATTTTGCGACAAAAAAATACCAAACTGTAAAATGGGATGACTACATTAAGAATTTTAAAAGTAATTTATAAAATAGATTACTCTAAAATATATGCTCCGTTTTGACCAGTATACCAAAACGGAGTTTTTGTTTTTAAACAAGTTTGTTCCCAACTCTGAATTTGATTTTTATAATTACTGCCATCGGCTATAATTTGCTTAGGGTTCAAGACATGAATCAATCTTTCTAAATTAATTTTTGGAGCATTTCTCAGAAATACAATCGGGTTGTGAATACCGTCAATATTGAATATCCCATGATTGTCTACGATTAAAAAATCTTCCCCTTTGAATTGCATATAATTATTATAATCTGTGAATTGAGGAGTTGCCTTTTCCTCTCGAATGAATGATCTTACAGGGTTGCTTATGCTTTCCCCTTTGTCCTGAAAAAGAATTATTTGATTTGAAGACCTAACTGCATATATCGATTTCCTATACTGGTGAAAGATAAGTAACTGATGCTTATTCTTTAATGCTATTTTTTCATACAAAAACACACCTTGCATCAATAAAACAGCTGTTAATAGACGCATAAACCTTGATACATTTAACTTTATACAAAATCGCACTCCAGTAAAAATCAAAATATAGAAAGCAATGAGATTCATCCATGAAAAAGAAATATCCGAAAATAGAAAAGCTTCTTGATTGGAAATCCAGCTCACAAACTGATTCATTAATGAGATAATGATTTCATAGAACTCTCCCATGAACTCAGGGAGACTATTCATCAGAGACAATAGTATTACAACAATGCCAGCTACCAATACAATTCCTAAAAAAGGGACAATCACTAAGTTTGACAGTAAGAATAAACCAGGGAATTGATGAAAATAAAACAAGCTTAGAGGCAAAACAATCAACTGAGCCGCAATTGATACTGTGGTTAACTGCCATATCTTTCTTAGGAAAAATAGCTTTGGAGTCCATATATTTTCTAACTTCGGTTGAATTGTTACGATTCCAAAGACAGCTAAATAACTTAATTGAAAACCCACATCAAACAAGAACATCGGTTTACACAAAAGCAGTAAAAGAAGAGAGAAAATAAGTGATCTTATCACATTATTTTTTTCATTTCTTATTTGTCCAATTGCCACGATGGAAAACATTGTTACTGCTCTTACTACCGATGCCGACAAACCTGCTAAGATTGCAAAAAACCATAATGCAATGACAATAAGAATCGTCTTTACTATTTTCCCATTCCGCAGACGTTCAACAGGTTTTAATATTGAAGAGAGTAACAATAATAGAATTCCTACGTGCAAACCCGACACTGCTAAAATATGTATGGCTCCTGCTTGAGAATAATCATCCAATAATTCTTTTGAAATGTCTTGTCGTTGTCCCAGTAAGAGTGCATTCATCACGCCATAAGTATCCTTCGAGAACTTTTCACTTTCTAATGATCTTTGTATTCTCACCCTTACATCGACTACCATTCCCAAAAAGGTTTTTTCACTTTTCAATTGTAGAAATTGATCGGATGTAGCATAGAGCTGTTTGTAAATATTTTTCCTTTCTAAGTAATTCTTATAATTAAACTGATATGGATTCAAAGCAGGTTGAATATTTGTAAAATTAGAGGCTATCAAAATTCGATCATCTATCTTTAAAGAATCCATATCCTCTACCTTTCGAACCTTCAATAAAATGACTCCTCTTGTCTTTTTTTTATCGATACTCTCCACTCTTGCTTCGTATTGCTGATAGTAATCATTTGACTTTACGATATTTTGAATCTTTAAAACACAAGAATTAGAATTCGACAAATATTTTTCATAGTAATCTTCTCTGTTTCTGTCATCCGATAGATAGGTGACGCTGCTACCTAGACCGAGGAAAAATAGAAAGGTAATGATTGAAAACCACTTACTTTTTATACGGTGTAGAGCGGCTCCAATACAAAAAAACACAAAAAGAAATACAAATAATAACTCATTCCAAAAACTCAAGTAATACTGAAATAGGATTCCAGCAACAAGGGAGATTACAAAATGAGTAGGAAGATAATCTAGTAACTTTTTCATAGCAGTATAAAGTTACTAAATTTTTAAAAACCGTTAGCTTAAAGCCTGAACAATCAATTTTGCGGTATTTTCTGAAGCCCCTTTACCACCCAACCCCTGTTCCAATTCATAATAGTCTTCAAACAACTTCGTTCTTTTTTCCACATCTAATATGTTCTTTAATTCTTTAGATAGGTTTTCTTTCGTGAAATCGTGCTGAATCAGTTCTTTTACGACTTGCCTATCCATGATTAAATTGACTAAAGAAATATATTCTAACGTAATGATTCTTTTAGCTATTTGATAAGAAATATTACTGCCTTTATAGCAAACAACTTGAGGCACTTTAAACAGACCTGTTTCTAACGTAGCTGTTCCTGAAGTTACCAATGCTGCTGTGGACAAGCTCAGTAAATCATAGGTTTGATTGTTGACAAACGCTACATTTTTATCTCCAATGATCTCTTTGTAAAATTTGTACTGTTGACTAGGTGCTCCCGCAATCACAAATTGGTAATTCGAAAATTCGTCTACCATAGACAGCATCACATGAAGCATCTTGGTAATCTCTTGTTTTCTGCTCCCTGGCAGAAGAGCAATAATGGGTTTGTCACCCAATCTATATTGCTCTCTAAAGTTTGCTTCATCTACCAATTCTCGGTCGGAAATTGCATCGATGAGTGGATGCCCAACAAAATGAACATCGTATTCATACTTCTTATAAAACTCCTTCTCAAAAGGCAAAATCACATACATCTGATCTACATCACGCTGAATGCTTTTCACACGACTTGCTCTGGATGCCCATACTTGCGGAGAAATATAATAATGATTGACAAATCCTTTTTCTCGGGCCCACTTGGCAATTCTTAAATTAAAACCAGAATTGTCTATATAGATAACTACATCTGGCTGGAACTCCTCTATGTCTTTCTTGCAAAAAGAAATCAAACCAAAGATTTTTCTGAGGTTCATCAACACTTCAACAAAGCCCATAAAAGAACGCTCCTTGTAATGCTTTACCAACGTACCTCCAACAGATTGCATCAAGTCACCTCCCCAAAAACGAATGTTTGCATTTTCATCCTCTTTGAGTAATGCTTTCATAAGATTAGATCCGTGTAAATCTCCAGAAGCTTCGCCTGCTATGATGTAGTATTTCATATGTGATTATTGTCTCGTCTTACTGTTATTTTGAGTGTATCATACTAAGCTTGCCTTGTTGCCAGCCTGCTGGCTAAGCAGGACAGACAAGCTTGTCGAAGCAGAATCGAGAGGCGGAATCTGTTCAAAAACTCTCGACTGAGATCGAGGTGACACTCAGTTTAAATAAATTTTAAAACAAAGGTAACCAAAGCCGTAAGAATAGTGGCCATTAAAACGCCTCTAGCTCTGTAATCTTGCTTCTTTTTTAGAAAAATGAAAAAAACAAACAAGTTGGGAAGAGCAGCAATAGACAAAACAGTTCCGTATAAATTACCTTCTTTGATTAAGGATACTGTCTCTACAAACTCATATTTCGAGAAGAACTCTAAGTACAAGAAGATACCAGCAGTTGTAGACAATAGCGATATTAAAAATCCAAAAACGATTTCTTTTTGAATAAACTTTTTAGATGGAGCTTTAAACTTTGACATGAGTAATATTTCTATATCTAAAACTTTTATCAGTGCTGTTTCGTATTTGTAAGCCTTTAGAAATTTGATTGTTTGATGTTTAGATTGCTTGATTTTTAGACTTCTGGATGGTTAGATTATCAGTTAAAACAATCATAATTTTATTCAAACTTTTACCATCTACCTGCCGCAAGCAAGACTTTGAAACTTTGCCACTTTATCACTTTGTTACCTCTAACCTTGAGATTCTCGCGTCGCTTTCCCTTCGACTCCGCTCAGGGTGACAGCTCCTCAGAATGACATTACTATTTATTTTTCAACTTATCACTCTGATAACTTTGGCACTTTGAACCTTTTACACTTTACAACTTTATAACTTTCAAGCTAACTCCCTACATATCCCAAGAATTCAACTTCTGAATCGTGTGATGCGCAGTTAAATCAAACTGAACAGGTACTACAGAAACATAGCCATTCTCCAAAGCCCAGATATCTGTATCCTCACCTTTATCTTTGTTGACAAACTCACCCGAAAGCCAATAATATTCTTTCCCTAAAGGGCTTTTTCGTTTGTCGAAATCCTCTTTCCAAATTCCATTGGCTTGTCTACATATTTTGATTCCCTTTATCTCTTCTCTCTTTAGCTTAGGAATGTTTACGTTCAACACAACTCCTTCAGGAATGCCATTTTTTAGAGCACTTAATGTAATCTTTTTTATCAACTCTTTACTCTGCTTAAAATCGGCATGATAATTATAATCTAACAATGAGAAACCTATTGCTGGAATACCCTCTATCCCCGCCTCTACTGCAGCACTCATTGTTCCAGAATAAATGACACTGATCGATGAATTGGGACCGTGATTGATTCCGGAAACACACAAATCTGGCTTTCTGTTTAAAATCTCATTTACCGCCATTTTTACACAATCTGCTGGGGTTCCAGAACAACTATATTCTATTTGAGGGCCATCATCTACTGTAATCGGATTGCAATGCAATACATTATTTACCGTGATTGCATGTCCCATTCCACTTTGTGGTCTGTCAGGTGCTACCACAACAACATCTCCAATCTTATTCATAATATTGATTAAAGATCGAACACCTGGAGCAGTTATTCCATCGTCATTGGTAACTAAAATTAAGGGCTTTTTTTGACTCATTTTGTAGTGATTTTACACAAATGTAAATGATTTTTTTACAGATTGAAAGAATCAAAGATTTAAAAATTCTTCATCTAAAGTTTTCCTTTGATACAAAATTTTATTATTGAATTACACTTCCCTACAGCCTTCTTTTTTTGAATCTTGAATATTTCAATATAGTATCTCATTTTAACATTTTGTAAAGATGCATTCCCTTCATTTTTAACTAACATTGTATAGATAAAATTTGTTTTTTATGACACGTATCTTAACTTTCCTTACACTTTCTATTGGGCTTTTTCTTGTACAATCAATTGATGCACAGACAAAAAAAGCACCTTGCGACACTCAAAAACACAAAGAGTTCGATTTTTGGGAAGGCTCTTGGAATGTCTATGACACCAAAGGCACATTGATTGGTGAAAATAACTTGATAAAAATGCATAGTGGTTGTGTTATGCAAGAAAATTGGGTATCTAAAGCAGGTCCTAGCAGAGGAACGAGTTATAATTATGTAGATCTAAAAGACAACACTTGGAATCAAGTTTGGGTAGATAACTCAGGTTTTTCACTGGTTATGAAAGGAAATCTAATCGATGGAAAAATGGTTCTGAAAAGCAAACTTCTGAAAGGAAAGCAAGCAGAATATTACAATCGAATTACGTGGACGCCTAACAAAGATGGTTCCGTAACGCAAGTTTGGGAAGTAGTATCCGACCAAGACAAAGTATTGCAAGAAGCATTCAGAGGTATTTACAAAAAGAAAAACTAAAACAAAATCAGATGTTTGGCATCATTTTGGTACCTTAGCTAACACATCTTATTTTCTAAATTAAACATATAGAAAGATTCATGAAGACGAAATTATTTATCCCTTTTCTCTCACTACTACTATTAGTGAGCAATGTAAGTTTTGCTAACAATCCAGAAAATAAAGATCCAGAAAAAGACAAAGTCATTGTTTATGTGCTTAAAAACCTATTGACGCGAGGACATTTTGTTGTCAAAGAGATGGACGATGATTTTTCTGTCCATGTCTATGATAGTTTTTTAGATGGTTTAGATGGTTCTAGAAGATATTTCACTCAGGAAGACATTAAGGAATTTTCCAAATACAAATACTCTATTGATAATCAGCTAAAGGATTTTGACCTTAGTTTTTATCACTTAGTGTACAACAGATTTCTAGAAAAGATTAAATCTGCCAAGAAATTCTATGGAGAAATCTTAAAGCAACCTTTCGATTACAAAAAGGATGAGGAAATTGATATCAACTATGAAAAGATTCCGTTTGCAGCAAATGAAAATCAATTGGTTGATTACTGGAGAAAGCAGTTGAAATTACAAACTATTGATAGGATAGAAGAAAAAATATCACTTCAAAAAGAGAAATTAAAAGACAATCCTTCTTATCCGAAAAAATCATTTGATGAATTAGAAAAAGAAGCAAGAAAAGCTGTGATGAAAAGTATGGATGAATTGTATATACGTATCGAAGAATTAGAGCATCAGGATTGGTTTTCTACTTTTTTAAATAGTGTTGTAAGTGCATTTGATCCTCACACTACCTATATGAATCCAAGAATTAAGGAACGCTTTGATCAGGATATGTCTGGTAAACTAGAAGGTATTGGTGCTCGTTTGCAGAAAAAAGGAATTTACACCCATGTAGTTGAACTAATTTCTGGTGGACCTGCTTGGAAACAAGGTGATTTAGAAGTTGACGACATCATACTAAAAGTAGCACAAGCAGATGGAAAACCTCTTGATATTGTAGGCATGCGATTGGATGATGCTATCAAATTTATTAAAGGTCCCAAAGGGACAGAAGTGCGACTCACAGTAAAAAAGAAAATTGATGGTTCAACTAGGGTGATTTCTATTACCAGAGATTTGGTAGAGTTGGAAGAAACTTTTGTTAAATCTTCCGTCGTAGAAAAAAGCGGGAAGAAATATGGAATCATCGATTTGCCAAAATTCTACATCAGTTTCGATGATCAAAACTACAGAGATTCAGCAAAAGACATGGCCAAAGAAATTGAACGCTTAAAAGAAGAAAATGTTGATGGATTATTAATCGATTTAAGAAATAACGGTGGGGGATCCTTGAAGACAGCTATCGAAATTGCAGGCTTGTTCATTGACGAAGGACCTGTTGTACAAGTAAAATATAGAGGGGAAAACCCAATCATTAAAAAAGATGAAAATGAAAAGATTCAATGGAAGGGTTCTTTGGTGATATTGGTAAATGAATTGTCAGCATCAGCATCTGAAATTTTTGCTGCGGCTATGCAAGATTACAATAGAGCAGTGATTATGGGAGGAAATCAAACCTATGGAAAAGGAACCGTGCAAAACGTATTGCCTATCAATCAATTTTACAACTACAAAGAGAATCTAGGTTCCTTAAAAATAACGATCCAGAAATTTTATAGGATCAATGGAGGGTCTACACAAGTAGAAGGTGTTTATTCTGATATTGCTATGCCTACACGATTTAGCTATATGAACTATGGAGAAAGGGATTTGGAAGGTGCTTTGCCATGGGACAAAGTATCTCAAGCAAGTTATGTACAAACAAACTCTTATAGCAATTTTTCTGAAGTTGTTAATAAAAGTAAATTACGCATCAATGAAAGTCCTACTTTCCAATTGGTAAATGATTATGCCAAATGGTTAAAGAAAGAACAAGACGATACTACCTACTCATTGAACTACAATAATTACGTGAAGGATTTAGAAAGAAAAAACAAAGAGTCTAAAAAATATCGTGAAGCTTTTAAGTTTAAATCCAAGCTTTCTTTTACATCTCCGAAATACGAATTCCCCTTATTAAAAAACAACAAAGATTTAAAAGAAAAAAGAGACATTTGGCATAAGAATTTGGCAAAAGATATGTATATTTCGGAAGCATTAAACGTTTTGAGCGAGTTGAAGTTACGAACTCCTCAAGAGATTGTGAAAAAGTAAAAGTTCCCCTGTTTATTATTACCAACAGGATAAAGTTCTTAATATATTAAAACCTGATAGATTTGATCCTTCTATCAGGTTTTTTACTTTTGTAAATGATGTCAAAAAAATCAAACTCTCTTACACAGCTCGCCATACAAAGATTCAAGAAAAACAAGTTGGGTCTTGTTAGTTTTTACTTTGTGATGCTTTGTGGTTTGATCGCTATTTTTGGCTATACCATTGCTCCAGATGATAGTATGAATGCAAATCAAATGCATTTAGAAATCCATTCTAAAAAGCCGGGTTTCTCAGTTCTTATGCTTACCATACCTTCGAAAGAAAAAAAAGAACAATCTTTCTTTTCCGCACTCTTTTTTGGTAAAAAAAATACACAAACAGAAATTCCTATTCAATCCTATGTAATTAAAGGAAACAAACTCGAATATGTAAACTACACAGATGGATTGGTAAAAAGTATTGATGTTGAGTTGATCAATTCCAATCCCAAAAAGTATATTCAAGAGAAAACTTTCTATTTTGGAACAGATAAGTACGGAAGAGATCTGTTAAGTAGACTTATTGTAGGAACACGGATTTCATTCTTTATTGGTTTTATCGCTGTATTTATCTCACTCCTGATTGGTATTACTGTAGGTGCTTGTGCTGGCTATTTTGGTGGGAAAATAGACACCTTTATCATGTGGATTATTAACATCACTTGGTCCATTCCTACCCTTCTATTGGTCATTGCAATTACCTTGGCTTTAGGAAAAGGATACTGGCAAGTTTTTATAGCTGTTGGATTAACCATGTGGGTAGAAGTGGCCAGAGTCGTACGCGGTCAGGTAATGACTACAAAGCAGCAACAATATGTTGAGGCTGCTAAAGTTTTAGGCTATTCCGAGTTTCGCATCATTTTCCGTCATATTTTACCCAACATTATGGCGCCAGTCATTGTCATTTCTGCTGCCAATTTTGCTTCTGCTATTTTAATTGAAAGTGGATTGAGCTTTTTAGGAATTGGAGCACAGCCACCTACTCCCTCATGGGGAGCCATTATAAAAAATCATTACAACTATATCATTATTGGGAAGCCTTATCTCGCCATTATACCTGGTATTGCTATTATGAGTTTGGTGATGGCTTTTATGATGATCGGGAATGCTCTCAGAGATGCATTAGATGTAAAAAATTAAACATGAGTTACCAGATAGAATTTAATACCAAGTGGTCCGATTTTGATCCAAATCACCACATGAGACATACAGCCTACAACGATTATGCCGCCGAAGTAAGAATTCGTTACTTTTCTTATGCTGGATTTCCTGTGGATGAAATTGCAAAAGACGGTATTGGCCCTATCCTTTTTACAGAATATACCTCATTTAGAAAAGAGATACACACGGGTGAAAAAATTATTGTAAATGCCAAGCTATTGGGATTGTCTGAAGACAAAGGAAAATGGAAAATTCGCCATGAAATATTGAACGAAGCTGGAAAGTTAGCTGCTACTATTGAAGTTTATGGAGCATGGATCGATTTACATAAAAGAAAACTTGCCCTTCTTCCAGAAAAGTATGATACTCTACTAGATCGTATGGAGAAAACGGAGGATTTTGAGTGGATAAAAAGAGGGATGAAATAACAACTACTTCTCCATATCAATCACAACCTTTCCTTTTACTTTCCGATTCATAATCGATTCCAAAGCTTTTGGAGCATCTTTTAAAGAATAGGTTGCCTCTATATGTGGTTTCAACTTTCCTGTAAGATACCAAGTCACCAATTGCGTTACATTTTCTATACTTTTTTGGGGTTCTTTTTGCGTGAATGCACCCCAAAAAACACCTGTAATCTCCGCACCTTTTAGCAAGGGTAAATTCAACGGTATTTTAGGAATCTCACCGTTTGCAAATCCGACTACCAAATGTTTTCCTTTCCATGCAATGGCTCTAAAAGCCTGTTCAGAATAATCCCCTCCAACAGGGTCGTAAATCAAATCCGCTCCTTTTCCTCCTGTGATTTCTTTTACTCTTTCTTTTAAATTTTCAGTCGTGTAATTCACTACTTCATCTGCCCCAAATGTTTTACACAAGGCCAACTTTTCATCCGTTGAGGCAGCAGCTATGACTTTGGCTCCCATCAATTTTGACAATTCCACTGCAGTAATTCCAACACCTCCAGAGGCTCCTAATACCAATACTGTATTTCCTTCTTTCACTAGTCCTCTATCTTTCAGTGCATGATAAGAAGTTCCATAAGCCATTAAAAAAGCGGACGCGTTCACCATAGACATCCCTTTCGGTTTTGGAAAACAATTTCGGGCTTGTGCGGTTACTTTCTCTGCAAATCCCCCATAAGGATTGAATCCAACCACCTCATCTCCTATGCTAAATCCTTGAACTCCTTCACCTATTCCCTCAACAACTCCAGCGAAATCACTTCCTGGAGAGAAGGGAGGCTCTGGCTTATATTGATACAAGCCCTGAATGATTAAGGTATCGGGGAAATTGGCACTACATGCTTTTACTGAAACTAATAACTCTCCTTTTTTTGGAGTGGGGTCTTTCACTTCTTTGTACTCGAGTGTATTTGGTAATCCGTATTTAGAACAAATAATGGCTTTCATTGTAAATCTGTTTGGTTCTTTAAATGTACAGTTTCACAATCGAACTTCAAAAGACTTTGTAAAGTACCACCTAAGTACGCTTAAAATTAAAACAGGAAATGATCGAAATTAGGTAAATAAAAGGGCTAGCAGAAGGGTTATTGACTTTAGTAACCCGTGGTAATGCCTAAAAAAATAGGTTAAAACCACGGGAATGAATATACAATGGGTAAAATGTATAAAAACAATGAAGGGGAAAGACTATTTAGAAGCTTCAATGGGTTTAATTCAATCTTTTCAAAGATTAAACAAATTTGACCTAATGTTTTTAGCTTCCATATATGTGGCATTAACTTTTAATATTATAGTTCTAGCCATTCTAGCTTCTTTTAGCTCAACACCTCTCTAACTGCATCCCTAGCAGATTTGGCTGCCACATGTACCGAACTCCAATCATCTTCTCTAGTATAGGCACAACCTGCAAAGTACAACTTACTATTTAAGGCTGTTGCCAGCGTGCTAGAAATACTGGTGGGCGCATTATCTGCTAAATAAGCTGCTTTAATATGAGGTTCTTCATTCCAATTTTGAACGATATGCTTTATGTAGTTTGTGGAAGCAGCTCCATTAAACACTTGATCCAACTCATTCAGAATATAGTCTCTTTGAGCATTTCCTGTCAAATTCTGGTACTGCTCTGCTTGTTTTCCTACAGAAAAAAGCCCTAGGACATGTCGATTGGAATTCTGACCATAAGACGCATCATAATACAATCTCTGACCTTCTGAAGTTTGACTATCAGCAAAAGTTAAAAAAGTAGGATAAAATTTATTTGTAAATTCTATAAAAGCTTTAAAACCTCCCCATACAGGTGCAGTCCGTATTGCGTTTAACTTATTTGATGGAAGCTGAGGCGTGAAACTAATACTTCCCTCCTGTAAAATTCGTAATGGAGCAGTGAAAATTACTTTATCGGCCTCGTAAACAACATTATTTGTGTCAGTAATTGTCACTTTGTTACCTGAATAATTTATTGATCTTACTACCGTATTGAATTTGGTATTTGGTAAAACACTTGGCGCAATGTATGTATCGAAAAAATCAAACCACGTAGAATTGATAAATTTTCTATCTACACCAGGATTTCCATTGGCTGATGTTGAGTAAGTTCCATTATTGTAATTACCTACAACATCTTGATTGTTATATCCCACTGTTTGTGTAGTCACCTGAACATTAGAGTTATTCACAATACTTGTAAACTCACTTGGTGAACTATGGAGCCACTCCGCTCCAAGGGGAATTGGGAAATCGACAAAACTTGTTGTGCGTTTCATTCTTCCTCCATGAGTTGAAGAAGCTTCAAGTACTTGAAAATTGATCCCTTGTTGTGATAGTAAATATCCAGAAGCCAATCCAGCAGCTCCTGCACCAATAATGATAACTTTGCCACTAAAACTTCCTGAAATTGTTGAATTGTTATTTGCAGAAGAGCATGCATTCATCACTCCTTGTAGTGGCATGGATAACCCAAACAAACCACACATTTTTATAAAATCTTTTCTATTCATGTTTGCATGTATTAATTATTGCTAAGGTGACAATTTCTCTGAGAACCGAAGTTCTGTATTCCACAAATTCGAAGTAATCGGACTTATTTATTAGAGAAAACTAGATTAAATCGTTTGTTTCTGATAGCCAGAAGGAGTATACCCAGTCATTCTTTTGAACACAGTATTAAATGTTGACTTGCTTTTAAAACCTGATTCTAGAGCAATCCCAAAAATACTATAGTGAAGATACTCTTTGTCTACCAACTTTCGTTTGACTTCCTGAACTCTGTACGCATTGACAAACTCAAAGAAATTTTTATGCTCTTTTTCATTAATAATTCTGGACAAGTAGCCTGAGCTAATTCCCAATTGCTCAGAAACTTTTTGTAGAGTTAATTCTACATCTGTGTACAATTTTTCATCTTGCATCAGACGAATTAGATTCTGATAATACAAATTCGTTTTTGATGAAAGTTTATTCTTTTGAGACTCATCTACATATTCTATTTCAATGGGCACTACATAAAACCAATCATATCGTAAAACTAAGTTGTATCCGATACAATAAAGCAACAATCCTAGACCAATTATTACAGCAATATATGATACCTCAGCGGCTGCACCATATCCGAACCAACCTATTAAATAACTCATAAACCATAGAATGGTAATTCCAATATTCATCCATAAAAAAGGGATAAGCCAACCCAAGCTCTTATCTTGCGTGGTAGAATAATTATTGTATAAATATTTCTGGTAGTTTTTTACTTTTTGCATCGCTAAACCAAAGAATAAAAAACAGGTCACAATACCTACTAATCCCTCAGCAGCTACCAATATTTGTTCTAAATATTCAATCATTGAATCATCCACAGAAAAAATATTCACAGGGATGTATAGAATCTCTAAAAAAATTTCCAATGCTATAAATCCAACTCCTAGTTTTTCAAAACTTCTTAATTGGTGTTCTGGATTTATAAGGTATAAAATAAAATAAAGTATGAACACTGGTATCGCAGTCCTCCAATAAATAGGCAAATATTGAATTATTATGGGAAGACGGTCTTCAATATCAAAGTAATAGACGATTTCCAACGATAAAACTACAGATGCTGCTAGAATGGCAAATGCCAAATAACGATTAGACTTAGATTTTAACCGCTTATACAACAACAGTATTATTGCCAACAATAATCCATGTAGACTCGCTATTAAAATTGTAGCGGTGATAAACCCATCTATGAATGGCCCTTCATTACTCACAAAAACTTTTTTTGTTAATAATCAAATGTAAAGAATATCGATGAAATGATCAATATCTAATTAGGCAACTTGATGATATCTCACCCCTTCTTTCATATAACTATTTACCATTCCCAATGACTTCAATTCATCTAGAACGGAATACAATTTTAGGATGTGCGGAATTTTAGGTGTTTCTTTTAAAATTTCAGAGCTAGTGAGATCTTTTTTCTTTAGAGCTAAAAAAACTGACTGTTGTTTGGATGTAAATTTCATGATAAGATTGATTTAATATTTACCCTAAAAGTATATCTCCTCAATTGCTTTTATAATACGATTACGATCAACAATAAATTTGTGTATGTGAATGGCAAAAGATGATCGATAAAAAGAAAAGCCATCTATAAAGAAGTGCTAGTCAAATGGAGAGAGATATTGTTCTTATAGTTATAAGACAACTAATTTCTATTATACCCTAAAAAACGGATTTCAACAATAGCTACTTTACCTTACCTTTTATAGCCTGTTCCAAGCTGCTCTCTACTCACTTTCACTAAGACAACTAATAAAAAATGAATTCCCAGTTAAGCTTTTTATCTAATACAACACCCGAAACTTAATGGTTCCTTCCACATTTTTAAGTGCTTTAATCACCTTTTTATTATACTCTTTGTTGATATCAGTAATCACATAGCCTACTTTATCATCGGTAGATAAATATTGTCCTGTGATGTTTAATTTAAATTCAGCCAATACCTTGTTGATTTCAGCCATCACTCCAGGCACATTTTTATGGATATGTAAAAATCGATGTGCATTGACTTGTCTTGGTAATCGAATGTTTGGGAAGTTCACCGCATCTACAGTATTTCCTGAGTTGATATATCCCATAATTTTACCAGGAACGAAATCTGCAATGTCTTTTTGAGCCTCTTCTGTACTTCCACCCACATGCGGTGTTAAAATAACATTGTCCAAGCCTTGTAGTTCTGTATAATAGTTCCCATTCGCTCTTGGCTCTTTTGGATAGACATCTACTGCTGCTCCAGACAACTTACCACTCTTTAAAGCATCTCTTAGCGCTTCAATATTTACAACAAAGCCTCTCGATAGATTCACCAGATAAGCTCCGTCTTTCATTGAATTTAACTCCTCTTCTCCAATAAAGTTTTTGTTCGCTGGATTGTCATCTATATGCAAAGTGACTATATCAGAGATTGCTAATAAATCTTTTAATTTTTTAATTCTTGTTGCATTTCCAAGTGCCAACTTGTCTTCAACATCATAATAGTAGACATTCATTCCCAAAGCCTCAGCTAAAACTGACAGTTGCTTCCCTATATTTCCGTATCCAACAATCCCTAATTTTTTTCCTCGTACTTCTCTAGAGCCTTGTGCAGTTTTGTTCCATTGCCCATTGTGAAGCTCGGTACTTCTTTGAAAAACAGAACGCATCAACATGATGATTTCTCCAATAGCTAATTCTACTACAGATCGAGTATTGCTATAAGGCGCATTGAATACAATGATTCCATTTTCTTTACAAGCCTCCAAATCGATCTGCTTGGTTCCTATACAAAAAGCACCTACCACCATCAACTTATTTGCAGACTCCAATACTTTTTTAGTAACCTGAGTTTTTGATCGGATTCCTAAAACATGAACGCCTTTTAATTTTTCTATCAGTTCGTCTTCGGAGAGACTTCTCGAGACCGTTTCTACAGAAAAACCATCACCAGCCAATTTTTGAAACGCATCTGGATGTACGTTCTCTAGTAGTAAAATCTTAATACGATTTTTAGGGTACGAAATATTTCTCGGTAGTTTATTTACATAGAGGAACTCGTCTAAATTGGGAGCAATGTGATCTGCATTTTCAATCGTTCTCTCTCTCTCTACATTTTCGGTATATGCGAAAAACTTATCGACAACACCCGCTTCTTTGGTTACATAGTCACTATAACCATCACCAATCATTTGCACTTCTCCTTCTAAGTTTAAATCTTTCAAACACTGAATTTTCCCATTATGGGTAGACAATACATTTTCAGTATCAAAACCAACAATCACATCATTTTCATCAAACACAAATGTATTCGCATATACTCTTTCAGAAGGAATATTATAATCCTTTACGATATCGTCTATAAACTCCTTAAATCCACATGAAATCACATAAATATCATCAGAGAAATTTTCAAAAAACTCTTTATTTCTCTCAATAGAAAGAGAAACTTTTTTCTTCAATTCATCAATCAATAGCGATAAATCAGATTTCTTTGCCTTTAACAATTGAATCCTTCTTTCTAAGGATTCTGTAAAAGAAATTTTTCCATCTATCCCTAGATTTGTAATCTCAATAATCTCGTTGATGATCTCTTCTTTTTTGGGATTATTTACCAAGGTAATTTCCGCCAAGACATCCAAAGCTTCCACTCTGGTAAGCGTGCTATCGAAGTCAAATACAAAGTTTCTTTTCGTCTGAATCATGGTTCATTTTGTAAAGTCTAAACATACAAAATGCATGAAGAAAAGAGTTCAAATTGAATACGTTTTTACTAAAACGTTTTCAACATTTCAGTTCTTTTAATGAATCGATATTTTGAATGAAAATTCTATAAAAAAAACTCTTTTAATTGCGAAATACTAAAACGAGTATCCACCAAAAAACAGGTATAAACTCCACCCAAAGAGCACTGTAGTATTTAGATTGATCTCTTTTTGACCTCATTAAGAAGAAAAGCAGCACAAAACTCACCACCAAAGAAATATTTCTAAAGTGCAAAGATTCTGTAATTATAAACTCAAGTGTCAGTACAAAGAGCAATAGTGCAAACCCAAACTTCTTTGTTTGGGGAATCCCAATCTTTTGAGGTAGTGTTTTAATGTCTTTAAAATCCAACTCCATGTCTCGTATTTCAAAGGGCAGGATCAGTACAATGATAAAGAGCAATCTTTGCACCGAAGATAGAATTAGACGACTGTCTACTTCTCCTCCAGAAGAAAGAACAGGAATCAAAACAGTCACTCCAGCCCAGACTCCGGCAACAATGAATATTTTTAAATAGCTAATCTCTCTCAAGTTCTTTTGAAATCCTCCTAAAAAAGGAACGATATACAGCACAGTTAACAATCCAAAAGGAGCAAAAAGCCATAGTGTATCAAAAGATAGTTGCCAGCCATAATAGACAAACAAGCAAAAGCAGAAAAAAGAAAAAATTTGAATCAACCTAAGGCTTTTGGTGAGACTCATATGGTAAAATTTGGCCACGCCAGCATACTTGATAAAATTGTACCCCGTGATGGTTCCAAAAAAAATAAAATAATCTAAATTCTCATGGTATGGGATTTCAAAATAGTCTTCGGTAATTCTTGTCAAAGCATATACCGATAATGCCACATGAATACTGGCATTCAGATAAAAATTTAAGAGATGTTTTAAAAAACTCATTACACAAAAATAAGTATTCTTTTTTCAACATTTTTTTGTTGATTATTTCATCATTATTTTCGATTTACAGAATTACTTTATCATCCTTTTTTTCACTATTTTTATAGCGCAAAATCAAACAACATAAGATGAATACAAATTCGTTTCAAAGTAGGCATATCGGACCTAATGAAAATGAGCAAAATGAAATGCTAAAAGTAGTTGGAGTCGATAGTTTAGACCAGTTAATTTTTGAGACTGTTCCAGACGACATCAGACTAAAAAACCCACTATCACTAGATGCTCCTATGAGCGAATATGAGTACCTGAATCATATCGAAACACTGTCGAAAAAGAACAAAGTATTTAAAAGTTATATCGGCTTAGGATACCACGAAGCTATTTTGCCTAGTGTTATCAAAAGAAACATTCTTGAAAACCCAGGATGGTATACAGCATACACTCCTTATCAGGCAGAAATTGCCCAAGGAAGGTTGGAAGCTTTGTTAAATTACCAGACCATGGTTTGTGATTTGACAGGTATGGAATTGGCCAATGCCTCTTTGTTAGACGAATCAACTGCTGCTGCTGAAGCTATGGCTTTGTTGTTTGACGTTAGAGAACGTCCACAGAAAAAAGCTGGAGTCAATAAGTTCTTTGTCTCCGAAGAAATTTTACCTCAAACATTGTCTGTATTACAAACTCGTGCCATTCCTATTGGAGTGGAATTGGTGGTTGGAAATCATGAGGAGTTTGATTTTTCAGAAGAATTCTATGGAGCAATTGTTCAATACCCTGGGAAACACGGACAAGTCTACGACTACACTAACTTTATTGGAAAAGCAAATGCAAAGGGCATCAAAGTAGCGGTTGCAGCCGACATCTTATCACTGGTAAAATTAAAAGCACCTGCTGAGTTTGGTGCAGATGTCGTGGTAGGAACCACACAGCGTTTTGGAATTCCATTAGGATACGGTGGACCTCACGCAGGATATTTTGCGACCAAAGAAAAATACAAGAGAAGCATTCCAGGACGAATTATTGGAGTGACGAAAGATAGAGACGGAGGTCGTGCTTTGCGCATGGCTCTGCAAACTCGTGAGCAGCATATCAAACGTGAAAAAGCAACGTCTAATATTTGTACAGCTCAGGTATTGCTAGCTGTGATGGCAGGAATGTATGCTGTGTTTCACGGGAAAGAAGGAATCCAGTTTATTGCTGATTCTGTGCATAAAAATACGACTACATTGGCAAAAGCCTTAACAGATTTAGGCTTTGAGCAAATAAATTCACATTATTTCGATACGATTACCGTAAAAGCTGAAGCCGCTACTCTAAGACCGATTGCTGAAGCGAATGAAATCAACTTCAATTACATTGATGACCATACCGTTTCCATCTCAATCAATGAAACGGTTGGATTCAAAGAGCTCAATGCTATTGTAAATACATTTACGACTGCTTTCAATTTGGAAGCGCAACACATTGCTGAATATACCGAAGCTGATGTAATTCCAGATTTGGCAAAGAGAAATACGTCTTTCTTAGACAATGAAGTATTCAACTCGTACCAATCGGAGACGGAGATGATGCGTTATATTAAACGTTTGGAGCGTAAAGATTTGGCCTTGAATCATTCCATGATCTCTCTAGGATCCTGTACGATGAAGTTGAACGCTGCTTCCGAGATGCTTCCCTTGAGTTTGGCCAACTGGGGAAACATCCATCCTTTTGTTCCTTTGAATCAGGCAGAAGGCTATCAGGAAGTTTTAAAAAAGTTGGAAGAGCAACTGAATGAGATTACTGGTTTTGCAGGCACTTCCTTACAACCGAATTCAGGAGCACAAGGTGAGTTTGCTGGCTTGATGACCATTCGTGCGTATCATCAACACAACGGAGATCACCATAGAAATATTTGTTTGATTCCTGCTTCCGCACATGGAACCAATCCCGCATCTGCTGTGATGGCAGGAATGAAAGTTGTGGTAACCAAAACCGCTGAAAACGGGAATATAGACGTTGAAGATTTGCGCGCCAAAGCAATCGAACACAAAGACAATTTAGCTGCCTTAATGGTTACTTATCCTTCTACACACGGGGTATATGAAAGTGCTATTAAAGAGATTACTCAAATCATCCATGACAACGGCGGTCAGGTATATATGGACGGTGCGAATATGAATGCACAAGTTGGATTGACGAATCCTGCTACGATTGGCGCCGATGTTTGTCACTTGAACTTACATAAAACATTTGCGATTCCACACGGAGGTGGAGGACCTGGAGTTGGACCGATCTGTGTCGCTCCACAATTGGTTCCTTTTTTACCCACCAATCCTGTCGTGGCTACTGGTGGTGAACATGCGATCACAGCGATTTCGGCTGCCCCTTGGGGAAGTGCTTTGGCTTGTTTAATCTCTTATGGATACATTACCATGTTAGGAGCAAAAGGGGTGACAGATTCTACCAAGCTAGCCATCTTAAACGCAAACTATATCAAAGAGCGATTGAACGGTCATTACAAGACACTCTACACGGGAGAAATGGGCAGAGCTGCTCACGAAATGATCATCGATTGTCGTGATTTTAAAGAAAATGGCATTGAAGTGGTAGACATTGCCAAGCGATTGATGGATTATGGATTCCACGCTCCTACGGTTTCTTTCCCTGTAGGTGGAACGATGATGATTGAGCCTACGGAGTCTGAAAACAGAGCCGAGCTAGATCGTTTTTGTGATGCCATGATTTCAATTCGTAAGGAAATCGCTTTTGCCAAGAAAGAGGAGCCGAACAATCTACTCAAGAATGCACCTCATACGATGGCGATGATTACAGCTGACGCGTGGGATTTGCCTTACTCTCGACAAGAGGCTGCTTTCCCATTAGAATTTGTGGCAGATAACAAATTCTGGCCTACGGTTCGACGTGTAGATGAAGCCTTTGGAGACAGAAACTTGGTATGTTCTTGCAATCCTATTGAGGACTATATGGAAGCGTAACTAAGTCCCAAAGTTTTTAAAGTTACAAAGTAAAATCTGCCCTGCAGATTAAAGTAATAAAATAAGCCGCTCTAGATACTGAAACGAGTTCAGTATGACAGAGCGGTTTTTTATTGTATTCATGTCATTTCGAAATTATACTCTGTATGGCTGAGAAATCTTATTCTACATATTCAGATTTCTCAAACCTGTTTCCCGCAGGGAAGCTCGCTACACTCAGTACGAAATGACAAATACCAATATTATTGCTAATTGTTAGTTACCTTTCTTTACGCTTTTAGCTGCACATTGAATCAAGTATATATTTATTAGATTAGACAAATGAAAACAAATAACTAATCTATACTATGGAATCACCCGATCATATAATCATCAATGGCCACAAACACATTTCTTTTGAAACAGAATTATTTTCGGTGAGTGATTCGATAAAAAGAAGTAACGATTTCCATCATTGGTTAGACAAGAGAAGGTCTGTGCGAGATTTTTCTGAGCAACCTGTCCCTAAAGAGCTCATTGAAAATTTAATCAAAAGTGCTTCTACGGCACCTTCTGGAGCGCACAAACAGCCTTGGACATTTTGTGCCATCTCTAACCCGTTGTTAAAAGCACAGGTGCGCAAAGAGGCAGAAATTGAAGAAAAAGAAAATTATGAAAACAGGATGAGTGATCGTTGGAAAAGAGATCTAGAACCTTTAGCAACAGATATGCACAAACCTTTTTTAGAAGATGCACCTTGGTTAATAGTTGCTTTTAAAAAAGTGTATGAATTTGGAGAGAATGGAGAAAAATACAATAATTACTATGTAAATGAATCTATTGGAATTGCTTGTGGTATGTTAATCTCTGCTATTCATGATGCAGGTTTGGTTACGCTAACCCATACACCCAGTCCAATGAACTTCCTAGCAAAAATTCTAAACAGACCTAAGAATGAAAGGGCTTTTTTACTACTTCCTATTGGCTACCCAAAGCTTCCAACCTATGTTCCAGATTTGAAAAGGAAGACTTTGGATAAGGTTGCTGTTTTTTATGAATAAGGCAATGATCTACTTCTAATAAGCGTCATTTTGAAGTTATACAAAGTATGACTGAGAAATTGTATTTTAATATACAGATTTCTCACCTCGCTGCCCTCGGTTCGAAATGACAGATGATAATATTTATGCTAAGTAACGTGAATTCACACAATACTAATTGATTATCTGATGTTTAAACCTATTTTAACAAAAAAAGTAATGTCTTTCCAGTAAATCAGCCTCATGCCTATCGCCTGCCTGACAGCTAGGCAGGGCAGACAAGTGCGGTAGGATAAATTACTTAGAGTTTTCTTTTTTTAGATTTTTAAGAGTGTCTTTGCAATGATTTCCTGTGTCGAATTACGTTAAGGCAGTAAACTACATTGGTGCAAGCACACGATGTATTGGCAGAATACTAAGTGTTAATTTCGAGGCAAGTCTCGGAATATGAAACCCTTTGGCAGTGCCAATAAATTTACTTTTCTGTTTCCTTTAATTTCTTAACGTAATGCACCATAAAGTAAAATCCTAGGACCAATCCTAAAATTGGTAAAGACAATTCATTGTACACACCTTTAAATCCTTTAGATTCAACGACCTCCCAATTCACTAGGGAAAATGCAATTCCACCTACTATAGTCATTGATAGCATTAGAATAAAGAGTGTAGTTTTAGATGGTTTCCACATAAGTACTAAAATTTGGTTATTTAACGAAAACATTGGCGTCCTACATTATCAATAGCAAAATACAAAGCTACTAATGCAACTCCACAAGCTACAATGGTTGCACATGAGCTTGTACCTGCAATTGCGCCTACTAATGCAATTGAAGCTAGAATACATCCCCAGGGTCCCCTATTAGTTTTGAATTCAAATAATTCTGGATTTTCATGTTCAAGTGCTTTCACTCCATTTAAAAACAAATTCCTTTCAGTTAGCTCCTCTACTGATAGGGAAGTAGTTTCAACAATTTGTTCGTAATTTGATATTGCTTTATCAAAACCTTCGGTTTGCAAATCCTTGCTAAAGGAATTTATTAGTTCAAAATCATTTTTATTAATCCAATTATAATTTAAAGCCATCTCTAATATCTGTTGAGAGTTTAATTCATTTGTGGAAATTGCTAAAACTTCTGGAGGTAAAACTAAATTGGTCTTAAATTCAGCATTTATTTCATTAAGCAGTGCAGATTGAACTTCTAGGACCGAAGCTTTATTAGTTTCAACTTGAGATTTTACCTTTTTAATTATTCTGTCTATGGTTTTTGTTTCATTTTTTATCTTCTCAAAAGCACTATAATCAACTTTATTTTTAACAGTTGCTAGTTCTAACTGGTTAGGATTACATGATGTAAATAAAATTAGGCTTCCTAAAAACAAAGCCAAATAAGGCTTTCGTAAAGATTGTAAAATTTTATTTGATCTTTTCATAATACATAGTGTTGGGTTGATGAGTAATAAATGTATAACTAATACAAACACAACTCAATACCCTGAATTGGTGAAATATTTCCATCCTTTGAATTGGTTAAGTATAGGCACGTATTCATTGAATCACTTATGCATAGTGATCTTCTGTTCCTCTAGCCAATTAAGCATTTGTACTGTTTTTTTTATAGGAAAAAAGTGGGTTTATTTTCGATTTTTATAAAGATCAAACGTATTTTTATGTGAGCAATCACAGGCATTACATCAACCAAGGAAAGGCAAATGATGTTGTGAATTGATTTCAAATTGTATTTTTATGTGAGTAATCACAGGCTAACTTCATAATCAACATCCCATATGCCCGTTGTGAATTGATTTCAAATTGTATTTTTATGTGAGTAATCACAGGTCCACGAAAATGTATGAGTTCGGTATCTATGTTGTGAATTGATTTCAAATTGTATTTTTATGTGAGCAATCACAGGGCGCCTGCTATGCCACTAATTGCACCGCTAGTTGTGAATTGATTTCAAATTGTATTTTTATGTGAGCAATCACAGGCCAACAATATCACCTTCAGCTTCAATACTAGTTGTGAATTGATTTCAAATTGTATTTTTATGTGAGCGATCACAGGGAATATGGAATTGGGCCTTGGAATGGGAGGGTTGTGAATTGATTTCAAATTGTATTTTTATGTGAGCAATCACAGGAAGATAGATGTATCAAAGTCTTTTAACCTGGTTGTGAATTGATTTCAAATTGTATTTTTATGTGAGCAATCACAGGTTTTACCATCTCTCTTTAATTGATTTTTTAGTTGTGAATTGATTTCAAATTGTATTTTTATGTGAGCAATCACAGGTTTTTGGCTTTGGGATTGCACATCCAGTTCGTTGTGAATTGATTTCAAATTGTATTTTTATGTGAGCAATCACAGGTTAGGGATAAAGTGACTCATTGGCTGGTACGTTGTGAATTGATTTCAAATTGTATTTTTATGTGAGCAATCACAGGTAAAAAACCCTTTCTTTGATGTGCTTGATAGTTGTGAATTGATTTCAAATTGTATTTTTATGTGAGCAATCACAGGAATCGAGCATTGAGGTGTCATAGTACTGTAGTTGTGAATTGATTTCAAATTGTATTTTTATGTGAGCAATCACAGGAATGAGAAAAAAGGGAATTAATGCAGGGAAGTTGTGAATTGATTTCAAATTGTATTTTTATGTGAGCAATCACAGGGGTATGCGTTCTTTGGTTTTGGGCAGGCTGGTTGTGAATTGATTTCAAATTGTATTTTTATGTGAGCAATCACAGGGTCCTTCCATTCATCCCACACTAACCTGTAGTTGTGAATTGATTTCAAATTGTATTTTTATGTGAGCAATCACAGGGATTCGCTCTACGTAGTCTTTGGTTAGGCGGTTGTGAATTGATTTCAAATTGTATTTTTATGTGAGCAATCACAGGTGATTTTTTGGCGTGTTGTAGGCGTTTTGGGTTGTGAATTGATTTCAAATTGTATTTTTATGTGAGCAATCACAGGTTGTGGCAACTAAAAAATAAACACCCTTTAGTTGTGAATTGATTTCAAATTGTATTTTTATGTGAGCAATCACAGGACGAGATGAGCAAGCATATCAAGATTTATTGTTGTGAATTGATTTCAAATTGTATTTTTATGTGAGCAATCACAGGCCAGGTAGAGTTCCTTTCAATCTCTGGCCAGTTGTGAATTGATTTCAAATTGTATTTTTATGTGAGCAATCACAGGTAAAGAGTGTAATGTAACTGTAGAGGTAGTGTTGTGAATTGATTTCAAATTGTATTTTTATGTGAGCAATCACAGGTACATCCAACAGCCGATCCATCGCATCCCGGTTGTGAATTGATTTCAAATTGTATTTTTATGTGAGCAATCACAGGGGTACCAAATTGGATGTTTACTACCGCAACGTTGTGAATTGATTTCAAATTGTATTTTTATGTGAGCAATCACAGGAAACTTAACTGAATGGTTTGAATTGGAATTGTTGTGAATTGATTTCAAATTGTATTTTTATGTGAGCAATCACAGGGTCAACCTCGAAATACTGAATAAAATCGGTACTTCGAGGTTTTTCTTTAGGATGGGAAAAGCAATCATTCTTTTGAATGAATTGAATGATTTAGCTCTTTTTTAAGTTTCTGATTTTTAAAAAAGTTCCAGCTGTTGTGAAGGTTTTGGAAGCGATACCTCTTCTACTCCATGAAACAATTCCATGTTTCCAAACTGCTTATCCGTTATTTCTAAAATACACACTTTGCCCTGTTTAGGTAAATTTCTTTTCACCCTTTTTACATGTACTTTCGCATTCTCTCTACTTGGGCAATGCCGTAGATATATAGAAAATTGAAACATGGAAAATCCATCTGCAATCAATTTCTTCCGAAACAAACCAGCTGCTTTTCGCTCCTTTTTTGTTTCGGTAGGTAAATCAAAAAATACAAGTACCCACATTACTCTATATGCGCTATAACGGTTTTCTATTAACATAACCCAGATTCAAAGATCAGAGGCAAAAAGATTTTCCCAAACGAACAGCATTGATTTTCGTCTTTACAACAAGCATTTCAATCTAAAACAGGATACTTAATCTGCCTCAGTTCTCCCGTGTAACACTTATACAAACTGGCTGTTGTAGTGGTAACCGCAACCATTAGTGGGCGCACTACTCCATCTATCCAAACATCCTGTGTTGCTATTTTTAACAAATAAGCTTTGGCTTCTTTGGTTAATTCTTTTGTTACACCATTCATAAAAACATAATTATAAACCATTTTATCTACAAAAGGTCTGTAAGGTTCCATCACATCATCGGCCAAACAATACGGATTGTATTTATTACGATGAAAAATTCCCAGCACAGGTAGCAAGCCACTACTTACCAAAGCTCTGGCAACTATGCTTCGTAAAACAGCATATCCAAAGTTCAGCAAGTGATTGGGCGCCTCTCCAAATCGTTCTCTGGAAAAATTTTCAAACAACTGTTTCCAATAATATTGAGCTGCCATCCCCTCTCTATTCGAAGTATCGCCACTTTTCACTTCAGAACTATATATTTCCAAAGGTTCTGAAGCTTTATTGTTTAACAGCAATAGAGCTTCCTGATTCTTAATCTTTTGTACAACTGTTTGTTTCCAGAGTTGTTTTTTTAGCGGCTCAGAAACTCCCAGTTGAATTCTCACCCGTTCTGAGTGCTCTGTATGTCCGTACAATGGCAGCATAATTCCCAAAGGCAAATGATGTGCATCGCAATTGATAATGGCGACATTATTTCCCTGCAAACGAGTGATGACCTGATTGCTAATGGTTATCTGAAAGTGATCCAGCATTAATAAAGCCATATCTTCCACAGGAATGCTTCCCTTGAGTTCTCTAGTTTTTGCATCTTCGATTTGCAGCTGGTTTTGCTTCAATCTTAAGTAAGTCGGAGAGCCAATATAGATTGTTCTTTTGATCATGATTCTAATATTCTCCTACTTGTACAATCTTTCCAATATGATTGATTCGTACTTTAATAATTTCTTCAATACCAGAAAGTCCTTCTCTCCTCCATTTTTTTCCTTTAAGAGCGATATTACTTTCCACTTTTGTTTCTAAATGATGTCTGAAGAAATAATCTTTTGTGGCTATTTTCTGAACTCGAAATAAATAGTTGCTGATGATGGTTGTATTTTTCTCATCCAGTAAATCTATTTCTAACGGATTGAAATTCTCAGATGGAAAGACAAACATTTCGTTTTGCTTTAGTGTAAATAAAAATTGCCATCCCTTTTCATGATTGTATTTTTTATCCACAATCGGTATTTTTTGGTTGGCCCTTTCCACAGCCTCATAAAAAGAAATGACTTTTTCTTGCAGCTTCCCTTTTTCGTCTCTGTAAATAGCTACGTGATGGTTGTTTCCTGTACTTACAAAGTCCACAGGTTGTTTTTCGCCATTTTTATTTAAAATTTCTATCCCTAAATGATTTTTTTTATAGTGCAAAGGTTCTGCATTGCTCACTCCAGTTATGGTAACTCGTTTGATCCTAATTCCTTTTTCTTTGTGCAACCATATAGGGTTTTTATCCAAATCAGAGAACGCTTCTTTAGCGTTATTGTTAAATGCTTCTAAACGATCATTCAAAATCTTTCGAATACCTGCATCAACGACTTTGTCTATCTTTAGATCTGGTGAAATTTCCTTTCTGATGGTAAAAATTTCCTCAAAGCACAATACTTCGTTCAACGTTTTATCTTTATAAATTAACGGGTGTGTTTTTAGGGTTTTAGCATCAAAAGCAATAGCTGGATTATTATCAAATCTGGCTAGATGCTTTCTAACAATTTCTTTTTGATCGGGGTTTGCCATTAATCCCATCTGTTTCAAAGTAAATCGTTTGTTTAATTTTGTTGCTTTTTTTAGCAAGCGTTTAGAAGTTCCGTATACAGTTTCTTTATGTAACTGGCCTCTGGGAGTTAGAGTATTTTGATATTCTTTCCCTCCTCCTTTCGTAAGATTCTTATTTCTGGTAACAACCTTATTCTTGTTTTTAAAAGAAATTAAAATAGCTTCGATATGTTTTTTTGCTTCCGAGCGGAAATCGAGCATTGGAACCATAAATTGTTGCTTTTTATTCCCATTTTTCCCTGCTACTTTTTGGCTAATTTGTTTTTCAATATTTGCAATAACACCATGTTTTTTATGATCTTCATTTTTTCGCGCATTTAAGTGATTGATGTACTGTATGTGGTTATGGGTAGTAAAAGCTACAGTAAGGGCATCCATAGCATGATGTCGATGATCGTTTCGTTTCGTCCAATCTGAAATTACTTCTATTTTTTTCAGCTTACCAGTTCCCTTGTCCAAACGCTCTTCAAACTCTGTGAGCCCCAATGCTTTGTATTTTGGGAGACTTAACTCCTTCATCACATTGACCAATCCCCAATCTTCACGTAATCTATCTGTGATACTTCCCGAAGTACTTGTTACTTCTTTAAAAACTTTACTCAATAACTCCTTGGCTTTCTTGGCAATATATTGGCTGTTTCTTAAATCGCGTTCTATAAAGCCATCGGGTAATTCTTTTTGAGACATTAAAAGTCTGTTTCTCTTTGCTTTTGATATAACTCCTTTGCCATTATTGTATAAGTTTTCTACTCGCTGAATATATTCCTGTAAATTAGAATGATAGTCTTCTGAGATAAAGTCGTAGGCAGTTCTGTCTCTTTTTTTCAGGTTGATTTCCCTATATGCCAATGTTTTATTTGAAAATGAATCGTCAAACAACATGGCTTTGGGTATAATATGCTCAATGTCTACTTCTTTTGAAAATAGCTTTTCCTTCGAAATGCATTGGTCTGTAAACAGCGTTTTATACCCTCTTGTTTCCAATTCTTCCCACAATCTATAGCGAACTACATCATTTTTGGTTGGATTGGGAATGTTAAAATCGTTTGCAATCAGTTTTTTGATATGGTCATTTCGCCTCGTAGCCTCTGCAATTCTTTTGGTCATTCGTTCGCGTTCTTTCGCACTTTTTTTTAGTTCACGTGCCAGCTCTATACGAACTTCATCGGGCTTCCCATACTCATCAATAATTTGATTGATCAGATTGACCATTTGGTTGAGTATTTTTTCCACCACAGGATTGCGTAAGCTATTTTTAGGTACACTTTCTACCTTATCTAACAGTACACGACTCTCTTTTTCTTCTTTTGTTTCACTGTTGGAATGATTGTACCCCACAAATGAACAAGCTTCCGAATAGATTTTTCCTACTTCTAATTCGGGATATATCTTACGGATTGCTTTGCTCGATAAGTTTCCATACTCTTGCTGAAAAGAAATGGATGCCATCATTTTTGCATAAGCTACTGGAAATCCAAATTTCTCAACGAGTTTCTTTTTTAAGCTCACAGAAGAGTTCCCATAGACCAACTTGTCTTCCTCATTAATTTTATCGTCCTCCTCTGTAGCGTATAGTAAATGCCATAATTGATACAAAGGTTGCTTCTCAAAATCGACACCCTCTAAATTTGCATTAAATTCTAAAATATTTGTATTTATTCCAATCTCAGAAAACAGGATCGTCAATCCGTTTTTAACATCTTTCGAGGTTCTTTTTTCCCAGCCAAAACCATAACCTTCGTTCTCGGCAATTTTCTCATATACTTTATACAAAAGTTCATTGGTCCTATTTCCTTCCAATCCTTCTGAAAAATTTGTTTTCCACTCTTTCGCTTTTAAGCCAAGCAATTTAAGTACCTGAACTTCCTTTAAATTACCTCGCCAGTTCAATTCTTCAAAAAGCAAGCTTCTATGCTCATCATCTAAAACAAAAACTGTATCCTTCACATTTTGGTGAATGATTTGCAAGTGATTGATATTTTGCCAGATTTTAAATTCCTGAAACAAAGGAGAAGATTTGGCAATGACTTTTCTTCCAATGGTTCTTTTCTTTGTTTTTCCAGTAGTTTTATCAACATAGATTTCTTGCCAGCTCTCAAACTGACAAAAACTCAATAATCCTTTTTGAGATTTTAATTTACGCTGGTAAAAAATAATCACATCCCTGATCTCGTCTTTAAGATCTGGTGTTAATTGAGCGTAAAATTTTGATTGTATTTTCCATATTTGCTCAAATTCATCCAAATAATCCTGACGATAAAACACTTGATTTTTGAGCGACAGATGTTTGTCTTGCTGAATTTGTTTGTACAGATATTCTCCAACAGTTTCTTTCTTAAAATACAATTCTTTGCTCCTGTCGGAAATAGCGCCTAAATAGCCACTCGATTGATTCAGATTGTTATTAATTTCTGTCAGTACATAGGCAACTTCTTCAACAGCTAACTGCTCTGAAGTTGCTTTGGCTCTCCATGTATAATGTTGTTTTTTTACAAGCTCTCTTTTTCCTTTATTTTCAGCAGTATAGATTCCTTTGATCGCTAAAAATCGTTTCCTACTGTTTTGCTGTCCTTGATTCTGCAGCGCTTCATATAGCTCATCATCCAAAATAGTTGGATAAAATTGTTTCTGAAAACGCCAAATGACATCAAATTCTTTCTGTAAATCTGAACGATAAAAATCTGGAATGTATTTTTTTCCTTTTTCTAATAAGTTCAAAACATAGTGTCCTGGAGTTAGATCATTATCGTACAATTCTTTTGCCACCAACATTCCATCAATGGCCTGTCCCTCCTCTTCATTCGTTGCTTTTCTACTACTTTTATATCCTCTTTTTTTATTTATTGAGAAAAAGACCCTAGCAAGATTTTCCAGAGAAATTTGTTCCCTTGCCGCTTTAGCCCTTAATCTTAATGTTTCATGAGTAGTGTTTTTGCCATGCTCAGCAAGGCGTGTTTCTTCTGTGATCAAATGATTCTTAAGTAGAATTTCGCGCAAGTTTTCTCTCCGCAATTTAAAACGCTGTAGATTTCTTCTAGCTCCTCTTTTTAAGGTTCGATCTGCATTTGTAGAAAGTGGTTTCCCCTTTTCAAAATTTGTTTTTTCATCTACGGTTAATGGATTTACACGGACACCTAATTTGATAATTTCGGACGCATTATTTTTTACTTCTTTTACCAATGCCCAACCAATTGAGTTGGTTCCTAGATCTAATCCCAGAACTTTTTTCATGATCATATAAGTTATTATACCTCATATAAAATCAATAAATGAGGTGAGGTTACATATACAAAAATGGGGACTAGTAATTAGCTCTGATTTCTTTTCAAAGCGTCAACAAATTAGAGAATCTTTTTTTAAAAAAATAAGGAAAGCCGTAAAAAAAGTTATTTTTTTATTTTAAATTGGTGTTTTGAAATCAATTCACAATAAGGATTATTCCGTTGTGAAAACATTTAAAGCGGTACTTGTGTATCGCTTTTTTGATTGTACAGATTTCTCACCTCGCTGCCCTCGGTTCGAAATGACAGATGACAATACTCCTGATATTAATTGTGATTGAGGGTAAAAAATGGTAGGTTTGGATATACTCATAATTAAAATTGTGACAACATCTTTTTTTCAAACTTACAGAATTAAAAAAGCTATATATGTTTCATTGGTTTAAAAAGAAAAATAATTCTAATCATCACAAAAATTTAGAAATCCAAAATCATGATTGGTCAGACTGGGCAATTATGACCTCTATGTCAAATGTGAGGTTATTAAGTAAATACGTAGGAGAATTAAGATTTGGGCCTGCTTATTTACACTTGAAGACAGAACCCATAAACCTGTTTGGTAAAGAGTTTTATGGTGATTGGTTATATAAGACTAGCAAGGGAGTTTATCTGCAAAGATGGAATTCCAACCCACTGAAAAGTGGAGTACATACAAAAGCGAATAATGACCTCGTTTTTCTCAACACATTAACAAATGAAATAGAAATTATAGAGAGAAACATAGATTCATTCCATTGGACTATTGAAAAAGATGATAAAGAGAATCTAACTCTAATTTCTGACAATGGGAACACTGTAGAACGTATTCAGATAAACCAATAAAAAAACCTCGATAGTGTCGAGGCTCTCCTAATATTTTTTCGCTAAAACCTGTCTGCCGACAGACAAGTTCACTGTCCTCGGTTCGAAATGACAGCTAAAAACACCCTTGTTAATTGTGATTGAGGGTAAAAAATGGTATTTCATCAAATCAAAATTATCATTTATCGCTTGAGAATTTCAACTTGGCGAAATTCAGTAAAACTAAAAGTTACTTTCCATGATCTTTGTTTTATATTCATTCTTAAAACGTATTACCATGGCATTAAAAATTAGAAAAGTTGATCATAAATCACAATTGGAAGCAAACGTGAGTTCAGGAACAAGACAGTTATTACACATTGTGAAAGAGACTATATTATCAAGTAGTGAGCTTTTAACAAAAGAAATCAGTTATGTAGTTGATCTTAGGTTTGAGGATTAAATTTTTACCTCAAAAAATTAGCATATAAAAAAAGCCTCGACATTTGTAATGTCGAGGCTCTCCTAATATTTTTTTCGTCAAAACCTGTCTGCCGACAGGCAAAATTACTTCTTGAATTTCGCGTATTTGTTTTTGAACTTGTCAATACGTCCAGCTGTATCTACCAACTTAGATTTACCAGTGTAAAATGGGTGAGATGTTCTAGAAATCTCTAATTTTACCAAAGGATACTCAGTACCATCAACATCTAACGTTTCTTTGGTGTTTGCAGTAGAACGTGTTAAAAATACATCTCCGTTAGACATATCTTTGAATGCAACCATTCTGTAATTTTCTGGGTGTATACCTTTTTTCATTTTTCTGTCTTTTAACTACTTATGTTTTAAAATACCGAGAATTCAGTTGGTAAAGCCTTCTTCTCTATTTTCAAAATGCTTGAGTCTAACACTTTGAGCGCTTGCCCGATAGACTCGTCTATCATTCTAGCGGGTGCAAATTTAACCCTTTTTTTGATTCTGCAAACAAATAAATTGTTTTATTTGTAGTAAAATAATTCTACATGAAGGTATTACGCCCATTAGCATTCTTATTCCTGATACTCACAACATTATCCTCTTGTGAAACTCCGTATCAGTTTGTCATTAATGTACCCAAAAAAGCGGTGCTAAACGATCAAGTTTCCATCAGTCTCTCTGAGAAAAACAATCAAGCTTTTGAAAAAGTATTGTTTTTTGTCAATGGAAAAGAAATTTCTAGCAACAACAACTCTTTTACGCTAAACACCCAAGATTTTGGAGTTGGAAAACAAGTGATTTCTGCGATGGTATATTATGGTGATGGAAAAAGTAAACGTGTAAACAATTCGCTAGAGATTTTCTCAAACACTCCCTATCAGGCATACACCTATAAAATCATCAATACCTATCCTCACGATAAAAACGCTTTTATTCAAGGATTGGAATATCACAATGGTTTTTTATATGAAAGTACAGGAAGAAGAGGACAATCGACCATACGCAAAGTAGAATTAAAAACTGGAAAAGTACTTCAGAAAACCGATTTAGAAGATCGATACTTTGGAGAAGGAATTACCATCGTTGACAACAAAATATATGCATTGACTTGGAAAGCCGGAAAAGGTTTTGTCTATGATTTAGAAACTTTACAAAGAGAAAAGGAATTCCCTTACAACAGAAGTGAAGAAGGATGGGGACTGACTCACAATGATTCTGAGTTGATCAAATCTGATGGTACCAGTCGCATTTGGTTTTTAGATCCTACTACTCAAAAGGAAAAGAGATATATTCAGGCTTATACACACAATCGTAAAATTCCTGAGTTGAATGAATTAGAGTATATCGATGGAAAAATTTACGCCAACTATTGGCAAAAACCTTTGATTGCGATTATCAATGCAGAAAATGGAATTGTTGAAGGCATTGCAAACCTCACTGGCTTGGTTGATGAAGTCAGGAAAACTCAAAAATTAAGTCAAGATGATGTTTTGAATGGAATTGCATTTGACGCTGAAAACAATCGCTTGTTTGTGACTGGAAAAAACTGGGAGAAGCTTTTCGAAATAGAATTGGTCAAACAACAATAATCTAATCGTTTAAAAGTTATATTTTTATCATGTCAGATCGAGTGTCTCGCTTTGGCGTGATGTATCGAGATCTAGACTTCTCGACCAGTGTGCAGACTAGGCAGGTACAATTTTGTAAGCAAAACTACTCGAAGTGACAAAAAAATATATTTATTTCTCCCTCACATGGGCTCTTATCTTAGTAACAGTCTTTTCAGTTTCTTCCTGTCGAAAAGATTTTAGCACAGTTCTAAGCTCTGGACAGTTAGAGTTTTCTAGAGATACCGTTTTTTTAGATACTATCTTTACTAATATTGGCTCTGCAACTTACAATTTACGTGTATACAACAGAAGCAATAAAGATATTACCATTCCTAATATTGCACTTGAGAAGGGCAGTTCTTCTAATTACAGATTGAATGTCGATGGAATTCCGGGAAAGTCATTTCAAAATATCGATATTCTAGCCAGAGACAGCATTTTTGTCTTTGTAGAAACTACAATAGATGTAAACTCTGTTCCAAATCCTTTGCATACCGATCGGATTCTTTTTGATACAGGAGCCAAACAACAAGACGTAGATTTAGTAACACTGGTTAAAGATGCTACTTTTATTTTCCCTGGTAGAAACTCCATCTCTATGAAAATTGATTCTTTAACACTCGATGGAACACCCACAAGGATTAAAGGGCGATTTTTAACAGATAGTGAATTGACGTTTACAAATGCCAAACCCTATGTAATTTATGGATATGCAGCAGTACCCGCTAATAAAACTCTTACAATTGACGCTGGTGCTAAAATACATTTTCACGATAATTCTGGATTGATTGTAGATAAAGATGCTACCTTAAAAGTAAATGGCACCCTAAGTAATGGCGTTTCCTTCGAAGGCGATCGCTTGGAACATATTTTTGATGTGGTTCCTGGACAATGGGGAACCATTTGGCTGAGACCTGGTAGCAGAAATAATGAAATCAACTACGCAAAAATCAAAAATGGAATTGTGGGTATTATTGTAGATTCTATTGGCAGTACCACTACTCCTACCCTTACCATTAAAAATTCAGAAGTCCTTAACAATTCGAACTATGGGATTTTGGCTAGGCAAACAAATATTTTAGGAGAAAATGTAGTCGTTGGAAATGCTGGTCTGTCCTCTTTGGCTTGTATTATTGGAGGGACTTATAATTTTACACATAGCACATTTGCGAACTACTGGAGAAATGGTATTCGTCCACTTCCTACTGTTTTGATCAATAATTTCTTCACTTACAATAATGCATCTGGTCAAGAGGTTGTGGAAACAAGGGATTTAATTGCTGCAAATTTTACGAACTGCATTGTTGAAGGAAATAATAACATTGAGTTCGTTGCAGATAAAGTAGATGGTAGCCTTTTTAATTTTAATGTAGCGAATAGCATGATTCGTTTTAACGATGTTAATAATCAGTTTACCAATGTTCCCACAATGGATTTTAACAACACTAATTTATACCAAAATATCATTTTAAACGGGACTCCTAACTTTAAAAATACCTCTTTAAATGATTTTATCATTGGTGAAAATAGTAGTGCAATAAATCAAGGAAATAACACAGGGGCCAATCGAGTACCCTTCGATATTTTAGGAGTGACGAGACTGATGAATCCCGATTTAGGAGCTTATCAACATATCAAGTTTTAGCAGCTCTTTTTTTCTTCCAAAAATCATAAAAGCAATAGATTGCTACTAGAGTCCAATTAATTCTATACAACCAAATATTTACCTCAAATCCGAGTATTTTAGCCGTAAATGCGTCTGCAACAAAACTCTTTACTACTAATACAGAACAAAAAAGAGCAAGGATAATATTAAGGTACTTCATCTAATGGATTTATTAAGATAAGTAAGATCTTAACTAAAAAAGTTACAAAATCATTAAACTTTTTTAGTTATACGATTATTCATTGGAATCTTTTGAAGGAATTTCTTTTACACCAATCATATTGGAGAATCCTTTTTCATCCAAATTTAATGTAAGTACTTAAATGTATGAAAAAATGACTAGATTGCTCCTTTAAAACAGCTACATCCAACAAATGAAAAATGTAATTATTACTGGAACTAGCAGAGGTATCGGGTTTGAGTTAGCAAAGCAATTTGCATCTAACGATTTCCAAGTATTAGCGCTATCGAGAAATCAAAAACCACTCAATGAATTACAGATGACCAATATTGAGACTCTCTCTATTGATTTATCTTCTAGTGCTGACTTGAAAAAGGTTCAAGACTATGTGAGCTCTCATTGGAAAAAAGTGGATATTATCATTCACAATGCGGGTCTCTTGGTTAATAAACCTTTTACTGAACTAACAAAAAATGATTTTTTGAATGTTTACAATGTGAATGTTTTTGGTGTTGCTGAATTAACGCAACTGATGATTCCTTATCTAAACAATGGAAGTCATGTGGTGACGATTAGCAGTATGGGAGGCATTCAAGGAAGCATGAAGTTTCCTGGATTGGCCGCATACAGTTCAGCTAAAGGAGCAGTCATTACATTGTCTGAGCTATTAGCAGAAGAATACAAAGAGGCAGGAATCTCTTTCAATGTATTAGCTATCGGAGCTGTGCAAACAGAAATGCTGGAAGAGGCTTTTCCAGGATATCAAGCTCCATTGACCTCTACTCAAATGGCAGACTACATCTATAGTTTTGCTACTACTGGTCACCAGTTTTACAATGGAAAGGTACTGCAAGTATCTAGTACAACACCATAATTAATAATCAGCCATAAATTTCTATGAAAGTAAAAGATTTTTTTAAGCTCGCCTTAAAGCTCATTGCTATTTTCTACGCAGTAAATGCTATTTATAGTATTATAGGCAATCTTCAGTATTTTATTTATGCTAACAATTTTATCAATATTACTACTTTATGGATAGTGATATCTATACTAGTGCCAGTAATTATATATTATCTCATCTTTGTAAAATCTGATAAATTGATCAAAGTTCTAAAAATTGATCAGGGATTTGAAAATCAAGAAATAAATTTTGGCAATCTTACTCAAAATGAAGTTTTAAAAATAGCTTTTATCATTTTTGGGCTAATTATGATTGTCTGGGGTCTTCCAAGCTTTTTAACAAATTGTTTTTATGCTTTTAAATATTCTGTTGAACCTCAGTTTCTAAATAATTCTGATGGAATAAAGCATGATCATATTGAGATAATTCAATCAGCTATTTATATCCTCTTAGGATATCTTATGATTTCTAATTATAAACGTATTACAAATTGGTTTGACTAATAACTACCAACCATATATCCCAGAGAAATCAATTACTCTTGTACAAGATTTGATTGATGAATATGGAATCAATTTAAAGATTGTTAACCAACGTCAAACCAAACATGGTGATTTTAGAAAGCTTCCCAATGGAAAATTTCAAATCACCATTAACAACAATTTAAATCCACATCAGTTTTTATTAACTCTTGTTCATGAGATAGCGCATCATGTTACTTTTACAAAATATGGAAGGGTACGTCCACATGGGAAAGAATGGAAACAGACTTTTCAGCACTTAATGCTACCATTCTTACAATCAGAAATCTACCCTAATGAAATGCTGATTCCTTTGGCTAATTATTTAAAGAATCCAAAAGCAAGTACCGATAGTGATGTAAAATTATCGTTAGCTTTAAAGAACAATCAAGCAGAAACCGGAAAGAAGTTTATCTTTGAGCTCTCTTTTGGAACTGTTTTTCTCTTTAAAAACAAATTATACAAAAGAGGAGATAAAAGAAAAACTCGGTATGAATGTTTGCAATTGAAGACAAACCGTTTGTATCTTTTTAATCAGAACGCTGAAGTAACTATTTATGAAGAATACTAATTATTATGCAGTCATCATGGCAGGAGGAGTTGGTTCTCGATTCTGGCCTATAAGCACAAAAAAATTCCCAAAACAATTTCATGATATGCTGGGGACAGGTCAGTCATTGATTCAACGTACTTTCGATCGAATCAATGATTTAGTTCCTTCAGAAAATATTTTGATTGCTACGAATGAGAGCTATGAAGATTTGGTCTTATCACAATTACCTGAAACGACTAAGAATCAATTGTTGTTAGAACCTGCAATGAGGAATACGGCTCCGTGCATTTTATATGCTGCTTTGAAAATTTACGATCAAAATCCAGATGCTGTGATGTTGGTAGCACCCTCAGATCACTGGATAGACGATGAAACTGAATTCTCCAGAAATATTGAAACTTCTTTTAAAGCTTGTTCTGAAAATGATATTCTAATGACTTTGGGCATTCAGCCTAATTCACCCAATACAGGCTATGGATATATTCAATTTGAAAATGCTGACCAAGAGATTAAAAAAGTGAAGAATTTCACTGAAAAGCCCAATCTTGAAACCGCAGAAAAGTTTTTAGCTAGTGGCGATTATCTATGGAATGCAGGAATTTTTGTTTGGTCTGCAAAGAGCATTGTCAAAGCATTTGAAAACTCTTTACCTGACATGCTTCAACTGTTTGACATTGAAGCTACTTACAATACCGAGAATGAAGATAACTTCATAAAAGCCAACTACGAAAAAGCTGAAAATATTTCGATTGATTTTGGAATCATGGAGAAAGCTTCAAACGTTCATGTGTTGCCTGTTGACTTTGGCTGGAACGATCTCGGAACTTGGGGATCTTTATATAACAAACTGGAGAAGGATACTGCTAAAAATGCTACTGTAGGTTCAGAAACCATCTTTAGAGATGCCAATGGCAATATGGTAAGAACACAGAATGGAAAGCGTGTTGTTATTCAAGGATTAAGTGACTACATCGTTGTTGAAAAAGAGGATGTTTTACTGATATGTCCAAAGAAAGACGAACAGGACATCAAACAAATTGTTGCTGATGTAAAAGAGAATTTTGGAGATGATTATGCCTAGAATTTGAAAATGTCATTTCGAGTGATGAACGAGAAATCTCAAGTTCATTTTAGATTTCTCACTCTCAAGAGTTCGAAATGACTTTACTTTTCTCTCTTAATAAACAAAGTATCCAATTGCATTTCTGATTGTAGCCAAGCTCTCAATTCAATTTCTTTTTGACCGATAATGCTATCACTTAACGTACTGTTCCACTGAATAGTTATCTGAGGAATCGTATCAATTTTTATAAAGTCTTTTGAGGTTAGAATATTTGCAAAATCGATACGTGTGATTTCATTGTATCTAATTTTTGCCTCTTTTGAGATCCTACTAAATGCTACTACTTTCTGATTCCTGCTAATTGCATCTTGCTCAATTCTATTGTTCAGTGTGGTAATTGTATTTTCTAAATCTGATATTTTCTTTTGGAGTCCTTCGATAATAATTTTACTCTCTTCTAACTCTTGCTTTTTATCGTTGTAGGCAGTCGTAATCACATTGAAACTCTTGGTATCGCTTCCTTTGATATCTAAGGTAAAATCCTTAATAAACGCGTATTGCTCATTGTTTCTTAATTGATTGTACCAAACATTCACTGTGCTTTCAGGAATCTCATTAAAAAAACTGATTTTCAAAACTTTATCTTCATAAACAGGTTCATATTCAATAACCGTTAGGTCTTTTACCGTCTTTATTTCCTGTTTTACAAATCGTTCTAAATTATTACTTATTCTATTCTGGTTAAATACAATAATGAATGTATAAATTGCTGGAGTCATTACTACTACTCCAACAATGAGTGCAATTATTTTATAGCGTTGTCTTCTGGCAGAATTGGCATATTTATGCATTGGAAAGTTCAACAACTTTAGTACGATGAATGTTGCTAATGCAATAAAAATTGCATTAATGGTAAACAAATACATTGCCCCTACAAAATAGCTGAGATTCCAGATTGCCAACCCGTATCCTGCCGTACATAAAGGTGGCATCAAAGCAGTGGCTATCGCCACTCCAAAAATGACAGACGCGATAGTTCCCTTCTTAGTTCTAGCTACCATTAATGCCAATCCTCCAAAAAAGGCAATAAGAACATCTCGAATGTCTGGCTTTACTCTACCTAATAATTCTGATGTATCCTCACTCAAAGGAAATAAATAGAAAAACAAAAAAGAAGCTAGCAAGCTCAACACAATCATCGTTGCTAAGTTGATGACTGATTTTTTGAATGTTTCAATATCGTTTAAGGCAAAAGACATTCCAACCCCTAAAATGGGTCCCATTAGAGGAGAAATTAACATGGCGCCAATGACAACTGCTGTAGAGTTTGCATTCAATCCTATGGAAGCCACAAATACTGCGAAAATCAAAATCCAAGCCGTTGCACCTTTAAAAGGGATGTCAGCTTTAATCGCTTCAATAGTGGCAACTCGATCTGTATCGTGACGAAAATCTAGCAGCTCAGCCAGAAATCTTTTTGTATTGTTCCAAAGGCCTTTTGCATCTTTTTGAATGTTCTGCTTCGATTGCTCTACAGACTCGTCTTTTGTTGCATTCTCTTCCATTAAAGTGTTTTTATTTACAGCAGTTATAAAGTGGAAATATACGAAAAAGAAAAGGCTTATTACTTTTACATCTCTCGCCTTATATTAGTATGAATCTAAATATAAATAACATGACAGATATTATTTCATCAAACACCACTATCAAAAAAAAGTTCACTGATAAATAGATCGTTGAAACGAGACACTTAACCACATCCTGTCGCCTTTTTGATGCTTTGGCTAAAAGACCCAATGTAAAAAAGAAAGAAACAGGTAGTCTAATCGTAAGCATAACATTACCTAATAAAATGAAGAAATATTGATTCGTAAGAAAAAAAGCAGCCAAAAAGAAAGAGCCTAGTAATACAGAAAAAAGACCAATTATTCGACTAATGACAATAATACCTGTTTCTTCTTTTCGATTTACCAATAGAATTTTATCCAACAAAATAGTGATCTAGTTAGGGATCAGTCACAAAAGTTGTGTATTTTTAAACTGATTCTGTGAAAAAGAAAAAAACAGATCAATTTATAATCATTATTACTACATTAATAAAGAAACCTATTGATATTCATTTTTGCCTTCACTTCGACAAGCTCAGTGTGACAGACGCAAAAACGAATCAAAAAAGTCAAGACTGATGAAAAAATCTAAAAAAAACTACAGAATCATCATCCATAGATGGAAAGAACTCTCCCAATTTCATTGGGATCAAACAGCTTTCCATCTTCTATCCAACCCTGCTTCTTTGT
>JANQMD010000019.1 GCA_028280265.1 Flavobacteriaceae bacterium
GTGTGGTACAACCTGCTACAGACACAGGACCTTCTACCGTTAAGTGGATGGTTTTGGTGGTTCCTTTAGAGTCTTTGTGTACAACCGTTTTGGTAATTCTTTTTTTAGATTGCAGTTCACGAAGTGGATACAACACGCTTTCTGCTCCGTCCAGATCCTCAATGAGTATGAGTTTGTTTTGTAGTTCCGTTCTATTAAAGTAATAAAAGGCATTTGCAGAGAGTACCGTGATTTCTACTTTATCCTCTTGTGGGATTAACTCGGCAACTTTAGATTGTAAATGTGTTTTTCCAACTCCTGAACTTCCCAGACTTATACAATGAAGTGGATTGTTTGTTTTTCTACTGGTGAACAAAAGGTACATTAGCAATCGATTTGTTTCCTCGCCAATCACACCACTCTTGCCAATGTACTCGTTCGTTCTGGTTAGCAATTTCTCCCCTTTTAAAAAGGCGGTGGCCGCCTGCCGTTCCTTTTCAGTTAGCTCTTTTATGTATGGTTTGTGTTGTTCCTCTAATTTCTGTAGTAGAATAAATCTGTAGTTCTCTAATTCGTGAGTAAGTTCTTGTAGTGTTTTTCTTACCACACTGGTCCCGATCTCCAAACGCTCTGCACATCTTCTTACAAACTTCTCTACTTGGTTGTCGTTATACAGATCAATACTATGTCTTAAAATATTTGAACTCTTTAATTTCTGTATTGAAAGAGTTATCCGTAAACTCTCAAGCTTATTCGTCTTTAATCCTCCCAAAATGTGGATTTCTAAATGTTTCGTCTTGTATTCGTAGTTGTTTGGGTTGGATGGATTAAACATTTTAAAAATATTTAACTGTTCATATTTGCATCAAAACTACTATATCTAAATCATTTTACAAAATCATATTCAACTTTTTTAATTCGTTTTTGAACAGTATATTTGCTAAAATTGTTTAAATAAGCATTATAACTATTGATATGAGTACATTTGGCAAGCGTTTACGTGATTGTAGAAAAGAAAAAGGTTACTCTCAAAATGAAGTTGCCAAGCTTCTCAACACCAACCATTCTGTTATTGGCAAGTATGAACGTGATGATGTAAATCCTTCAATTGATGCTGTAAAAAGATTAGCTGAACTTTTAGATACCACAGTAGCTTATTTGGTAGGAGAAACAGATACTAACGAGCTTTTTAAAAACACGGATATGTTACGTAGACTCAAGGATATTAGTGAGCTTCCTGAGCAGGATAAAGAAGCCATTCTTTATAATCTAGATGCCTTATTACGTGACGCCAAAACCAGGCTAGCTTATAAATAAAAATACCACTCCTATTCCTAGAAGTGGTATTCTACTTTTATTTTTCGCTCGGATTTAGCCTAGCGTAATCCGAGCTAGCGGGATATCAGGTGACTTTCTATATATCTTAAATTATATTACCTCCATTTTCAATCATCAACCAAAACCCCAGAATAGCCAAGCTAATCATTACAATAAAATACAAAAATGCCAGTAAACCCCATTTAGCTTTTGTAATTCTCGGTAAGCATTTAAAATCATCAAAATAGTCAACATACTTTCTCTCAACTAAAGTATTATAAATGATGTAGGAAGGAACCATTATAATAATTGCAAAGACTATTTTATTCAATCCTATTTGCAAAAAAGAACATACAGTTAAAACTAAAAAAACTAAGAATAATGCTATAGAGCTTGACATTATTAGCCCAGCCATAATAGAAGTGAAGCCTGTTTTCTCATCAAATAAAGCTTTTTCTACTTTCTCATTCTTATTTATAAACCTTCTAAATGGGTAATTAAAAAAATTTTGAGTGAATTTTTCCCACCTGAAAACCTGATAATAAACCATGTTAAGAATCCATTCTATTTTTTTCATCCTATGTTATTAACGCATTATGTCTTCAGCCAGCATTGATCCCCCCATTGATCCTATAATACCTCCAATAGCACCTCCAATAAAAGTTCCAACTCCTGGAGCAATAGCAGTTCCTATAGCAGCACCAACTTTTGCAAGAGCCCATCCTCCTGCAGCTCCACCAACCGTTCTACCAATAGCTTTCTGGGTATTAACTCCAAACGTTCCTCCATCTTGCCTTACTCCATCAGCTATATCTAGCGAACCTAAAACTACTGTAGCTGGTCCTCCAACAGATTTTATTGTTGAAGCAACTTTTGCAGCTTTAACAGTTTTAACATACTGATTACCACCCCATCCATTGGCATAGTGTTTACCAACTTTATTTGAAACAGCAAAACTACCTCCAGCTTGACCTAAGCCCTCTGCTGCACCTGCTAAGCCTGCTTCAATATTTCCTAAGGCAGCTATTACAGAGTTACCTGAATCAGCAATATCACTACTACCATCTAAGCTTACTGGTCCATTATTAGGATTAACCGATCTAGGTCCAGTTGCATAAGCCTTCACTTGACTAGGAACAGCTACTACGTCTCCTGGATCAATATTAGACTTCATTTCTCCGTCAGCTCCTTTGTAATTGGGTCCATGTAAAGCCTGTACAATTTTATCTGCCTCCTCAGATGTAATATTCGCATCTTTAGCCAATGTCCAAGCACTATCACCTTCTTCTGCTGTGTATGTGCCATCTTTATTAGGAATCCAAACACTTTGACCATCAGGGTCAAGAAATTTAATTGGATTGTTTAGCGTATAAGTAAAAGGTGAAAAACTTAAATAGTCCTCAGCTAAGTTATCTATATTCATCCATCTACCTAAAGCATTATCAAAATTTCTAGCCCCAAAATCGTACCAATTTAGTCCAAGCTCTTCATTATACTCCTTTCCTCCGAACTTCCAACGTTGTGCCACCGAATTTCCATTAGCACTCACCACATTATTAAATCCACGCATTTTCATTCCAAATGGATAGTAATTAGATTCTTCTATGATCTCCGTATTTGCATCGATAGTTCCATCATTATTGGTATCTGCATAGCTTAAACGAACGTTTCCGAGATGATCTTTGTACTGATACACGTAGCTAAAAGTTCCATTGTCATTTTTGGTGTATCCCTCAGGATGGTTAAAGAATTGTAACGCGCTTATGCAAAAATTTTTATTCCCAGTACCTTTTTTTCCCGGTATACTCCCAGAAAAATAAAAATTTTGATATGTGCCAGTGGATACATTCATAGCTCCCACTAAAATAATAAAAATACTGATATCATTACCGCTCGTTTTTACATAACATGTAGTTATGTCAGCATTCATTTTGTTTCTGTAACATAACCTCATTAT
>JANQMD010000022.1 GCA_028280265.1 Flavobacteriaceae bacterium
CGTTCCAAGATTGTTCAAATCTCCAAAAAGCCTTATTGAGCCTTGTTTGTCTACATTCAAAGTAGCAGAAGTCTGAATGCCTAGTTTACGCATCCTTGCATTCACTCCTGAGGCAATACTAGGAGCATTGGTCACGTTAGGAATCACAACATCGGTGTTGTCTGATGGGGCTGAGTTTCCTTCCCAGTTAGAGCCTGTACCCCAAGTAGTCCCTGCGCTTCCATCCCATAAAATTTGACCTGCTCCTTTTGATATTTGAAAGTTAACAACTGTACTTGCCAGAGTTATAGCGTACTTTGCACTTGCCAATGTCCCTAGATTAATTGCATAACTACTTCCTATCGCTTCTCCAGCTGCTCTAGACAAACCTCCTGTAAAACTGTTGCTAAAGGTATCTCCTGAGACCAAGCTCCCTGTGGTCACAGTATAGCTAAGGGCAGGGTCTACATCGCCTAAATCTTTTCGCTGATTAGCATCGGGTGTGATCGTAATGGCTCGTTTATTTACCGTTAAACCCCTTTGAACTGTAGGAGCTACATTGTAATTCGTGTTCTCTAGTGCAGATGCTGTAATGTTCGTACTCCCTACTCCTACAATGGTCACAGTATTGCCGCTTATCGTTGCTACATCGGTATTGGAACTTACATAACTCACCGCAATGCCTGCATCTGAAACTCCTGTTAGGTTAAAAGTACTATCGCCATAGGTCTTGGCGGCCAAACTACCAAAATGGATCGTTTGATTTCCTTTGGTACCCGCAGCAACAATGGTTACTGGTTGCACTACATCCGCTGGTTTCAAATAATTAGTACTCTCGGCTACTGAAGCGGTGATGTTTACACTTCCTGCTTTTAACATGGTTACAACACGAGGAGTAACGCTGTTGTTAATCGTGGCCACAGTTTCATCTGAACTGCTATAGGTTACCGCAGAACCTGAGCTAGAGGTAGCATGCAAGGTAAAGGTAGTAGCTGCTAAAGGTTTGCTTGAGATAGCCCCGAAACTAATCGTTTGGGATAGTTTTACCTTAACTGCGATATCCTTCGTTCCCGCATTGTAAACATCATCAGAACTCTTCGTTATAGAAGCCCGAACGTTGATCGTAGTACCTAAAGCAACAGAACTGCTCACTGTGAGTGTATTTCCCGAAAGACTTACGCCAGACACACTACTACCTAACAAGGAATAGGTAATCGTTCCATCCGAAGGAGTCTGGGCATCTAACACAACACTATGACTTTGTCCTGGTTCTAAAGAGATATCATTAAATAAAAACCCAGGGGCGTAATTACCGCCATCTACCAATATATCTGCAAAACCCCAAGTTGATGAAGTACTTAAAGCGCCACCAGCTGTTTCTGTAAGGTTAATATTCGGCTGTGTAAATACCAGTTTTACTGGTGTTATTGAAGTACCATCTGATCCTGGTACATCAGCATCTAATTTAATGATATGTAAACCATCAGTTACGTCACCAGGACCATTGTTAACTTGATGAGCTCCAGTTATGTATAAACTTCCTCCAAAATAAGAAAACTTGCTTTTTGGAAAAAAATATTCGTTGGGGAACTTATATCTCCTTGTGACAAAAGTAGTATTAGAACCCTGAGTTTGTTCAAGAGTTGCACCAGCATAATGATTACCTACTCCTGTTGCTGCCGCACTGTAATAAGTCCTTCCATTAGCTGTCTCGTCAGAATAACCAGTAAGACCTATATTAGAAATAGGACTTATGGGACTCCCACTATCAATAAGGTTTATCGTCCCTAAACCGCTTCCTGTGTTAGGGGGAGGAGTAAATCGTAATACATAGCTGGTATTGCCGGACATAAGAGCTAACTGTATCTTATTCCCAACAAGACCAGTTCCTCCATAAGCATTATGTCTATTAGATGGATTAAAATCTACTGTACCTTGATTATGCAATCGTGGGACCTCATATAATTTTGTATACCCTCCACCATTCTTATCAAATCTGAAAAAATATCCTAGGTAAGTAGGGTTAGGAGCAGTAAATGGACTATATCTAAAAAAACCGTACACTTTATCATTGAGGAATTTCAAATTGTCATTATACAGCCCTCCAGCTTCGTTAAAAGATCTCACTAGAGTTGGTGTTGTGCCGTTTATATTTGCTTTAAAAATTGTATTATCTTGTACCACTCCCCATAGATTGCCATCAAATTCATAAAATCTGTCGTTTAGTAGAAACACTTTATTCCAACCTGATGGAATTGTCATTTCGGTAACGGTATCATCTATTCTAGAAATTCGTAAAAACTTATTGGTAAATAGTATAGGAGCGTAAATATAATCTCCTATCCTACATAAAACAGCAAGTTCTGAATTGGTTCTTGTTGTTACGGTACTAATCCGATACGCTGTTTCTTTTCTAAGTAATCTGAGTCTGTCTACGTAATAAATTGATCTTGGTTTTATTCGTCTTACCACAAAATCTTTTGTTATCTCTGGAAAACCTCCTCCTGCTGCTGCGGTAGCTTTTATGGTAACCGAATTTCCCAACGCTGTAGAAGGGGTTAGGGTACTACCAGACAAAGAAAAACCATTGGCATTCCCTTGAATACTATAAGAGATGGTTTGTGAGGTGTTGATGCCTGCTCGTAACCTAAAGTTAGTATTATTCCCTAAAGAAATACTTGGTATCGATAGTAAAGACTTGGATTGGGTTGTATTTGCAATTGCTTGTATCGTCACGGGACTTGGGTGAACAATAAAATCGCCATCGTATAAAGGAACGGTTCCTGAAGTCTGATCACCTAAATCACATCTTTTGGTCATGTAAACCCAAAAATAATACGTTGCGTTCTGTGTTAAACCAGTAACAGTGACATTGATTGGACTCGTTTGATGACCAGCTGCACTGACTAACTGAACTCCTGAGCCCGAATAGGTAGTGTTAGCCCCATTGTTGTTCTTAGTAATGACACGAGGTGGGGTTGTAGGTTGGTTGACATTACTCATATACATTGCATAACCAGCCTTTTGGGCAGAAAAACCTGGTATAGTTAGAGTAATCGAATTGGCAGTAGCACTTGAAAAAGAAACAGATAGACTATTATTTCTCTCAACATCTGTTGGTGGGTTACACTGTGCATTTATTTGTAAAGTACCCAACAACGCAAAGAGTAGCATCCCACAAAAGGAGTACTTTCTTCTTATATTGCCAAACAAGTAAGCCCCCTTGTGGGTTGTCTGTAACAGTATTCTCTGAAAAAATTGTGGTCTAAAGAAAGTAGTAAATACTATGTGAACGAATTTAGGAAAGTTTGTAATTTTTTTCATCTTTAAATTGGTTTTAATAAACTAAGATTATTGCTTGTGGTACAAAGTTTACAAATTTATATTAAAAATAAAAATAAAAAAAAAAGAATTACTCATAAATAGCAAATATTGCTGATTAACAAGGAATTACTATTGTTTACTGTTTTGAATTTTATGAGTGCTATTTAGAGTTTACTCCTCAGGGTTGCTTCTAAATTAACGTGAGTTCGACATAAAAAGATAGAGTCAAAAAATAGTATTATAATTTTAACCTACTAATTGTCAATATTTTAATTTTGATTGTCACTCCTGCGAACCAGCCTGCGGCAGGCAGGGGCAGGAGTCTAGTAAAATATAGGTATTTAGATTCCTGCTTATTAGTTTATCCTGAGCGAGAGCCGAAGGGGAGGAATGACATTGATTTTCAATCATAAAACATATAAATACCTAAAAATCAATTAGTAGTATATTGAACTCACGTTAAATTAACATTATACACTGGATCAGTCGTAGTTGAATAACCAATAATGATCAACGAATTACAATTGAAGAAGTGTATGTAAGAGGAAAAGTCATCAGAGAATAGAGATATGAAATCAGTTTAAATCGTTGTTGTATAAGTCATTCTTTATAACTTCTTAGATTCTGAAAACCAGCACAATGACTGTAATACAAACTGTTGTTTCTTTTAATCAATAAGCTATAATTTTCAATATTCATCATTTGATGTTCTATATTCACCATTCAAATATCACCAATCAAAAATCTACAATCTTCAATAAAAACAAAACAATTGGTCTTGATCCGTTGTGGGTCAGTTACAAAAGTTGTGTGTAATTTCAGTTGAATAACCAATAATGATTAACGGATTACAATTGAAAAAGTATGTATGCACGAGGAAAAGTCATCAGAGAATAGAGATATGAAATCAGTTTAAATCGTTGTTGTATAAGTCGTTCTTTACACCTTCTTAGACCTTGAAACCAGCACAATGAATGTATTTACAAACTGTTGTTGCTTTTAATCCATAAGCTATAATTTTCAATGTTCATCATTTGATGTTCTATATTCACCATTCAAATATCGTCAATCAAAAATCTACAATCATCAATAAAAACACTACAATTGGTCTTGATCCGTATGAAACCCTTTGACGCTGTGTTAACAGTATTTATTGTCTTTCTGAGATTACATCAAAAGTAATATCATTTAACGCTTTCTTTTTAGGTTTTTAAGAGTGTATTTACAATGATTTCTTATGTAGAGTTCTCGATAAATAAGATTTAACAGTACAAAGGTTATAGAGAACTAAGATTTGTACTTATTTCTAAGCATTCAAAAACAGCTTAGGAAATATTTTTCTCACGAGCTTGTAATAGCCATATCCAAAAGTAGCTCCAAGAATTCCTCCACAAATAATATCTAGAGGAAAATGAACACCCAGATACAATCTACTGTAAGCAAATAGGATTGGAAAAATGAACACCCATTTGATGTATTTATATGCATCTTTCAATAAGAATACGGTAAATACTGTAAAGAATGTAGAGGTTGTTGCATGTCCAGAAACAAAGCTATAACCACCGGGATGCACCAATTTTCTCAACATTTCATTGATGCTAGGATCATTAACAGGTCGTAATCTTTCGAAAGAGTTTTTAATGAAGTTTACAAATTGATCAGAAAAAGTTACCAGAACAACATAACTCAGTAAAATGATGATCCCATTTTTCCAACCAAATTTTTTAAATACTAAAAAGAGAATGAAAGCGAACAATGGAGACCAGTGAAATTGATTGGTAATCCCTAACCAAAGCCAGTCCCATTGTTCGCTTCCTAAATTGTTTAAAAAGATAAGAAGTTCCTTATCTTTCTCTATGAGTGTTTCTAACACTACTATTCTACTTTTAATAGTTCAAATTCAAAAACTACATCTGCTTTTGGAGGGAAAGGTCCTCCTCCATTTTCACCATAGGCTAAGTAATAAGGAATAAACAGTCTTACCTTACCTCCTTGTCTCATTTTCATAATTGCCTCTGTAACACCTGTAATCAGTGGTCTTTTACTCAATGTGAAAGTAAAAGGTGTTTGTCCAACACTAGATTGAATGAGCTTTCCATCTGCTAAATAGATGGAATAATCCATCGTAGCTGGTTTGTCTTTGCTAAACTTTTTTCCTTTCCCCTTCTTTAATGTTAAAATTTGTAAGCCAGACTCTTGCTTTACGGCTTTATCAACACCCTGTTTTTTGTAAAAGGCTTCTTTGTTCTTCTCAAAAATTTCCAATCGCTTTTTTTCATCTTCAGCAATTCTTTGCGCTGCTTTTTCGGTTTCTTCTACAAAAACTTTATTCGCATCAAATCCTTTTGCTTCAGCACCTCTCCTAACAATCTTTACTGATTTGATTACATCGTTCTGAGCAATAGAATCCACAACGTCTTGTCCAGTAATTAATTTTCCAAAAATAGAATGTACCCCATCTAACCATGGAGTTGCTTTGTGTGTAATGAAAAATTGACTTCCATTCGCATTCTTCCCAGGGTTTGCCATAGACAAGACACCAGCTCCATCGTGTTTGTAGATTAGTTGCCCTGTGGAATCTCTAGGAAATTCATCTGGGAAAGTATAACCAGGTCCGCCTGTTCCATTAGCAAGAGGATCTCCTCCCTGAATCATAAAGTCTTTCATCACTCTGTGAAATTTCATACCATCGTAATATTTCTTCCCTTGAAACGTACTGTCAACCTTGGTATTTGTGCCTTCCGCTAGGGAAACAAAATTTGACACTGTCATAGGAACATCCTTTGCGTATAATTCAAGTATAATAGTCCCTTTGTCAGTTTCAATATCTGCGTACAAACCATCTTTTAAATCTTTGTACTTATCATTACATGCAGAAAATAAAACTGCTGTTACTAAGAGTAGTTGTAAAAATCTAGTCTTCATTTTTTGGATTTTCTTTAATATTTATTAATGTCAATATACTTATTATGGATTTGTTGATTCCTATTTTATTCTCATCTCCCACAATTCCATAAGCATTGTATGCGGGTATGAGAAATTTTATGGTTTCTCCAATTTTCATGTTCTTTACTCCATCTTGTAATGCAGGAATAAAGTCTTCTTTGTCAACTTTGTATTGTTTAATTCCCAACTCTTCTTTTGTGTAGATGGGTTGATTGTTTAAATCGAGAATTTCATAAGTGAGCTCAACAATATCCCCAACTTTAGGAGTCGGTAATTCTTCTTCAATTTTCGTTTGGTAATAGAACCAATAACCAGATGATGATGATGAGTACGTATTGGCTGTGTCTTTTTTTATGTATGCCAGTACTTTCGTTTCTTCCTTTTTATTTATTTTCTTTAAATCTTCCGTTACCGAAGCCAAAGTATACGTTTTGGTCGCAGTAATTGGTCGCCTAGCTTCTTGATCTTTACATGAAATCATCAGTAGAAAACAAAATCCAAGAAAAAATAAATTACTCCTCATAAGATGCTTGTAATTCGTTTTTATATTGAGGCAATAAACTTTGGAATTTCTCAATAGTTTCGTGCATATTTAATTCGGAACGCCCACCTGCAGCATTGTCGTGTCCTCCACCATTAAAATAGTTCCTTGCAAACTGATTTACTGAAAAAGCTCCCTTTGATCGGAAGGAGATTTTTATGATTTTCTGCTCTCTGTCTTCAATAAAAATGGCTGCAAAAACAACACCTGAAAGCGATAGTGCATAATTAACGACTCCTTCAGTATCACCTTTTTGAAAGTTATTATCGACTTTCTCTTGGTCATTGATGGTGATGTAGGCTGTTTTGTATTGAGGAATTTCGACGAGGTTGCGTAATGCCTGTCCCAATAACTGAAGCCTCCCATAAGAGTTAGAGTCGTATACATTTCCGTGAATTCGATCGTTTTTTGCTCCTTTGTCAATCAAGTCTGCTATGACTCTATGCGTAGTGCTTGTCGTTGATCGGAAGCGAAAAGATCCAGTATCTGTCATAATTCCTGTGTACAAACAAGTAGCAATGTTTTCATCGATCAAATCTATATCTCCCATCATTTCAATGAAATGGTACACCATTTGACATGTAGAGCACATACTCGTATCTGAGTACATATAACGGAACTCATCTGGCTGTTGATGGTGATCTATCAATGCAAAATCATTCTCATAAGCATTCAATGTTTTTGCCATGTCGTCACCTACCCTGTGCAATGCATTGAAATCGAGTAGAAAAATAATCTCTGAATTCCTGATAGATCTATGCGCTTGTGAGTTCTGCTTTTCGAATCGGTAAATATTTTCGACACCTGGCATCCATCTTAAAAATTCTGGATGTTCGTTGGGAATGAGTACTTGTGCTTTGTGTCCTTTTTTTTCAAAATAATGGACCAGACCCAATGTAGAACCCATGGCATCACCATCAGGGTTTCTATGACCAATGATCACAATATTTTTTGGGCTAGCTAAAAAAGCTTGTAATTCCTTAAAGTGTCTTAAAATCATAAGTGGCGAAGATACAATTTAATCATATTGCTTACCAGTTTTTATTCGTAGTTTTGTTAGAAAGCTTCAGATGAAATTTCAAAAATTATTCTTCCTATTTTTTGTCTCTCTTTTGTTCGATTGTAGCAGCCAAAAAGCAAGTACTGATACAGTAATAAATCCCGTTCCTGAAACAATTAAATCTGATTTTACCATTGCTTTTGGGTCTTGCAATATTCAAAGTAGGCAAAACTTTTTGTGGAGAGAAGTCGTAAAAAATAATCCTAACTTATGGATATGGGGTGGAGATAATATTTATTCCGACACAGAGGATATGGTGAAAATGCAGCGGGATTATGCAGCTCAAAACAATCAGGGTGGATATGCCGACCTGAAAAATAGCACCGAAATCATTGGAACATGGGACGATCATGATTATGGAGCCAATGATGCTGGAAAGGACTATCCAAAAAGAGCTGCATCACAAGGGCTTTTTCTTGATTTTTTGGGAGTTGCTCAAAACGATCCAAGAAGAAACAGAGAAGGCATTTATCATGCTAAGACTTACACAACATCAAAAGGTTCGATTAAAGTGATTTTACTGGATACTAGGTATTTTAGAGATCCCATTACCAAAAGAAACGGTGTTTATCAACCCAACAATAAAGGAACAATTCTAGGACAAGCGCAGTGGAGTTGGTTTGAGAATGAATTGAGGAATTCTTCTGCAGACTTTACGATTGTAGTGACCAGCATTCAATTTTTATCTTCCGAACATCGATTTGAAAAATGGAGTAATTTTCCAAATGAGGTCACTCGGTTTAAAAATCTGCTAAAAAACTTCCCTTCAAAGAAAGTGTTAATCCTATCAGGCGATCGCCATCTCTCCGAGTTTTCTAGACAAAACCTAACTGGATTGGACTATCCCTTAATTGATTTTACTTCTAGTGGTCTGACACATTCTTATACTAATTTTTCGGGAGAGCCCAACTCAAACAGAATCCTTGAAGTGGTGAGTAATCGCAGTTTTGGATTGTTGCTTTTTAATTTTTCGGAGAAAAAAATTACCATGCAAATGAGAGGTGGTAACAATAGTGTTCAACAGGAACATATTCAGATCTACCCTTAGCTTCTTTTTAAGGTAGACAACTTAATGCAAGTACACGTTATCGATAGAAGGTTAAATTTAATTTCGAAGTAAATTTTGGGATCTTAAACTCTTTGGCGGTGCCAATAAAAAATGTATTTTTGCCGCGATTTTAAAAAATACAAATACAACAAATGGCAACAAATAGAACATTTACCATGATTAAACCTGATGCTGTAGAAAATGGGCATACGGGAGCTATTTTAGAAAAGATCAATGCCGCAGGGTTTAGAATCGTGGCAATGAAAAAAACACAAATGACAAAAAGAGATGCTGAAATCTTTTATGGAATTCACAAAGAGCGTCCTTTCTTTGGAGAGTTGGTTGCATTCATGACAAGAGGTCCTATTATTGCAGCTATTTTAGAAAAAGAAAACGCTGTAGAAGATTTTAGAACATTAATTGGTGCTACAAATCCTGCTGAAGCAGCTGAAGGAACCATCAGAAAACTCTATGCTACTTCTATTGGTGAAAATGCTGTTCATGGTTCTGACAGTGATGAAAATGCTGAAATTGAAGGGAATTTCCATTTTTCTGGCAGAGAAATGTTCTAATTTTAGTTGGAAAGTTTTCAACTGAAAAAGTTGAAAATAACCGCTTTTGATAGATTTACTTCTTTAAATATTTATGAGAAACTCGTTGCGAAAGTAACGAGTTTTTTATTTATCAACCGTTGAGTTAGAAGCATGCTTTCATGTTCATTCTTTCTTTTCCTCTGGGTTTAGTTTCTTTTCTATTCATGATAGATATACATTGATAATAATTATCATTTTGAAACTTTATTACTTTTCAACTTTCTAACACACCTCTACACCAATAGCAACTTAGAAACCAACTCTTCTCCCATTTCTTCGTTGATCATTTGAATAATTTTCTCTTTTCCATAGCTTAGTTCCTCTCTCAATACAGAAGAAGTTAGTTTTATAATCAATGTTTTGTTCTGAAGTTGCACTTGTTGGGTATAAGAGACAACTCCTTGCCCCATAAGCTTTTCCCATGCTTCTTCTATTTGTAGCTTTTGCATCCCCTTAGAAAGGTTGTTCTCCTTAATAAAAGATTTCATTAAATCTCCAATAGCGTTGGATTCATTTTCTCTCTTACTCATCACTACAGCTTAAAGATTTGATAGGGTTTATGACTCTGTTGTATGACATTCTCCGTCCGTTCAGAATGTGTATCTGTAATAAATATTTGACCAAACTCATCTTTGTTTACCAAATCAATGATCTGTGCAACTCTAGATTCATCGAGCTTATCAAAGATATCGTCCAACAATAAAATGGGTTTCAATCCCGATTGCTGTTTGATAAACTCAAATTGAGCCAATTTTAAGGCAATCAAGTAGGATTTTTGCTGTCCTTGAGATCCAAATTTCTTGATGGGATAGGCTCCTATTTCAAAATTCAAATCGTCCTTGTGAATGCCAATCGTCGTGTATTGCAATACTCGATCCTTCTCAAGTCCTCTTTTCAATAAAGTTTCAAAGGAATCGTGATGAATCTGACTTTTATATACCAAATCCACTTGCTCTTTATCTTCTGAGATGACTTGGTATTTTTGATTGAAAATTGGAATAAACTCTTCTAAAAACTCCTTTCGTTTCTCATAAATTTTATCTCCATAATTGATCAGCTGGTCATCATAAATAGCCAAGTTCGCTTCATCGAAAGTTCTGTTGGCTGCAAAGTATTTTAACAAAGCATTTCTTTGAGATAAAACTCGATTGTAGGCAATGAGGTCTTGTAAGTAGGATTTGTCTTGCTGAGAAATAACACCATCTATGAACCGTCTTCTCGTTTCACTTCCTTCAATGACCAAATCTCTATCGGAAGGTGAAATAATCACCAAAGGAATTTGTCCAATGTGATCTGAAAATCGCTCATAAGCTTTTCCATTTTTCTTCAATACTTTTTTCTGTCCTCTTTTTAAACTGCATATCACCTTTTCTTTTCTATCGTGTATTGTATAATCACCTTCTACAACAAAAAAGCCTTGGTCGTGCCTAATATTTTGAATTGCTACTGGGTTGAAATAACTTTTGGCGAAAGACAAATAGTAAATTGCATCTAGCACATTTGTTTTTCCAACGCCATTCTTTCCGACAAAACAATTGATTTTTTCCTCAAAATCAAAGGTTTGAGATTCAAAGTTTTTAAAATTTAGCAGTGATAATTTTTCTAGATACATCCTTGAACAGAGCTACTTTCAATGAGTTGCAAATTATTGAAAAAATCCCAAATACAGGTTTCAAAATTCAATTAAAAAAACTATTTTTGCGCCTACAAATTTTTTTAAGGAATATGGCGACTTACAAGAAAAGAGGAGCAAAACCAAGAAGTAAAAAAGAACAAACAGCTGCTGAGATGCAAAGTGCTACGGCTGAAGTTTTTAATACTTTAGATGAAACAGCTTCTAAATCTGAAAAGTGGATTGAACAAAATAACAAAACTCTATTCTACGGATTGGTGGGAGTTATTGTGGTAATTTTAGGATATATGGGGTACAATAAGTATATTATTGAGCCTACCGAATTAGAAGCATCTAATGAGTTGGCATTTCCAAGAAAATATTTTGATCAAGCTTCAACCGCTGCAGATTCCAATGTAGATTCCATTTTAAACTTAAGTCTAACTGGTGCAGATGGAAAATATGGATTTATTGATATTGCCTCATCTTACTCGGGAACGAAAGCTGGAAATTTAGCAAATTACTACGCAGGTGTTTCTTATTTAAGATTGAAAGAATACCAAAATGCAATCAAATATTTGAGTGATTTTAAATCTGACGATAAAATTTTAGGAGCAACTGCTCTTGGAGCTATCGGTGATGCTTTTGCTGATATCGATCAATTAGGAGAAGCAATGGATTACTATGAAAAAGCTGCTAATGAAAACACCAATGAGTTTACAACTCCTTTGTTTTTAATGAAAGCTGGGAAAACGGCTCTACAGTTGGGAGAATTCTCAAAAGCAGAGCAATTTTTTACCAGAATACAAAAAGAGTTTTCTAGCACTGAATACGGTAGAGACATCGAAAAATACATCAACAGTGCCAAATATGCACAATAAGTAATGGCAACAACCAACTTATCATATTACAATAAAGAGACAATCCCAAATGCGAATTCTTTTCGATTTGGGATTGTTGTTTCTGAATGGAACCCTGAGATCACTCAAAATATGAAAAAGGGAGCAATCGATGCATTAATCGATTGTGGTGCTCAAGAGTCCAATATTATCTCATGGGATGTTCCTGGTAGCTTTGAATTAGTCTACGGTTGTAAAAAAATGATAGAGACACAAGAGTTAGATGCTGTTATTGCCATAGGAAATGTGATCCAAGGGGAAACGAGACATTTCGATTTTGTCTGTGACGGAGTTACACAAGGAATTGTTGATTTAAATATCAAATACGATACTCCTGTTATTTTTTGTGTATTAACAGACAATACAAAGCAACAATCTTTAGAGCGATCTGGAGGTAAATTAGGAAACAAAGGTATTGATTGTGCTATAGCCGCTATTAAAATGGCTGCTTTAAGACAGATTTAACAGCAATACTTACCAACAATTCTTGACCACTTTTATTGAATTAAGTAACTTTGACATGAACTGACTGTATTGGTATTGTTTTTGACAGTAAAAATTATATAGTCATAAAAATTAAGTTTCATGTTCGGATTAGGAAGTGCTTTTAAGCCCAGATCATATTATACTTTTAATTATACGCCCAGATATTATGATGAAAAAAAAGAGCGTTTGGAAAAATTAAAGGAAAAGTATCAAAATGAAACTAAACCTTCTGATGAAGATGATATTACTATTACGTTTACAAAAAACAATCTTAGAGGTGCCTGGAAAAAGACAAGAAAAGCACCTGGTGATGTAAGAACGACAAGAAGGCTTGCCATCATTATCACTATTCTAGTAGGAATTGTTGCCTACATCTTTGAATTACATAAATTGATTTAATGTCAGATATTATTCAGCTTTTACCTGACCATGTGGCCAATCAAATTGCTGCAGGGGAAGTTGTGCAACGTCCTTCTTCAGTTGTCAAGGAGTTATTAGAAAATGCTATTGATGCTGAATCTACTTCTATAAAACTTATTTTAAAAGATGCAGGAAAAACACTCATTCAAGTAATTGACAATGGAAAAGGAATGAGTACAACAGACGCACGCTTGTCTTTTGAAAGACATGCTACTTCTAAAATACGATCTGCTGAAGATTTATTTCAATTACATACCAAGGGATTTCGCGGTGAAGCATTGGCTTCTATTGCTGCCATTGCTCATGTTGAAATGAAAACGAAATTGGACGAGCAAGAGCTTGGTACACACATCAAAATTGAAGGAAGCAAAGTCATTTCTCAAGAAATGAGTGCTACCCCTTCTGGAACGAGTATCTCAGTAAAAAATCTGTTTTACAACATCCCTGCTCGTAGAAACTTCTTAAAGTCGGATGCTGTGGAAACACGACATATTATTGATGAGTTTCAAAGAGTAGCCATGGCGCATTCAGAAATTGCTTTTAGCTTGTACCACAATGGAAATGAAGTTTATCGTTTACAAGCCAGTAATCTAAGGAAACGAGTCGTTTCTATTTTTGGTTCTAAAATGAATGAGAAGCTAGTTCCCATTGAGGAAGAAACTGAACTTATTACCATTCAGGGCTTTGTAGCTAAGCCTGAATTTTCCAAGAAGAAAAGAGGGGAGCAATTTTTCTTTGTCAACAACCGGTTTATAAAAAGTCCTTACCTGCATCATGCAGTAGTTTCGGCGTTTGAAGGGCTTTTAGAACAAGGAACTCATCCCTCCTATTTTTTATATTTGAAAGTTCCTACAAAGAGTATTGACATCAATATTCATCCCACAAAAACAGAGATAAAATTCGATGACGAAAAGGCATTGTATGCGATACTAAGAGCGACTGTTAAGCATAGTTTAGGTCAATATAGTATCGCTCCTGTGTTGGATTTCAATAGAGATTCAACATTAGACACTCCTTATGAATTTAGTAAAAAAGTAGCACCAGCTTCTACTCCTAAAATTAGTGTCGATCCAACATTCAATCCCTTTAAAACGGAACAAAAATCGTCGTACCAACACATTCCTAAAAAGGAGACCAGTAACTGGGAAAGTTTGTATGTTGCTACTGAAGAAGCTCAACAAGAACCTTTATTTTCTGACCAACAAGAGACTCAAACTAGCAAAACATTACAAATACAAAAAAAGTATTTGTTGAGCTCTATCAAGTCTGGAATTGTGTTGATTCATCAAAATCTTGCACATCAAAGGATATTGTTTGAAGAGTTTCTTGAAAAATTAACTGTGAAAGAAGCGAATAGTCAGCAATTGTTATTTCCAATTACTATTTCTTTTTCATCAGCAGAAATTGAGATGATCTATAGTTTGAAAGCAGACCTAGAAAGTGTTGGATTCGATTTTGAGGAATTTACCAAAGAATCTGTAACGATTAAAGGAACCCCAACGACTATTTCTGAAAGCAAAGTGACAGAAGTGCTGGAAGAGTTATTAGAAAACATCAATTTAGATGTTCCTGATGCCAATTACAATCCAATGGATGACATGGCAAAGTCATTCGCTAAGTCGCTAGCCATTAAAACGGGGACGTCTCTATCACAAAAAGAGCAAGAGAATTTGGTACACAATCTATTTTCATGCAAAGAACCCTCAGTGGCTCCTAATGGAAAAGCAACATTTAAAACATTGAGTTTAGAAGAAATAGATAGTATTTTTAAAAATTAATTATGCTAAGAATAACGGATACAGTAAAACATCTTATTATTATTAATGTACTTTTCTTTGTAGCTACACAGGCGCTTGGAAATGTTTTATTTGATACTCTAGCAATATGGTATCCTGAAAATACTAACTTTAGAATATGGCAAGTTTTCACACACATGTTTATGCATCATCAAACATTTTATCTTCATATTCTTATGAATATGTTAGGTCTTTGGATGTTTGGTTCTCCATTGGAGCAAATGTGGGATAGAAAAAAATTCTTATTCTTTTATTTTTCTGCGGGGTTAGGTGCAGTTTTCATTCCTTGGATCATTGATTATTATAATTTTCATAGTGGTCTTAATTTATTAATTCAAGCTGGAATTCCAGAGCAATCTATCGTAGATTTACTAAATGAAGGCAGATATGCACCTGCATGGGCTGAAATTATAGGTCAATCAAAATTAAATAGTTTTGCACAAGCTTTTACTAAATCCAGTGTAGGTGCTTCTGGTGCTTTAATGGGCTTAATAGCTGCTTTTGGAATTAACTTTCCAAATGCTAAAATGGCTCTTATTTTTCTTCCTGTTCCAATTGCTGCAAAATATTTCATTCCTATTTTACTTACCTATGAGATTTTGTCAGGTATCTTTGGATGGTCTTCAATTTTTGGGGTAAATATTGCGCATTTTGCACATGTTGGTGGTGCGCTTGTTGGAGGTATAATTGCTTGGTATTGGAAAAAGAATCAATTCAAACGTTGGGGATAGATGAGTGTATTAAAAGATTTACAATCTAGATTTAGAACAGGAAGTATCGTTGAACAGTTGATTTTCATCAATATTGGTGTGTTTATCATTTCTGCTCTGTTAGGTGTTTTTTCTGGTCTATTTCTGGGCTCTAGCAGTTTTATCACCCAATGGTTTGCTTTGTCTTCATCTTTCGATATTTGGATCACAAGACCTTGGTCTATTATTACTTATGGATTTTTGCATGGAGGTTTTTTACACATCCTTTTTAATTGTATTGTTCTTTTCTATTTTGGGAGGCTGTTTTTAGATTATTTTACACCAAAGCAATTGTTGAACTTTTACATCCTTGGAACCCTCTTCGGCGGGATTTTGTATATGTTAAGTTATAATTTCTTTCCTGTTTTTCAAGGGAAAGTTGTCCCATTAGTTGGAGCTTCTGCTGGTGTTTCAGCCATCGTAATCGGAATTGCAACTTATATCCCCAACTACCAATTAAACTTCAGATTCATAGGATATGTAAAGTTATGGCACCTAGCGGGTATCTTTATTCTTTTAGACCTTTTACAATTAGCTGGCAGTAATGGCGGTGGGCATTTTTCTCATTTAGGAGGTGCCTTATTTGGTTTTCTCTATGTATCTCAGGCGAGTAATAAAAAGCTTGATCTTTTGGGTTCTTTGGGAAATTTATTCAAGACTAAAAAGAAGCCTTTAAAAACCGTTCATAAATCAAAAACAAAGCGAACCAACACTGCTCCTAAAAATGTAAAATCTGACAATCAGCAGAAAATCGATGCCATTCTAGATAAAATCAGCAAATCCGGATACGATACCTTGACAAAAGAGGAGAAAGAGTTTCTATTTAAACAAAGAAAATAGTGAGATGACTAAAAAAACATCTAAATCTCTTCTTGATCGTTTTTTTCTTTTCCTAAATGTGATTGCTGTAGTTTTGCTTTTATTTGCCTACTTGCTTCCCAACATATCCCCTATTAAAGCCTCTGGATTGGCAGTTTTGAGTCTCTTTGTTCCTATCATGTTTGTCATAAACATTCTGTTTGCGATTTTCTGGATTGTGCGTTTGAAAAAATATTTTATTCTTTCTTTTTTTACCATTGCCATTGGATTGGGCTTTTTATCAAGCATCTACAAGTTTTCGAAAAAAGAAGTTACCTCTAATAATGATTTTAGCTTAATGAGTTACAATGTACGTATGTTTAATCATTATGGTTGGAACCCAGATAATACATTATCGAAAAAAGCTTATGATTTTATCTCTAAAGAAAAGCCAGATATATTAGCAATTCAAGAATATCATGACGGAGATCAAATTCAAATTTATTATCCGTATAAGTACATCAAAACTAAAAGGCAAAAACATAAATTTGGTTTGGCCATCTTTTCCAAATATCCAATCATTACTAGTGGGTCTTTGAATTTAGAAAACACTTCTAATAATATCATCTTTGCAGATATTGCTAAGGGCTTGGATACCATTCGCATTTATAACATCCATCTAGAATCACTAGGCATCTCCAAAAATGAAGAAAACTTTGGTCAGGAAAATTCTAACAAGCTGTTTCAAAGGTTAAAATTAGGATTTAAAGAACAAGCCAAACAAACAAAAAAGTTTCTGCAGCATCAAAAAGAATGGAAAGGAAAAACGATTGTCTGTGGAGATTTTAATAACACCTCTTTTTCCTGGATTTATAAGCAAATTTCCGAAGGCAAACAAGATGCATTTAGAGAGGCTGGTAAAGGAACTGGTAGTACTTTTGACTATATTTTTCCCTTGCGTATAGATTTTATTCTACCTGACCTAAATTTTTCTGTGAATCAGTTTCAAACTTACCCTGTAAAGTATTCAGATCACTTCCCTATTCTAGCCAGACTAGAACGAAAAAATTAGTTGCGACGCTTCTTCTTTACTCTTTTAAGATGTATGTGATTATTTGGGTACATCTCCATATTCATTACATCTTTGTGTGTAAAATGTATTGCCTCGTCATAATACAAAGGAATAACTGGAGCTGATAACATTAATAGACTGTCCATCCTTTGATACATTTTGTGGCGCTCTTGCCTATCTGTTATCCCTGTGGATTTACGATACCACTGATCAAATAATTCATTTTTATAGTGAACATAATTCGGCCCTTTAGGTGAAAAATTCTTGCTGCGGAAAATAAAAAGATAGTTTTCTCCATCGGGGTAATCAGCTGTCCAACTCCCTCTGAATAAAGAGAGTTTCCCATTTACTTTTTGTTCTCTTAGTGTTGAAGCTGGCATGACATCTACATAAACTTTAATCCCTATTTTTTCCATCTCACGCTGAAAGAACTCACAAATATCTTGGTATTGATTGTTCGTTGCTAAGCGAATGACAGGCTCTTTGTCTCCAGTTTCTTTTACATACTCTTGCACCATTTTTTTTGCCTTCTCTGGTTGGTATGTATATCCTTTTGTGCGACTAAATGAAGGCATCCCTTTTGGGATAAACCCATTAACTGCTGGTGTTCCAATTCCATTTCTCATGTACTTGATCATTTTCACACGATCAAATCCATAGTTCATCGCTTTTCTCAACTTCAATGATTTCAATCGATTGTCCTCTGCATCCATATAAATACCCAAATATTCTGTATTTAAATAAGGGCCTTTCTTCATGTTTATTTGATTTGAATATCTTTCTTGCAAAGTACCTTTGGGAGTTAAAATATCGTCTTTATAAGAAGCATCTATACTATTTAAAAAATCTAGGTTTCCTTGTACAAACTGAAGAAATTCACTTTGTTTATCTGGTAAAAATGTAGTGGAAATTGCTTCTAAATAAGGCAGTGAATTTCCTTCTTCATCCTTTTCGTAATACAGTGGATTTTTTCTAAAGACCAATTTGATATTCTCTTCCCATAACTTAAACTGAAAAGGCCCTGTTCCTATAGGGTTTGCTCTAAATGTATCTCCAAAATAATCTACTGCCTCTTTAGGTACAGCTGAGCAATATTTCATACTCAAAAGACTTAAAAAAGGCGGAAAAGGCTCTTTGAGTTGAATACTAAAAATAGAATCATTTTTCGCAGAAAAAGAATCAACAAATTCCAACACCCACTTCCCTGGCGACCCTACTTTTGGATCTAACAATCGGTAAAAAGAATATTCAAAATCCTTAGCCACAACCTTTCTTGTAGAATCTTGTCCAAACAAACTGTGTTTGTGAAATCTTACATCATCTCTTAAAGTAAACTCATAGTATCTTCCATCTTCAGACACTTTCCAGTTCTTTGCAATATCTGGTTGCACTTTTAACTTACTGTCAAGCTGTACCAATCCATTAAATAGCTGGCTGGTTGCCCAAATCGTTCGTAAATCCTTGGAAAAAGCTGGGTCTAGAGTATTGATATTTGCATGCTGGTTGTATCTGAATACTTGAGAGTCATCAAACTTATGAGGCTTTTCCGTACAAGAAACGACAGTAGTCAGCAGTAAAATAAGTACTGGAAAAGCAACAAAAGTAGCTAGTTTAGACTTTTCTCTATACTCACTACAATTATCTACTAATAAACAAGATTTTAAATCAGTACTTCTATTCTGTTTGTACATAAACACTTTACTTCTTTTCTCCTTACTTCTTTTCTCCTTACTCCTTTCTAACTTTTAACTTTCCAACTATTCTCTTACAAACCCATATTCTCTCTCCACTTTACATATTCGCAACTGATATTGCTGATACCATTGCTTTCTTCCTCTATTTCTGGCTTCAGTGTGTTCAATATTATTTTTCCATTTTGTTATGGCCTCTAAATCTTTCCAGTAAGAGATCGTTATTCCTAGTTCATTTCTAGCCGATTCTATACCTAAATACCCTTCTTGCTGTTCCGCCAACATCTCCATTCTCTCAGCTGTTTTTTGATAATCTGTTAAATCTTCAGCTAACAAGGTTGTAAAGACTACAGCATAATACGGAGGTTTTAAATGACTTACGATCATAATAGTATTTGATATTTTGTTTCTGGAAGTTGACTTACTGGATCGATTCCTCTTTCAACAACTTCGAAGTTTAACTTTTCTAAAATTCTTGCGGAAGCAGCATTTTCATCTACGACATAGCCCACTATCTTGGGTATCTTTATCAATCTGGCATAAGAAACCATTCCCTCTCCTACTTCGTATCCATAACCTCGTCCCCAATATCGCTCTATAAAGCGGTAGCCAATTTCATCTTCTTGCTGATCATCTTTCACAAAGGCAACAGTTCCTAAAAATTTAGCATCTGATTTTCTTTCTATGGCATAAATCCAAAAATCATTTCCATTTTTTTCATAAAACCCTATCAGCTCTTCTAGCTCTTGTTTATGGGCCTCTTTAGATTTAACCTCTCCGTGTACATATTGCATTACTTTCGGATTGCTCTGCATCTCATGATATGAATCTAAATCATTCATTTGCAATTTTCTAACCAATAACCTAGAGGTCTCAAAAATGATTTCTTTACTTTTATTCATCATTTAAAAATGAAAAAAATCACGTAATTTTGTGCGCCCTTAAATGTACAAGAATGAATGCAGATAAAAAAGTAGCTTTTTATACGCTAGGATGTAAACTCAACTTTTCTGAGACTTCTACCATTGCCCGTAGTTTTGTCAATGAAGGCTTTGAGCGTGTAGCCTTTGAAGAAAAGGCTGACATTTATGTTATAAATACCTGTTCGGTAACCGATAATGCTGACAAACGATTCAAAACCATCGTAAAATCTGCATTGAAAAAAAATGAAGAAGCTTTTTTAATTGCTGTAGGCTGTTATGCCCAATTAAAACCTGAAGAGTTGGCTGCAGTAGACGGAGTTGATTTAGTTTTAGGTGCAACCGAGAAATTCAATGTGACGAGCTACATCAATGATTTGTCTAAAAATGATATTGGAGAAGTTCATTCTTGCGAAATTGGAGATGCCGATTTCTATGTAGGCTCCTACTCTATTGGAGATCGTACAAGAGCATTTCTGAAAGTACAAGATGGTTGCGACTACAAGTGCACCTACTGTACCATTCCTTTAGCTCGTGGAATTTCGAGAAGTGATACCTTAGAAAATGTCCTTAAGAACGCAAAAGAGATATCAGAAAAAGGTATCAAAGAGATTGTTCTTACAGGAGTAAATATCGGTGATTACGGAAAAGGAGAATTCGGAAACAAAAAACACGAACATACATTCTTGGAGTTGGTACAAGAGCTCGACAAAGTAGCTGGTATTCATCGTTTGCGGATTTCTTCTATTGAGCCCAACTTGTTGAAGGATGAAACCATCGATTTTGTATCCAATTCAGAAACCTTTGTTCCGCATTTCCATATTCCTCTGCAAAGCGGAAGTGATGATTTGCTAAAGAAAATGAAACGACGTTATTTGAGAAAAATCTATACAGACCGTGTTGCTGGAATTAAAAAATCCATGCCCAATGCCTGTATTGGTGTGGATGTGATTGTTGGTTTTCCGGGCGAAACAGAGGAACATTTTTTAGAGACCTACAATTACTTAAATGATTTAGATATTTCTTACTTGCATGTTTTTACCTATTCAGAAAGACCAAATACTGAGGCTGTTTTAATGGATGGAGTGGTTCCCAAAAATGTAAGAGCCAAAAGAAGTAAAATGCTCAGAGGTTTATCTGCAAAGAAAAGAAGATCCTTTTACGAGAGTCAGCTTGGCAATAGGTTAACAGTACTCTTTGAAAGTGAAAACAAGGAAGGTTACATTCACGGGTTTACCGAAAATTATGTGAAAGTGAAAGCGCCTTGGAATCCTGAGTTAGTTAATACACTGCATGAGGTAGCTCTCACTAAAATTGACGAGGATGGATTGGTGCGTTTTGATTTTGTGAAGGAAATAGCTACAGCGTAAAAATTATTGTCACCTTGAGCCTGTAGAAAGGCAATAATTTTTTTAGCTTTAAATTAAAATGTACTTCGACAAGCTCAGTATGACATTTTTAATTTATAAAGATTCTTTTTTCAGTTATGAAATCTTAACTTAGCAAAACTTATGAAAGAGATCAATTTAAAATCATCTACCATTGAAAAGTCTTTGGATTTAGCTAAGGACTTTTTACAAACTCTAGTCGGTCCTTCTGTTAGTGAGTTAGGTCAGTTTCTTGCTGATAAAGTTAGAGTTTGGCGACTTAAAAATCAGATTACTACCTTAGAAAAGGTTCAGAAAATTCTGAAGGAAGAGAATATCAAACCACAACAGATTAACTTAAAAGTTCTATTACCTTATTTAGATGCAATTTCTCTAGAGGAAGATGAAAAACTTCAGGATGTCTGGGCAAATCTTTTGGTCAATTATATAGATCCATCTAAAAATCTGACCTCTGTAGTTTATCCCCATATTCTGGGACAATTATCTTCTCATGACATTGAGTTATTAAACGATTTACAAGCTAGCAACTGGAAATATTATTTTGCTCGTTATGATATAAAACAGGATTGTGCAAATTTAATTAGGCTTGGCATTCTTGAAAACCCAAAATCTCTCCAGTACGGGACGTTAAGCTCAGTCACAGGAATTAATCCATCTAATTACATAGAAGTTACTTTATTTGGCAAAGAGTTCATTAAAGCCTGTCAAAGAAATGGCTAAAAAACATCTCTATTGCTTTCCAGGTTTGGGTGCGAGCACCAAGATCTTTGAACTTCTTAAGCTTCCTGAAGAAATTGAAATTCATTTACTCGAATGGAAAATACCGCTTTCCATAGAGGAATCCATTGAGGAATATGCTCAAAGAATCTGTTATGATATTACCCATAAAAAACCTATTCTACTTGGAGTTTCTTTTGGGGGTATGATCGTCCAAGAAATGAGTAAGCTCATTGAAACTGAAAAAGTGATTATTGTTTCTAGTATCAAGACACATCACGAGCTACCCAATCGTTTGAAAGTGATACGAGATACTGGAGCCTATAAATTATTTCCTGCTAAAATTGCCGAGAACTTAGAAGAATACACCAAATATTTCTTTGGCGATTTTATGAAAAAAAGAGCCGAACTTTACAAAATGTATTTGTCTGTTAGAGACCCTGAATACCTGAAATGGGCCATCTACAATGTATTGCACTGGAAACAGGAAGTTCCTCAAAAAAACTTACTCCATATTCATGGAACGGCCGACCATGTTTTTCCATACAAACACATCGAAAATTTTATTCCTGTAGAAAATGGAAAGCATGAGATGATTCTTACCAAAGCAAAAGCTATCTCGAAAATCATTAAGGAGTCTGTAATTGATCATTAGATTTTTTAGGTTGTTTGTTCCTTAGATGATTAGATTTCTTGATGATTACTTTGCAACTTTATACACTCTGAAACTCTGAAACTCTGAAACTCTGAAACTCTGAAACTTTAACTCTTTACTACTTTCTAACTTTGCCACTCTCCAATTTTTAAACTTTTTAACTTTCTTTCTTCTTTACAATTTCTTAATTTTAGATTTTTGAACTTAACAGGAGATTTTTATGCAGAGAGCACTACGAAACCTAGGAATTTATTCAACTACTTTATTGGTTTTATTATTTTTAAATGCGGTTCATGTTTCCGATACTGGACCTGAGAAGAATACCCACGAAACATACAATATTAAAGCGTTAAAGATTCCTGAGGGACTCACTTTTGCTGGTGAAAAAGTACCAACTGAACGATTTGATATTCGTGAACGTATGGATCGTGAACTTCTGGTAAATACCTATTGGCAGTCCAATGGATTGCTGTTGATTAAAAGAGCAAATAAGTATTTTCCTATTATTGAACCATTATTAAAAAAATATGGAATTCCAGATGATTTTAAATATTTAGCAGTTGCAGAAAGTGGTTTACAGAACAACTCTTCACCAGCTGGAGCATCAGGTTTTTGGCACTTTTTAAAACGTTCAGCTAGAGAGTATGGCTTGGAGGTAAATAGAAATGTAGATGAACGATACAATCTTGAATTATCAACCAAAATTGCTGCTGAGTATCTAAAAAAATCGAAAGAGCGTTTTGGAAGTTGGACCCTAGCAGCAGCGGCATACAATGCTGGAAATGCACGTATTGCCAACCGATTGAAAGTGCAACAAGTAGATGACTATTACGATTTGCTTTTAAACTCTGAAACATCTCGTTACGTTTTTAGAATTGTGGCCATCAAAGAAATTCTCTCCAATCCAAAACAATATGGATTCGAGTTCGAGAAAAACGATTTATACACACTTCCTAAAACAAGGACCGTCAAAGTAGACACGGCCATTACTAATATTGCTTCTTTTGCGAAGCAGTTTAACATGACTTATAAAGAGGTAAAATTATACAACCCTTGGCTTCGCGAGAATCGATTACATAATAAGAGTAGAAAGCTTTATCATATTAAAATCCCTGTGAAATAGTTAAAAGGTCGATTTTACTTCATTGAATTCATCGATAATTTCTTTTAGGACTTGTGCTGCAGGTTTTATTTCATGAATAATACCTGCTATTTGACCAATTTCTAACTCTCCATTATCCAAATCGCCTTCAAACATCCCTTTTTTCGCTCTGGCTCTTCCTAGCAATTCTTTGATTTCTTCTACAGTTGGGTTATGCTGATAAAGCTCCTGTACTTGATTGTAAAAATGATTTTTCACCAAACGCACAGGTGCTAATTCTTTTAAAGTAAGGTGCGTATCTCCATCTTTTACATTTACAATTGTTTTTTTGAAGTTCTCATGAGCTGAAGATTCTATTGTAGCAGCAAATCGACTTCCTATTTGAACACCGTCTGCTCCTAAAACCATCGCAGCCAGCATGCCCCTTCCATTTCCGATGCCTCCAGCAGCAATGACAGGAATACGAACACCCTCCTTCACCATAGGAATTAATGTAAAGGTTGTCGTCTCTTCACGTCCATTATGCCCTCCAGCTTCAAAACCTTCGCATACCACTGCATCTACACCAGCAGCTTCTGCTTTTTGTGCAAATTTTACAGAGCTCACTACGTGAACTACTGTAATTCCTTTTTCTTTGAGAAAAGAGGTCCATGTCTTTGGATTTCCTGCAGAAGTGAAAACAATCTTTACTCCTTCTTCCACAATGATATCCATAATTTCCTCAATCTGTGGGTATAACATAGGGACATTGACTCCAAAAGGTTTATCAGTTGCTTTTTTGCATTTCTGAATATGTTCTCTTAATACTTCCGGATACATAGACCCAGAGCCTATGAGCCCTAGTCCTCCAGCATTCGAAACAGCAGAAGCTAGTTTCCAGCCACTTACCCATATCATACCTCCTTGAATGATCGGATAATCAATATTAAAAAGTTTTGTGATTTTATTTGTCAAGTTAACTGTTTTGTCAGGTCGAGCGGAGTCGAGACCTATTTTATTCTATCATATTAAAAGACCTCTCGACTCCGCTCGAGGTGACAGTCAGTTAATTATTTTACGAAATTACCCCAGAGCCAATCAATTCTTCGCCATCATACCAAGCTACAAATTGACCTTCCTGAATAGCAGATTGTGGATTTTTAAATTCTACAAACAATCCATTTTCTACTTTGTACAATGTAGCTTCTTCCAATGGTTGACGATAACGAATTCTCGCCTGTACTGTCATTGTTTGATGAGGTTTTAGCTTCAAATCTTCTCGGATCCAGTGTTCTTCATTGCTGTTTACAAACAAAACACTTCTATACAAACCTCTATGATTCTTCCCTTCACCAGTATAAATAACATTTTCTACCACATCCGTTTCTATTACAAACAAAGGTTCCTTTGTTCCGCCTACAGCCAAACCTTTTCGTTGTCCTTTGGTAAAGTAATGTGCTCCTTGATGTTTCCCCACTACTTTCCCGTCAGTTTGTTGGTATTGGTATTTTGTAGCGAAAAAGTCTAATTCAGCTTCTTTATTTTTAAAAACAGGAGTGTTTCTATTAAATACTTGTGAGTCGTTTGCTACTTGAACAATTACTCCTTCTTTGGGTTGCAATTTTTGTTGTAAGAATTCTGGCAGACGGACTTTTCCGATAAAACACAACCCTTGAGAATCTTTCTTCTCTGCCGTAATTAAATCCGCTTCTTTAGCAATCTCACGAACTTCAGGTTTGGTCAACTCGCCAATGGGAAACAAAGCTTTCGACAATTGTTCTTGTGACAATTGACACAAAAAATACGATTGATCTTTGTTGTTGTCTTTTCCTGCTAGTAGTTTGTAGACTGGCTTTCCGTCAATCCTCTCTTCTTCTTTTCGACAATAATGACCTGTAGCTACATAATCTGCTCCCAAGCTCATAGCAATGTCCATGAAGACATCAAATTTTATTTCCCTATTGCAAAGTACATCTGGATTGGGTGTACGTCCTTTTTCGTATTCATTGAACATATAATCCACAATACGTTCTTTGTACTGTGCACTTAAATCTACTACCTGAAATGGAATTCCTAACTTCTCTGCCACAATGAGTGCATCGTTACTATCTTCCAACCAAGGGCATTCGTTAGAAATGGTCACAGAGTCATCGTGCCAGTTCTTCATAAAAAGACCAATGACTTCATATCCTTGCTTTTTTAGCAAGTACGCCGTAACGCTACTATCTACACCTCCTGAAAGACCTACAATAACTCTCTTCACTTAATTCGGTTTATGCTAATAACTTAAATCTTAACCTTAGTTCTTTATTGAATAAATTATCTTTTCTGATAATTAATTCCTCAATGAGGGCATTGATTTAAGTTACGGCGCAAAATTACAAAAACCTGAGAATTCTGCTCTCAAGTTTTCTATTATAAAAAGTTATTGCGAGAATCGATTAAAACTATTTACGGCTTCTGATATTTCATTCCAAAACGAAAGTTTCTTAATAGATAGTTCCTTCTAACTGAAAAAAATTGTAATATAAGTATGCAGAAGATAAGACTTAATTATTCTCATCTTTCACTTTCTTTTTCTTTTTAGCATCTTTTTTATTGAATTTATTCTCTTTTCTCCTTTCCTTTTCTGTTACCTTTTTACCTCCAATATAAAATTCCCATCTGCCATATCTTTTTCCATTTTTATACATCCCTTCTTCTTTCAAGTCTCCATTGAGCTCAAAATACCTTCCTCTACCTTCTAAGAGTCCATTCACATAATGAACCTCTTCAATCATCACACCTGAGTCAGAATATTTCCTAGAAAACCCATTTTCTTTACCATTGGAATATTGGGTATGCTCAACCACCGTTTTCCCATCTTTGTAATAATCTTTTACATTTCCTTCGAGTTTTCCATCTTTGTAATATTCTTCAGAGAGTAGCTTTCCATTTGGAAAATAATAAATCCACTTTCCTACTCTTTTCTTTCCAATCATATAGCCTTTGACCCTTAACTTACCTTTCAGAGTATAATAGCTTACGAAAGCTGAATCAGACGTTGTTGAAAACTTTTTTACTATGGTTGGATATGTAAATGCTCTGATGTCGTAATATTTAAAGGTACCCACCTCTTTACCATCAACAAATCTTCCTACATACCGAATACGATTGTTTGGATAGTATTTTTTCCAGATACCAGTTCTTTTCTTGTTCTTATTAAATTGATTAATTTTCTGGGCACTTATATGAACAGGTACTAAAAAAAGAAAACTTAAAATAGAAAGAAGTCTTTTTATTTTTAACATCAGAAAGTAACTTTACAAAGTAAATATACACCTTTCAACGAAACACATGCTTAAAAATTATCTCAGAGATCAGCTTATTAGCATTGAAAATGCGAAAAGAGAAAACAGACAAAGAGTTGCTAATCTAATTGTAGAGAAACCAGATTTAATAGCTCCTCTGGTAGATCTTACCTTTTCTGAGGTAGATGAAGTATCTGTAAAAGCTGCATGGGTTTTGGAATGGGTATGCACACATAATGATCTTGATTTGATTCTTCCTTATCTCGATATATTTACTGAAAATATTCATGCACTAAAAAAAGACAGTGCCATTAGACCTTGTGCCAAAATTTGTGAGCATTTGGCAGTATCTTTCACAAATAAAAAGGACAATCAAACCAAGCATGCTTTAAAAGAGGCACATATTGAGAAAATCATTGAAACGGGATTTGATTGGCTAATTACTCCTCAAAAGATCGCTGTTAGAGCCTATACAATGAATACTTTGTATTTATTTGGACTCGAAAGAGATTGGATTCATCCCGAATTAGAACACTTAATTCGCACTAAAATTATTCATGAAAGTAAGGGTTGCAAAGCTAGAGGCAAGCATATTCTGGAAGCGATCAAAAAACACAGGGAGAACTAATTTTTCAGAAACATGATTTTTATCATAAAATAACTGTACTCCGAAATCTAATTTTGTTGTATAAAATCAATCATCTTATGTATACAACAATCGATCATTCGGAAGAAAAAAGAAAAATTTCGCAAATCACTCTTATAGAAACCATCAACAATTGGATCGCTAAGGAGCGAAAGAATTATTTTGGAATTTGCGGTATGTTATTGATTATTGGAACGGGATTAGCTTCTATTCCTGTTGCCATTGCTACAAGCTTGCAAATGTTCATTTTGGCAGGTGTTAGTGTGGTTCTTGCTATGGCAGGAAATGTAATGGTGATTAGCCAGCAATCTTTAAAAACTGTTGTTTGGACTTTTATTATTAGTATGACAGTAAATATCTTACTGATGATATATTTGATTGGAATAAACTTTCTATCAATGTAAAGATTCAAAAAATGAAAGATTTACCCTGATACAGTATCGAAAAAGATGCTCTTTTGGAAGTAAAATATTCCTTTTGTAAAGGTAATTCAGTTTTATGATGGTTTTCAGGTGAGTAATTTTTACTTTTGCAGTTTTACAACACAACAGCAAAATATGAACTTATCTCAGCTCAATGCAATTTCTCCAATCGATGGGAGATATCGTGGAAAAGTATCTGATTTATCCAATTATTTCTCGGAAGAAGCTCTTATCAAATATAGAGTATTGATAGAAATTGAGTACTTCATTTCTTTATGTGAATTACCACTTCCTCAGTTGGAAAAATTCGACTCATCTTTATTTAGTCAATTAAGAGGTATTTATCAAAGCTTTAGTGCTAATGATGCACAAAAGATTAAGGATATTGAGAAAGTGACCAACCATGATGTGAAAGCGGTTGAATATTTTATCAAAGAAAAATTTGATGCATTAGGTCTTCAAGAGTTTAAAGAATTCATTCATTTTGGGTTGACTTCTCAGGATATCAATAACACAGCCATCCCTCTTTCTATTAAAGATGCGCTTTCTGATGTTTATTTCCCTGAACTAACGAAAACTTTAGATAAGTTAAAAGAGCTAGTTATAGAGTGGAAAGATGTATCGATGTTGGCAAGAACTCATGGTCAGCCTGCATCACCTACCCGTTTGGGTAAAGAGATTTATGTATTTGTGGTAAGAATAGAAGAGCAAATACAATTTTTAAAAGAGATTCCGAATGCTGCTAAATTTGGAGGAGCTACTGGAAATTTCAATGCACATAAGGTAGCTTACCCTAGCGTTGATTGGAAAAGTTTTGGTTCTAAATTTGTGAATGATAGTTTAGGTCTGTACCATTCCTTTCCTACTACTCAAATAGAGCATTACGATCACATGGCAGCTTTGTTTGATGGTTTGAAAAGAATCAATACCATCTTTATCGATCTAAACAGAGACATTTGGACCTATGTAGCTATGGACTACTTCAAGCAGAAAATTAAAAAAGGAGAAGTAGGATCGTCAGCCATGCCTCACAAAGTAAATCCTATAGATTTTGAAAATTCTGAAGGAAATATGGGAATTGCCAATGCCATCTTTGAGCACTTATCGGCAAAACTTCCTATTTCCAGAATGCAAAGAGACTTAACAGACAGTACAGTTCTAAGAAATGTGGGTGTTCCTTTCGGTCACACCATCATTGGCTTTACCTCTACTCTTAAAGGATTGAATAAATTATTACTGAATTCAGATAAGTTCGAGCAAGATTTAGAAAACAATTGGGCGGTAGTCGCTGAGGCTATTCAGACAATTTTGAGACGAGAAGCCTATCCTAATCCTTACGAAGCTTTAAAGGGGCTTACTAGGACCAATGATGTGATCAATCAACAGTCTATTGCAGCGTTTATTGACTCTTTGGAGGTATCAGACATTATTAAAAATGAATTAAAAGAAATCAGTCCTTCTAATTATACTGGTATTTAAATGAAAAAAATTATTGTTGTACTTCTTGTAACATTTCTAGTGATTTCTTGTCAAACAGAACCAAAGGGTGATGCTGAAAGGTTTAAGCGAGGAACTTTCGAAATTCCTGCAGGAAAAGGATATAGTAAGACGATTATTACGAGAATAGATAGTTTACAGATAGAAGAGTACACAAAGTATATCGAAGTTTCTACCGATTCTGGTAGTTTTCAGAAGGAGCTAAAAAAAATTGACACTTTATATATTCAGTGGAAGAATAACTTTTTCTACACACTTCGAATGAAGTCGCCCAAAAAAGATATTGATAAGGACAAAATTTTTGTTCAGATTACAAAAATTAAAGAGAATTCCTATGAGTTTAGTGCTAAAATAGGCTATTCAAAGTTCAAGCAATCGGGTGTTGTATACAAAATAAAGTAGTATGGAGATATTTTTACAGGTGGATACATGGGTAGCATTGCTTACCCTTACTTTCTTAGAGATTGTATTGGGTATAGATAATATTATATTTGTTTCCATTACTGCGAATAAACTTCCTGTTGAAAAGCGAAAAAAAGCTACATTATTAGGGTTAACATTGGCAATGATTACCAGAATTGGACTTTTGTTTAGTGTTTCCTATTTAATTGCAATGAAAAATCCATTTTGGGAAATCCACAACTCATGGTTAGAGATTAGTTTAACAAGTCAGAGTGTAATTCTTATTCTTGGAGGATTGTTTCTTTTGTACAAGAGTACTAAGGAAATCCATCATAAAATGGAAGACAGTCAAACGCCTGAGGTAAAACCCCAAAAAGCAGTGACGTTTTCTAGCGTGATTTTCCAAATTATTCTTATAGATATTGTGTTTTCATTTGATTCAATTTTAACGGCAGTTGGAATGACCAATGGAGTGAATGGTGCTTTGACTATTATGATTATTGCGGTAGTTATCTCAATGATTATCATGATGTTATTTGCCTCACCTGTAAGCAATTTTGTCAATAAGAATCCAACCATCCAAATGTTAGCACTTTCTTTCTTGATTTTAATTGGTTTTATGCTTATTACGGAAGGTGCTCATTTATCACACACGAAAATTTTTAACAAGCCAATAGGTGCAATTCCAAAAGGATATTTGTATTTTGCGATCGCTTTTTCTTTAGGGGTAGAAGCTTTGAATATGAGAATTCGAAAAAACAGAAAAAAATCAAACAAATAAGGAAACATAGGGTTATTCTTTCTATCATACTACTGTTGATACCTTCAGCAGTACAGGTAGCTCATGCTTTTGAAACACATGAAAGTTCATATTTCGATAATCATGTTCAGGTTGAAGACTCAGATTGTTCAACTTGTGATTTGATATTTGAATCCTCTGCAATACTTCATTCGTATTCGTATGATATTTTGCTCGATACATATATTCCCGAGCAAATCTTTTCATATAAAATCTACAGAAACCATAGGCCCCTGTCTTATTCTTTAAGAGGTCCTCCTACTCTATAAAAACTTCAGTTTTTGTAGAGGTTGCTTACTGTTTTATAAAAAATCAATGAATAAAAAAATTTACTGGGCTTTGGTCTTAGGACTAATGGTGAATGTTATTGTAGCTCAGAATTGTAACAGAAAATTTAAGGGTATTGTAAAAGATTTTCACGATGGAACTCCTATTCTTGGAGCTGCCATACAAGTGGAAACGTCTAAACAATATGCTATCACTGATGGAAAGGGGAATTTCACCTTAAAAAATCTTTGTGCTGAAAAACTGTGGATTGTTGTATCTCATGTGTCTTGTAAAACCATAAGAATACAAATAGATCCTAAGAAAGACGTGTTCAAAGAAATACGGTTAGAGCATCATATAGAGGAACTTAACGAAGTAAAACTAAGAGGCGAAATTGATAAAAAAACAAAAACGTCTCAGGAAACTATTTTGAAAGACAATGTTTTGCAACGTTATAGTACCTTATCTCTTGGTGATGCCATCAAAGAAATCCCTGGAGTTTCATCTATAAATACAGGAAATACAATTGTAAAACCTGTTATTAATGGGTTGCATAGTAGTCGTGTACTCATTATGACCAACAATGTCCGTTTACAGGATCAAGAATGGGGAATTGAGCATGCGCCTAATATTGATATTGGCGCAGCAGGTAGTGTTTCTGTTATAAAAGGAGCTGGCGCTCTTGAATACGGTGGCGACGCTATTGGAGGAGTCGTAGTCGTAAATCCTAATAGGATTTATACGAAAGATACTTTGTATGGAAGAACTATTATCAGCGGTAGAGATAATGGTAGAGGTTATGGTTTAAATACAAATTTAACCAAGTCTTGGGATTCTCCTTGGTATTTTACCACTCAAATTTCTCATAAAAGAGCAGGAGACTTTAGAGCTCCAGATTATAATTTGACCAATACGGGAATTCGGTCTACGTCATTCTCAACCAGCGCTGGTTACCGAAAATTTGAATATGGTTTTGACGTATATTTCAGTCATTTTAAAAATGAAATAGGTATCCTAAGTGCTTCTCATGTTGGAAATGTAGAAGACTTAGTGGATGCAATAAACTCTCAACAACCTTCTACTATAGAGAGTTTCAGCTATGATATCAATGCTCCTAAACAGGAGGTGTCACACCAAATTTTTAAATCTAATTATTATCAACGTTTTGAAAGCTTAGGTAGATTAGATATTCAATATGACTTTCAGAGCAACAGTAGAAAAGAATTTGACATTCGAAGAGGAAACAGAAGTGGTATTCCTGCAGTTGATCTAGAATTAATTACGCATACATTAAAGTCTACTTTTAAATTGGATTCAAATTCAAAAGCAGTCTACAAACTAGGCTTGTCTGCGGGTTATCAAAATAATTTTCCAAATCCCGACACAGGTGTAAGACGTTTGATTCCTGACTACGATAAATACGATCTTGGTGTTTTTGTTCTTGGAGACTTTAAATTAAATGACGACCTAGTCTTGGATGTAGGAGTTCGTTACGATTTCAATCGTATTGACGCACAGAAATTTTATCAAATATCTCGTTGGCAAGAGAGAGGTTATGATCAGGACTTTTCAGAGCTCATTGTTAGACAAGAAGGAATCCAATATTTAACCAATCCTATCTTCAATTTTCACAACATCTCAGCATCAAGTGGACTGCTAATCAAGAGAGAAAATAGTTCATATATTTTTAATTATGCGCTATCTAGCAGGGCTCCTAATCCAGCAGAACTATTTAGTGATGGATTGCATCACTCGGCTGCACGAATTGAACTTGGTGATATTAGAATTGATCAAGAGATTTCAAACAGAATTTCAGGAAGTTATAATTATCAAAAAAATAATTTTGGGCTTAATATACAAGCTTTTTTCAACCATATCAATGGCTTCATATACATAGAACCAATAGGTGTTGAAACTACCACCAGAGGTGCATTCCCTGTATGGGAATACAAACAAATCAATGCTTCACTATTTGGTATAGACACAGATATTAATTACAACTTCCATGAACAATGGAGTATCCAGAACAAGTCATCCTTTATTAAAGGAAATGATTTGACTACAAACAGACCTTTAATTGATATTCCTTCGTTTAGATCTGTAAGCATTCTAAGATATTCCAATCCTAAATGGTCTGGTTTTAACTTAGAACTACAAAGTGAAGTAGTCTTAAGACAAAATGAATTCCCTAACAACAACTTCAATGCTTTCATTCTAAGGACTGGGCAATTCATATTGGTAGACGTTAGTACACCTCCTCCTGCATATCATTTGCTGAGTTTAAGAGGGGATGTAAATTTTAATATTTCGAAAAAAAACGATCTTACTGTATCACTTACAGTAAACAATTTACTCGATACCTCATACAGAGAGTATTTGAATCGATTAAGATATTTTGCTGATGAATTAGGAAGAAACTTTAGTATCCAATTTAAATTCAATTATTAATTAAAAATGAAAAAAATGAAAAATTTCAAATTACTAGGATTGTTATTTGTCTTGACAACTGTTGTTGTCTCTTGTAAAAACAACGACCCAGCACCTGTAAACGAAGCAGAGGTGATTACAACCATGACAGCTACTTTAACTCCTAATGGCGGTGGTGCTGCTATTACTTTGAAAACCAAAGATGCAGATGCTGGTGGTCCAAATGCACCAGTGGTAACCGTTTCCGGTCCTTTAGCAGCCAACACTGTTTACAATGGAACTATCGAGTTATTGAATGAGCTTAAAACTCCTGCTGAAGACATTACTGCAGAGGTAAGAAAAGAAAATGCTGAGCATCAATTTTTCTTTCAAGCTACTAATAACATTGTAACTGTTGCATATGCTGATAAAGATGCCAACAATTTACCTGTTGGATTATCATTTACAGTAACCACTACTACTGCTGGTACAGGAACTTTAACAATTACTTTGAGACACAAACCAGACAAAACAGCTTCAGGCGTAAGTTCTGGTAATATTGCAAATGCTGGAGGGTCTACTGACATTACTCAAACATTTAATATTACTGTTCAATAAAAGTAATAGCTTAATTTATAATAAGAAGCTGTCTAAAAAGGCAGCTTCTTTTTTTTGCGGAAAACCGCAAAAAAAACGAGTAGATATACGTATAATATATTCCTCTCTCTTTTCTAACTTTAGTGACTATTAATAATTTTTAATTAAAAAGTCATGAGAAAAAAGTATCGATATAAAAATCTTTCTTTCCCCGTATCTGATAATACAGAAGTAAAATTCACTATTGAATATCAGAGTAGCGGAATTATTAGTGAAACTTTTATTAACATTCCAGGCGATGATGATCCTGAGATAGAAGATTCTGGAACTGTTTCTTTTGGGAAGGGTTCAGGTTTAAGAGATGGATTCACAGTTTCAGTAACTGATGTATCTAGTATTGCTGATGAAGAAGATACAATAGCTGTCAATTATAAACTAAACGGACAACTGTTAGTAGAGCATTCTAACCCTAAATCAGAAGAAGAAAGCCCTATGATAATATTACAAATAAAATTTCCTGCGCCATGAAAAATCTTTTACCCTTTTCAATAGCACTTTTATTTATTTCATTCTCTGTAACTTCTCAAGAGAAGCTCAATAAGTTAAAAGCCCCCTCGTCACCAGCAGCAAATATTTTGGATTTGCAACCTACAGCAATTCTTACTCCAAAGTCATATCAGGCTCTGGAAACAGCTTTATTTTCAAATTTTATTGGCAATTCTGGTAGTGTTCAAGTACCCAACGATTTTGCTTTGGAATTTTCTCCTTTTTGGGCTTTTGAGCACAATCCTATCACTATCGAAGAGTATCTATATCCCAAAAAGATCTGGAATCAGATCGCTCGTAACTCTTCCATCTCTTTAGCATCTACCCAAAATTTTGAGCTAGGGAATAATACACAAAGTAATGCTATTTCACTAGGATATAGAACCAGCATTTATTTTACAAACGATGAAGACAAAAAAAAAGTAGCTAAATCAATTTCTAATATCCGTGATAACAAATCCATCACAACTGCTGTTGTAGCTATATTGGACGGAAAAATATTAAATGGAGATATTACCAATAATACACAAGCTATTGAAGCTGCAAAAACAGAATTAACCAAAGCTCTACAGAATAGCAATAAATTTAAAGATCCCAGTGCTATTGAAAAAGTAGTTGATAAAATTGTTCACTCTCTACCTACTTTCGATTCTAATAATCCTGACAAATTTACAGATGCAATAGATAATTCAATTAGAGAGGAAACCAATGCAGAACTTGTTTTCTCACAATTTAAAGCTTATACAAAAGAACGATCGGGAATGTATTTTGATTTTGCTTTTGCTGCTTTAATGAACTTTCCTAACAAAGAATTTTCTCGATCATATATCCCCAAAGTGTCTCTTTGGTTAACACCAAGGTATAAGGTTAAATCTGAGATTGAATCCTTGAACTTTCTAGGTGTATTCAGGTATGAGTGGCATGATTTAAGTTATTATAAAACTTTTTTCCCAGGGGTTAAGATTTATGAAAACAATATAGATTATGGCTTTTCTTTAGATGCAGAATTCAAGAAATTATCCATCAATTTAGAAATTGTGGGTAGAAGCAGTAGAACAGAGGTTCCTGCAGGTACAAGTACACAAGGGCAGCAATTGTTCTCTAAAGAGACCAACTCAGATATACAATATATGGGAACCGTAACATACAGTCTAACTGATCAAATTGTCTTAAGTTATAACCTAGGAAAAAAATTTGAACCCATATTAAACCCAACTAATACATTGGTCTCTTTCTTAGGACTGAACTTTGGTTTTGGCACACCTACAAAAAGCGATTTAAACCTTTCAGACAAGTAAATATATGACCATAGATCCTAGGTTCACTGAGAAGAATAAAAAGCTGCTTCAGTTGATTGATGAAATCCCAAAAAACAAACAGTATTCCGATATTCAAGACGCAAAAGGAAATCAATATGTAGATTTGGTCCAAGAAGGAGGTGGCGTTTTGGGAATTGCTCTTGTTGGATACACATACATTTTAGAAAAAGCAGGTATACGTTTTATGAGTCTAGCAGGAACATCTGCGGGAGCTATTAATACCATGATGATGGCTAGTTTGGGTGAAATTCAGGACAAAAAATCAGAAAAAATCCTTGAAATTCTAAGTAATAAAGACCTCTCTGAGTTTATGGATGGGGCTAAATTCATTCCTAAAGTTGTAAAACGACTCCTTGGAAAAAGCAATCCTAGCTTATTATGGAAACTCTGGTATGGCTTTCGAATCTTTAAAATCCTTATGAAAAGACTCGGAATCAACCCTGGTGATGAGTTTGAAAAATGGGTATCTTCAGTTTTAGCTGAAAATGGAATCAAAACATTGGATGATCTATACATCTTAAGAGCCAAACTACCTATTGATTTAAAAAATACAGACACAGGCAAACCTGTAGAAATGGAACCTAAATTAGCAATTATTACTTCAGATATTACAACCAATACCAAGACTGTATTCCCCTATATGGCTAGTTTGTATTGGGATGAGCCTCTGAAAGTATCACCTGCAAAATTGGTGAGAGCTTCCATGTCTATCCCTTACTTTTTTGAGCCTTTTGAAATACAAAACATTCCCAATGCTGGAAAGGACAACCAAACATTATGGAAAGACAATGCCGGATATGCTGGTCCTGTTCCTCCTACTGTCAAATTTGTAGACGGCGGGATGCTTTCTAACTTCCCTATCAATGTATTCCACAGAAAGGATGGTAGCGTTCCCAGAATGCCAACTTTTGGTGTTCGATTAAGTACCTATAGAAAAACCTATAATGAAACCAATAGCTTGATGGGAATTAGCTCTTCCATGATCAGTACCATGAGGCAGATCCATGATTATGATTTTCTACTTAAAAATCCCGATTACAAAAAACTTATTTGTTCTATCAATGCCGATAAAGACCCCAGGTTTCACTGGTTAGATTTTAACATGTCTAGAGAGCTGCAAATTGAATTATTCAATCTAGGTGCAGAAAGAGCTGTACAGTTTTTAAAAGATTTTAACTGGAAAGAATATAAAGCTTTGAGAAAAGGAAAATGATTACGGATCACTCAGGTATAAAGCTAAGAGTCGTTGGAATTTTATTCTTCAAAAAAATTATTGAAATACTTCCATAGCATCAAAATTTATCAATCTGTTTTTTTAACTGAGAAGCTAACTCATAATCTTCATCCTCCACAGCAACATCTAATTGTTCTGCTAATTCTTTTTTGGTAGCACTTCTTATAAACACTAGATCAGGTTCTTCAAACTTAAATTCTTTTCCTAACTCATTACAATTTCCCTGAACTATAACACAACTATAAAGATATTCTCTTGTTTTCCCAGACTCTTTATAGAGAATCTGGAAAATTTGAAATGCAAGCTTTGAAGAGTATTTATGTTGCACTCTATCTCCGAGTTTAAATAAATTATACTTCCTCATGATTAGTTTTTCTTAATTCTAAAAAAAGCCCCCGAAGGGGCTAGCAGGAACATGTTGTGCCAACTATTAAAAATTAATAAGATTATTACGGGATGTTATTAATTAATCATAAAAGTAAGTCACTATGCTTGATGCAATCTCTGGTATTAGATCAAATACAAGAGTTAATAGACGATTGGTAAATAAAGTTTGTTGGAAAGGTTTTTAGATTTAGGGCAAGATCAATCGTTCTTATTTAATTTTCTTCTTTTAAATAGCCAAATAAGTGGTCCAATCACGCCAACCATCACAATGATTGTCCAAAATATCTTTGATTCATTAAAAGGTTTTCTATGTATGAAATAAATAGCTCTAAAGGTTGTGATAATTGACCAAAAAGACACGGCAATTATTAAAACTACAATTACAGGATGCATATTCATTTTTTAGTTTAATCCATTCTGCTAGTGACAAGCTTTTTTAGCATATTTAAAGATTTTTTTATTGCTTCGGAGTCGCTCTTTTTTATCATTAGATCAATCTTTTGAAGCATTTTTTCATAGTCTCCCTCTGGGTAAAGCTTTACTAATTCTGTGAAGTAAGTATCTATTCCATTAGCTAAAAGCGCTAAACCTGTCTCTGAAAAATACCTTTCTCTATTTATTTCATCTAAATAAATAGAATAATTATTTATCAAAGTATTAATATTGGAAAGCACATTGTTTTTTGTTTGCCTAGACTCAGGGTCATCAGCTTCTTGTATGATCTTATCATTTCCAAATTTGAAATAGTATAGTTGAAGTTTGAGACCAAACTGCCAAACAGACAACATTTCTTTTTCATATAAATACTTATCCTTTTTATCTACAGCATCATAGATTCCATTCATATCTCTCCATCTTTCAAAAAAAGAGGAGGCAAAATCATTTTTATAATTTAATCCTAATTCACTATCAGTTAAAACAACTTTGAAGTTTTGTTGATCTGTTAATTTTTCTATTATGATTCTTGTTTCCGGATCATCAAAAGTAGGAAGCTTTTGATCTGGTTTGTAACCATACTTCAATTGTCTAACTATAGTTACATAGTCATTAGGAGTCCAAAACCTTTTGTCAATAGGGAACTTATATTTTTTTGTTTCACAGCTGGCTAGGGTAACAACAATTATTAATAATAAAAGTTTAGTCTTCTTCATTGAATGCTATTTTTGATTTTTTATAATTTGCAAACAAAGATAATAAACTATCAATTTTTTGCTCATATTTTTTTTGTTCGCTAAAGATATAGCTGTGATACGTATCATAGTCATATTTTTGTTGATATGCTCTCTCTTGTGTTTTTATTTGTTTTATAATTTCTACAACTTTCTTTTTAGAAACTAAATCTAGATTTTTTATTTGCTTTCTAGCTTTTCTAGCAAAAAGCTCAGTAATTTTAAAATGATATTTCTCATGAGTTAATAATTCTTTACTATTTGCATATTTATCGTAAACAAAAGAGCGTGAAGGGTGAAATAATGATTTAACTTCTACTTCATCTCCTTTAACTTCAAAATCAATCGAGGTCACAACATAAGCAAATTTCTCACTTCCGAGGAGTGTCTTTTTAAAAAGTTCAATTCCTCTAAAATTTTCAAATGTAATTTCATCAAATCGTTCAAAAGAAATTGGTTGTTCATAATCCAAATAGTTTGTGTGGCTTAAAACTGCAATTATTAAACTAACAGGAATAAGAATCAAAAGACATCCTTTAATGAGTTTTCTCAGTCTTTTTATCGCAAGCTTTCGTTCTTTCTTATGCTCTCTAATTACAATGACGAGTTGGTATATCACAGGTGAAAAAATCACAAGTAAGAATAGAACAATAAAAACATCTTCTCTCACATTCTCAAAATTAACCAATCATTACAAGGATACAAATAAACACTTTACAAAATAAGTAGTTTTTCATACTTTAGAATCCCAAACTCTTTTCATGAAAATTGTTTTTACCTCCTGCATTCGATATGAAGCTTTTAAAGAACAAAAAGAATGGGAATACATCTATGATCTAAACCCCGATTATCTGTTTTTGCTTGGAGACAATATTTATATGGACTATGGGATTTGGCCTTTTACTAAAGAGTATGTTACGGCTCCGAAGAAATATTCTTTAGAGAAGTTTCAAAAGGTTATGGAAAGTAAATATCAGAATCAGTTTGAAAAGGTACCTGCTTTCCAAAAATTGGTAGAAAAGATGCGAGCAAAGAAAGGTTTTTTTGCCATCTGGGACGATCACGATTTTGCTTGGAACAATGCCAAAGGAATGCATGTAGACTCTGGTAAGAAAGAGATTGCCAGAATTCTTTTTCATAAGTACACACAGTGTTCTACAAACATGCCTCATGTCTATTATCACATAGATACGCCCATGGCAAGAGTTCTATTTTTAGACAACCGTACTGATGCTGATAGAGCAGGAAAAAATACCCAACTCATTAGCGATGAGCAATTCCAATTCATTGAAGAGAAACTAACGCACACACTCCCCTATACCATTTTATGTGGCGGTATTACTTTGACGGAAAGCTTCGAAAGTTGGAAAAAGTACCCCTCTCAATTGCAGCGATTGTGTCGACTACTAGAAAACCGCAAAAATGTACTCTTCTTAGCGGGAGATGTCCACTACAATAAATTTGTGCCTTCTAAGAAAATCTCAAAACTGAACTGTAGCACTCCTCCACAATTGATTGCATCTGGCATGCAAATTAACCTCTTAGGCTTGGGAATTAAAGCGGATAATAGGCACCACTGGGGATTGCTAGAATTGGAAGAAGATAACCTACAAGTGACCTTTTACAATCGAAATAAAATTCAATATAGAAAATCTGAAAGGGCAACTCAATGGCTCCAATCAAATTTGTTTTAAGTCTATTTTTCTGCTAACTTTGAGGAGTCCTCGCTTTTTAAATTTCATAAATCATGTCAGAAATATTGATTCCTGCCATTGCAGGACTTGTTGGAATTTTAATTGGAGGTGTCATCAATTACTTTATTCAGAAAGCACAATTTCAGAACGAACTCCAAAAGATTCGAGAAGAAAATAAAACAGAGTTTCAAGCTGAGCAAACGGCTCTACATTTTTTAAGTCATGCCCAATACACAGATCGATCTTTTGAAACCTTACAAAAACACTTGGGAGGATTTGAGGACAATGAGCTCCGTAAAATTCTGGTACGCGCAGGTGCCGTAAGAACCTATCGAAAAGATGGAAAAGAATGGTGGCGACTCCTTAGTCGTATAGATGAGTATATTGAGGGGAAGAAAGCCCGTTAAAAGAATTTACCTCACGTGTTTTGTTCCTTTTAGAGTACTTAGAATTATAAAAGACAGCAAAAAGAAAATAGCCAAACTCAATGCACTCCATTGCATAGAACCTGTAACGGCAAATAAGAATCCAAACACAAACGTTCCTAATACAATAGCGATCTTTTCAGTGACATCATAAAAGCTAAAAAATGTGGCATGATCCTCAGTATCAGGTAGCAGTTTAGAATACGTAGATCTAGATAGCGATTGGATGGCACCTAGCACCATTCCTAAAACACCTCCTAAAGCATAGAAGTAGACAGCAACATTCGGCATTTCCTTATGCAACAAGAAAGCACCAAAACAAACCAATATCCAAATAAAAATAGTGATCTTCAATGCTTTAAAATTCCCTAACTTTTTGGAAAGTCTCGAGAAAAACCAAGCTCCAAAGATGGCGACCAATTGAATTACCAAGATCGTGATGATCAAACTGGTTGCTTCTAAACCTAACTCTTCCGATCCAAAAATAGAGGCCATTAAAATAATGGTTTGCACACCCACACTTAATAGGAAGAAAGCGATTAAAAAACCGCGTAATGTGGGGTAATTCTTTACCTGATTCCAAACATTTTTCAATTCCTTAAACCCTTTCCAGATGTAGTCTTTTTCAGGTTTTCTGTTAAATACATTATTCGGCAACTTTTTAAAGGTTAATTGTGCAAAACCAAGCCACCAAATTCCGACCATTAAAAAAGATATTCTAGATGCCATTCCTGCATTTTCAAATCCAAAAGTATCAGGCATTTGAATCATTGCTAAATTGATGATCAACAAAATAACTGACCCTAAATAACCATACATAAAGCCTTTCGCACTCACTCGATCCTGATCTTCTGGTAAAGCTACTTCTGGTAAATACGCATTGTAAAAAACAACACTTCCCCAGAAACCAATACTCGCCAAAACACTAAAAACAATTCCTACCCAAACAGTCTCTATTCCGCTAAAGAAATAAAGTGACATGACAGACAAGGAGCCTATCCAACAGAAAATCTGCAAGAATTTTTTCTTATTCCCTGTGTAATCTGCTATCGCAGACAGAATAGGAGAAATAAAAGCGACAATTAAAAATGAAAAAGATAGTGCGTAACTGTATAATGAATCGGGATGCTCCCACTCCATTCCTAAGAAGGATACCACTTTTTCATCGGTAATTGCTGTGTAATAAAGAGGAAAAACAGCAGTACTAATCACCAAAGAATATACTGAGTTGGCCCAATCGTAAAATGCCCAAGCATTGATGAGTTTCTTATCGCCTATTTTTAACATGGTGTTTGGTTTGATTGAATGCTCACAAGATACTCAAATTTCATTGACAACAATTGAAGTCTAGTTTGTTTGTTCGTTAAATTGTGCTGCTAAACGTTTTGCTTCGGGTAAATATGATCGTAAGGCTTGAATTCGACTCTCATTTGACGGATGTGTGCTTAAAATCTCTGGCGGCGATTTTTTCCCTTTAGCTCTCTCACTCATTCGCACCCATACTTCGGCAGCCTCCTCCCCGTTGTATCCCGCCATGATCATAAAAACCAGACCTAGTTTATCGGCTTCAGCTTCGTGTTTTCTGCTAAAAGGCAACATCACTCCTACCTGAGTTCCTAATCCATAAGCTGTAGACCATATTCTTTGGGATTCTTCAGACTTACCTTGGGTACCCAATGCTACTGCCACCCCTCCAATGGCTTGTAACTGCCCTTGCGACATGCGCTCTTGACCGTGCTTTGCAAAAGCATGTGCTACTTCATGCCCCATCACAGCAGCAATGCCATCTTCATTGGCACAAATAGGCAAAATACCTGTGTAAAAAACCACTTTTCCGCCTGGCAAACACCAAGCATTCACTGTTTTGTCCTCTACGAGATTAAATTCCCATTCATAAGAATCAGCTTCCTTTTGCATTCCATTATTTCTCATGAAACGATCCACTGCCTTTGAAATTTTCTCTCCTATTTCTTTAATTTGTGCAGTTTTATTTTTGTCTTCAGACAATTTATTTTTCTCTAAAAACCCTTTGTACTGAGAAAAGCTCGCTGGCAATACTTGCGCATCGCTCACAATATTAAATTGTTTTCTCCCTGTAATGGGAACGGTTGTGCAACTCAGAAGATAAAAACAGGCAAGTAATGGTAAAAGTAACTTTCTCATGGTATATTTCCCTTCTTTAGATGATGAAATCCTTATTTTTGTATTGGTAGCTTGGCTACATAACGTTTCTTAAAATTACATATTCTATTTGAGTTGAAAAATAATTTCTCCTATCATCTCTTGAATCCAGCAGTAAAACCAAAACCAAGTTTGGCAATTCCCAAACCTGTTTCTTTTGTTGCAAGAACTATTGAATTCTTCTCAAAAAGTTTGGCTGCTAGATTGGGAACACGCTTGTTTTTAACACCCATTAACTTCCCCACTCCTCAGAGAGAAACATACATGCAACAAAGTGCACAAAACAAGCGGTTATTTGTAGAGGAAATTCAAAAGGAAATCGATATTCTCTCTTATGGATACTCCAAACGAAAGGTGCTTCTGGTACATGGATGGGCTGGAAGAAGCACTCAACTGTTTGCTTTTGCAGACAAGTTATTAGAAAAAGGATTTATGACCGTTTCTTTCGACGGCCCCGCTCATGGGAAATCCACTGGAAAAACGACTTCCATGTTGGAATTCTTAAGTACGATGAAAAAAATCCCTGAGATTTATGGTCCTTTTGAAGCCGCTATTGGTCATTCCTTCGGGGGCATGTGCTTGTACAATGCAACTTCAGATTTTTTTAAAATTAAGACATTTGTTGCTATCGGATCGGGCGATAAGGTTTCTGACATTGTTGATGATTTTGCTAAAAATTTGAGTCTTACCAAACAGTCAGGCTCAAAAATGAAAAAACGCTTTGAGAAAAAGTGGAAATTAAAGACTGATGCATTCGCCAGTCATCAAGTGGCAAAAAAGATTTCAATTCCCGTTTTAATCGTTCATGATACACAAGATGGCGATGTTCCTGTAAGTTGTGCTTATCACATACGTCAGAATTTACAGAAGGGTTCTTTACTGATTACTCACGGCCTAGGTCACACGAAAATTTTAAGGAACTCTGAGGTTGTAAACAAAACTGTAAAATTTATTATTGAAAACATATGAAGCAGATTTTATCAATATGCACTTTGTTCTTATTTGTAAGCTGTATAGGAAATGCTCAAAAAAAGAATGAAAAGCAACGTAAGAAAGTATATAAAATTAGCAAAACAGATGCGCAATGGAAGAAGGAGTTGACTTCCATGCAGTATTATGTTTTGAGAGAAGCCGGAACAGAAAGAGCTTTTACAAGTCCGCTCAATAAAAACTACGCTCCGGGAGTATATGCATGCGTTGCTTGTAAAACACCTTTGTACAAATCGGAACACAAGTTTAATTCGGGAACGGGTTGGCCTTCTTTTGATCGTGCTATCTCCAATTCTGTTGAACTAGATGTAGATTATAAAATCGGGTATGCTAGAACTGAGTTAAAGTGCAATACTTGTGGAGGGCATTTAGGGCATTCTTTTAATGATGGCCCGAGAGAAACTACAGGAGAAAGACATTGCATTAATGGAGTGGCTTTGGAATTTATACCTATTAAAAAAGCTAAAAACTAGTTGAAATGCAGCCTTCTTTTTTGTCTAGCTCAATAAAACAATTCCAATACTACAAGAGTCTTGGTGAGAAGACGATAGAACAATTGAGCGACGAGCAACTTTTTTGGCAGCCAGATTCTGAAGCAAATTCAATTGCAATTATTGTAAAGCATCTAGTGGGTAATATGTTGAGCAGGTGGACAAATTTTTTAACTGAAGATGGTGAGAAATCATGGAGGAATAGAGATGATGAATTTTTGAATGACTTTGAAAACCGATCGGATGTACAAAGAACTTGGGAAAAAGGCTGGGCTTGTCTTTTTGAAGCTCTCGAACAAGTAACGGAAGAAAATATCGATCAACTTGTCTATATCCGCAATCAAGGGCATACAATTACTGAAGCTGTAAACCGACAACTGTGTCACTATGCCTATCACGTAGGACAGATCGTTTACATTGGTAGAATATTGAGAAAAGAACAGTGGAAATCTTTATCGATTCCTAAGAATGCTTCAAGGAACTACAATGCAGAAAAATTTCGCAAAGAAAAAGGCAAAAGACACTTTACAGACGATTTGTAGTTAAAATTATCTTTTAAATTTTATAGTTATTCTTTTTTATCATGATACTGTCATTCCTGTGAAAACAGGAATCTAGGGATAATGAACAGATTCCGTATCAAGCCTGCCTAGTCGGCAGACAGGTACGGAATGGCATATTGATATTACTACTTCTTTATTGAGTGGTACTTCTTTTTTGTACTGTTGCGTTGATCACTACAGATTCCGATTTTTTCCCAGGTTTCTTCAATCGTTCTAACAACAAATCTGCGGATGTACTTCCTACTCTTTTCCCATGCTGATCAATAGTTGTAAGACTTGGAGTTAAATGCTCTGCTATTCTTCTTCTTGCGTATCCTACTAATGATAGGGTGCCATCATCTAATAGCTGCTGTTTTTTTCCTGCTCTAAAGCATGCTAACGTAGCTTCTTCATCAATCGCCACAAACGCATCTACCTCCTCACTCTTCATCAAGTGTAAAGCTTTTGCTTCTATTTCTTCTTCGGATCCTTCAATAAGAACTGGTAAATGAGTTTTCTCAACAGATTCTACATATCCTTTTATTCTAAGCTTAGCCACACTTAAATTACTTATAGTAGAGGCCAGAACAATTTTTTTCTTGTCAAGTGCGGTTAATTGTTTTACAACATTGTAAATCGATTCATAATCGTCTATAAGTACTTTGTCGCAATCAATATCATCAACAATTCGATCAAACATCAAAACTGGCACCTGATTATTCGCTTCTTTGATATGAGAAAAGTTTTGTTTGATTTGCGTTTCTTCAGAAACAGCTACGATTATGGCATCTACCAATCCATTTGATAAGGTTTGCATGGAATTCACCTCTTTGTCGTAAGATTCATTGGTAATGCTTATAATGATGTTGTATTCTGTGTTTGCTATGACATTCTCTATTCCTCTCAATACTCGAGATAGAAAGAAATTCTTAATACTTGGTAAGACTACTCCAATGGTACTGGTTTTTCCAGATTTTAGATTCACTGCAAGCTTGTTCGGTTTGTAATTATAGAGTCTCGCAGCCTCTTGCACCTTCGCTTTGGTTTCTTCACTTATTTCATAGCTGTCATTTAATGCTTTTGAAATTGTAGAAGGAGAAACTCCTAGCATTTTTGATAGTTCTTTGATCGTCATATTTTTCTTCATACACATTTCTGAAATACAGAAGAAAAATACGACATGCTGGCTAAATAAGAAAGTTTCAGCTCAATTAATTTCCTTCAAACCACTTTTTAAAGGCAGAAACTTTCTCTCTACTTACAATCATATCCTTCTCTACTCTTACCGCTGGAGTAATTTTTAACCGATTGTTTGAGTAAACAACAACGTCTTTTATGGCATTGATATTGACCACGAAAGTTCTGTTGATTCTAAAAAATTCATCGCCTTTCAATACACTCACCAAATCTTCTAATTTGTAATCTAAAATAAATTTCTTTTGTAGATGGGTTACTAAATACACGGTTCTACCATCTGCGTAAAACAGGGCAACTTCTTCCGTTTTTATAGAATGTATATGGTTCCCCAACTTTACTAGAAATCGATCTTTTAATTTCTCTCTAGAAGCAATTTTTTCTACTTTCTCTACAAAGTCAGTTGGATTGAAAATACTTTTTAGAGATTTTAACTTATTCATTGCACGCATCAAATCGGTAAATGTGATGGGTTTTAGGATGTAATCTATGCTATTTACTTTAAAGGCATCTACAGCATATTCATCAAAAGCGGTAGTGAAAATCACTGGTTTTTGAATCTTTACCTGATTGAAAATTTCAAAACTGAGTCCATCTGTCAATTGGATATCAATAAAAACGACGTCGAACTCTTTGCCTTTTTGAAACCATGCGACAGCATTGGTAATGGAATCTAATTTGGCTAAAATTTCTATTTCTTGATCGTACTTTAGTAAGTAGCGTTCTAGCTTTTCTACTGCCAAAATCTCGTCCTCGATAATCACAACTTTCATTCTGTTTCTTTTATGGTTAGTTTGGGAATGCTCACAGTTCTCGTAGCATTTAATTCTTCAATTTCAATAGCTTGATTGCTGTATATAGAGTAAACTCTTCTAATATCCTTTAAATCGGATACTGAAATTTTTGAGTTGATCCTATCTTGCGTTTTGTATTCGAACTGTATCTGGTTGGTTTTTTCTGATTCTTTTACGACAACCAATAATTCAATCCCTGTTGAAATAATTGTTTTTCGAACAATCATTTCCATCACAAAAAGAAGGCTTCCTGGAACGACCAAAAAATCGGATGTAGCTTCGTTGATCAATTTTAATTTTCTGTATGGAAGCTGATTCAATAGACTTTCTAACTGCTTTAGGTGTTGAAATTCTTCTTGATAAGAAATCAACTGCTTGTCTTTATTGGATAATACATACCTGTAAATACTTGCCAAAGAATCAATAAAATCCTCTGCCTTTTCCGTATCTTTATACATAAGTGTAATCAATGCCTCCAAGCTTTCAAACAATAAATGTGGATTGATTCCTCGCTCAAATTGTCTAAAATCTTCTTCGATGCTTTGTTTGAAAATTTCTTCCTGTTGGAGTCTTTCTGTATTGATTTTGTATAGATACTGGTGACTTACGAACAGTAATATGTATATAAGCGTAATAACAGCAAACACTGAGTTGAACATAAAAATGTCGTCTGGCGTTGCTGAAAAACCAACTACATATTTATAATACAACCACACAGAGAGTGTTACAAGCCCAATGGAAGAAGCTAACGAGACAAAACCCTGAAGAATTAAGTTTGGTAAACTTGTCTTTCCTTTGAAAATTCTTTTGAACAGTAATAATAGCAGGCGTGAAAACTCTTGTACAATGTAAGACAGACCAATGCATACGTACAACTCCTCGCCTAAAAACTGTTCTTGTAATTGCTCTACATCATTGTTCAGTAGCAGAATTAACAAATACACAATTACTCCACTGAAAATTGGACTCAAAATTCGAAAGAATGGCTGATGGACAAATAGTTTTTTCATGATAGAATAGGAATTTTCACTTCAAACGTAGATCCATTGGTAACTAAAATTCCTTCAGTATGTAATAGCAAATATCTGGTATTGATATTCTTCAAACCTATCTTAAATGAGGTAACATGTTTTGGCTCTTCTGTGACGTTATTGGTAACAGAAATGTATTTTTTATCATAGTAAATTTTAACTTTCAGAGGGTTATCTTCGTGCAAAACATTGTGCTTCACCGCATTTTCAATAAGCATTTGTAGGGTCAATGGAGGAATTTTAGTTTGTAGAATACTGGAGGGAATCTGTACGTCACAATGAAATTTATTCCCATAACGTGTCTCTAAAAGATGAATATAGGATTTTACAAACTCAAGCTCCTCTTCTAAAGAGGTCAATTTTATTCGATAACTATTGAGCGTATACTGATACATTTCTGCCAGTTTTCTTACAAAATTCTCAGCTTTTCCTTTGTCTTTAAAGACTAAGGAAGAAATTGTATTGAGACTGTTAAAAAGAAAGTGTGGACTCAATTGTGCCTTTAATGCTTTTAATTGCAATTCTATTTGCTTTCTCTCTTGTCTCACTGTTTCAATCTGAAATGTGGTGTAAGAATAATAAGAGTAGAGTGCAAAATAGATGATCTCAAAGATGAGCATCATGATGAATAAGACAATACTCAATTTAACTGCATACGCTTGGTACATACTACTGAACTCAAGGTTGTCTGGGAATAAAAGACCTCCAAGATACAGAAGAGAAAATGTCAATATCAATGAAGAGATGTAGTGGATAAAAATTCCCGCTAACAGTCTGTTTCCTTCCTGTTTATGCCATGGCAAGAGCTTGTCTAAAAAGTTTGACAATAGATAAAATGCGTAGGCATTAATAATTCCAACAAACCCTGCAACAATGAGTTCTAATGTACTTGGTGACACAGTTTCTACCGCGTCACCAGATACAATGAAGTAAGTAATAAACAAACTAAATACAATTCCAGATAAAACAATGAAGAAATGTTTTTTCATGAAAAAAGTTTGGTTTGGTTGATTGTTAGTTTGCATGAAACTAAGGTAATCAATCTAAAGAGAATCGATCACCTTAGCTATTGGGGGTTTTTAATACAAAGCTTTCATAGCTCTACCAAAATAAGTTTCAGATTTGATAGATTTAGCTGCTTTTGTATAAGCATCTTTTACTTTCTGAGAGGCTCTTTTTACTTTGCTAGAGTATGCGACCAAAACATTAGACAAATAATAATCTGAGTTTACACTATTTTCTGCTCCTTCTATCAATTGAATTAGTAAAGCATCTGTCATGTTATCATTTTTTGCCAATTTCTTGTAAATATTTGTAGCATAGTGATCTGAACCCACATTTGCATTGATGATTTTTAGAAGCTTGGCTAAAGAAGCACTGTTTAAATCTTTTACGATCAAATCATTGATAATTTGGGTTGTATAGTGGTCGGAATCTATTTCATCTAGACTACTCAAAAATGTTTCATAATTTGCTTTAGACAGCCCATCTTTCTTGAGTGCTTTGCGTAAAATTTGAGACCTGTAATAATCTGAACTAATCTCTCTAGATAAAGACATGATCGTATTCATGTTTGCTTGATTCAAATCTCTTTTGTCCATTATTGACTTTAAGATTTGTGACAGATAATGATCAGAACTAATACCCTTAGAAATCTCTAAAAGATCTGTCATTTGCTTGTCTGTAATATTAGAATCATCAATTATAGTTTTTACAATCTGACTCATGTAATAATCAGAACCAATGCTTTTTGCTGCTCTGATATAGGCATTCTTCGTTTCTTCTGTTGCTAAGAAAGCTTTCTGATTTGATTTTAAGATTTGAGAAGCATAATAATCTGACTTGATCTCATCTCCTACTGTATTAATTACAGAAACCAATTCTTTGTTATTCAAATTCTTTTTTAGTAGAATCTTCATGTAAGCTGATTTCACATAATCAGAATCCATTTCTTCAATTTCTCTCATCACAGCATTTACACCGCCTTTTTTATAAAAACGCTCTACTCTACTTTTTGCGGCAATAGTAGTTGTTCTTACAATTTCAGGAAGAATTTCTGCCAACCACTTTTTCCCTTCTGGGTTAAAAGGCACTTCTTTTCTACCCACATAATATTGACGAATTAAATCGCCACCATCAGATTCTATAAGCAATCTTCTTCTTTTTCCAAAGCGTGATTTTCTAATTTCTATGAACCCGTTTCTAGAGATGGCAAGAATGTCCTTGTCGTCATCAGACAAGGTAATTTCTCCCTCGTATTCGATACGGAAGTCATTTCGATCATTCTTGATGGAAATTTTTCTTACCCCATTATCAGTCGAAGAATACGAGTAAGAGTTCTTTTGAGAGAATCCTTCAGTAGGATTCAAAAGGAAGATTGATGTGATGATCAATCCAATAAGTGTTCTTTTAAAATTTTTTAGATACATGATTTTTATTTTTTTCGATTGTTGATGAAACAAATGTATACAGCAACACCAGTCATAAAAAACAAGATGTATTGAAATGATACTTTTTTGTAGTGAATTGTATAATACTCGAACTTTTGTATCTTGCTTGTATCATATTTTGATACTATATGGATAAAGATTCTATTACAGATCGGCTGGAAAAAGCACACAAAGAATTATTCGATTGGTTATTGCATCAGTCAGATGAAGATTGGGGCAAACACCCTGATGGTCGATGGACTACTGGTCAACATATTCTGCATTTACAAATCAGTTTAAAAATGTTAAACAAGGCCTTACGTGTGCCTAAGTTTATACTAAAAAAGAAATTTGGTACCTCAAACAGACCCTCTAGAAGTTATGATGAAGTAGCAAAAAGGTACAATGAACGTTTAGCAGAAAGTAAGGATCGTGCAAGGGATTTTAATAAAGATTTAAAAAATCCATCTATAAATCAGAAGAAGATACTGATCAATTCTATTGAAGTTTTAAATAAAAAATTACAGTACAAAACACGCAAACTGAAAGATCAAAATTTAAACACATTACTCTTGCCCCATCCGTTAATGGGAAGAATGACTTTGCGTGAAATAATTATGTGGACCATTCATCATACAGAGCATCATTTATCAATTCTAAAAAAAGATTACGTTTTTTAAAGTTGAAAGAAACCAATACATTCATAAATTCTAAAATCATCATTTTCCTTGAAAAAAATAATCAATACACCTCAACTATTTTTCATCGTTTTAGCCCTACTCCTCATTGTTTCTGGTCTTATTAATAAAGGTGGAATGATTAAAATTGCCATGTATGGTACTTTTTTGGATTTGAAAGTTTGGAGCATTGCTTTGACCTCAGCACTATTTTTTGTCCTCATTGCCATTAATTATTTTTCTCTATCTCTTACCAATAAGGTTCCAAAAAGAGGTCTAACTCTTATTCACATAATTCTGCAAATTATCGCATTAATTCCCTTTCTCTACTTCATTTATACAACGAATACACTTAGAACTTATGATGAAGTGTCTAGAATGAACCTCATTCTGATCTTCTCTTTTTTTCTGTTTATAATTGCTACAATAATTCATCTGATAAACTTTGTTGCCAGCCTACTTTCAAAGAAAGATTAACTAGGCTTTTCCTTGAGTAAAACACTGGTATTTTCTATATTTGTCACTTCCAAAAAAGTGAACAAAACTCATGTTTAATAATTTAAGTGAAAAACTAGATAAGGCCTTACACACCCTTAAAGGGCATGGAAAAATAACTGAAGTAAATGTTGCGGAGACCCTAAAGGAAGTAAGACGTGCATTGTTAGATGCCGACGTAAACTTTAAGATTGCAAAAGAATTTACAAAAACGGTTCAACAAAAAGCCATTGGTCAAGATGTATTGACAACATTGAATCCTGGCCAATTGATGGTAAAATTGGTGAAAGATGAATTGACCACTTTGATGGGTGGCGATGCAGTTGGAATCAACCTAGGAGGAAGTCCAACTGTTATCTTGATGTCTGGTTTACAAGGGTCTGGTAAGACAACTTTTTCTGGTAAGCTAGCGAGCTACTTAAAAAACAAAAAATCCAAACAAGTTCTTTTGGTGGGTTGTGATGTCTATCGCCCTGCTGCCATCAATCAATTGCAGGTTGTTGGAGAACAGATTGGAGTGGAAGTATATGCCGAAGAGGGAAATCAAAATCCAGTTGAGATTTCTCAAAATGCAATCAAATATGCAAAAGCAAACAGTAAAAATGTAGTCATCATAGATACTGCCGGTCGTTTGGCTGTGGATGAAGAGATGATGACTGAGATTTCTAACATTCATAAAGCTATTGAGCCGCAAGAAACACTATTCGTAGTAGATTCTATGACAGGTCAGGATGCTGTGAATACCGCAAAAGCCTTTAACGATCTTTTAAATTTTGATGGAGTTATTCTAACAAAATTAGATGGTGATACCCGAGGTGGTGCTGCTTTGTCTATTAAATCTGTGGTTAACAAACCTATTAAGTTTATTGGTACTGGGGAAAAGATGGAAGCCATTGATGTTTTCTACCCAGATAGGATGGCAGATCGTATCTTGGGCATGGGAGATGTTGTTTCCTTAGTTGAAAGAGCTCAGGAACAATTTGATGAAGAAGAAGCAAGAAAGCTACAGAAAAAGATTGCTAAGAATCAGTTTGGGTTTGATGACTTTCTATCTCAGATACAACAAATCAAAAAGATGGGAAGTATGAAGGACTTGGTTGGTATGATCCCAGGAGCTGGAAAAGCATTAAAAGATGTTGATATCGATGATGATGCTTTTAAAGGAATAGAAGCCATTATACATTCTATGACGCCTTCTGAGAGAAGTACTCCTTCTACCATCAATTCAAGTAGAAAGAAGCGTATTGCGAAAGGTTCAGGAACTTCAGTTCAAGAAGTGAACCAATTGATGAAGCAATTCAATCAAATGAGCAAAATGATGAAGATGATGCAAGGTGGCGGAGGCAGAAAAATGATGCAAATGATGAAAGGAATGAGATAATTTCACAATGTATCAATTTGATAATGTGTTAATGTAACAATGTACCAATCTGAAAATGAACCAATGGGTAATGATAATCTCTTACAACAGGTTGTGAATTATTTCATTTTTCTGATTTTAAGATATTTACAGATAAAAATCATAATTCAACATTCGTAATTCATAATTCATAAAGGCATGATTCTATTAGACGGAAAAAAAACCTCTTCAGATATAAAAGATGAAATTGCTGTTGAGGTAGCAAAACTGAAAGAGCAAGGAAAGAAAGCTCCTCATTTAGCGGCTGTTATTGTGGGAAATGATGGGGCCAGTCTAACTTATGTAAATGCCAAAGTAAAAGCTTGCGAGCGAGTTGGTTTTGAATCTACTTTAATTCGACTTTCAGAAGATACTTCAGAAAAAGCATTGCTATCACAGATTGATGAATTAAATAATAATGATGATATCGATGGTTTCATTGTTCAACTTCCATTACCCAAACACATTGATGAGCAGAAAGTAATTATGGCTGTGGATCCAGACAAAGATGTGGATGGTTTTCATCCTACGAATGTTGGAAAAATGGCATTAAACTTACCTACTTTTATTTCTGCGACTCCATTTGGAATCTTAGAATTGCTAGATCGATATAATGTTGAAACTTCAGGAAAACATGTAGTGGTTATTGGAAGAAGTCATATTGTAGGGAGTCCGATGAGTATTTTACTTTCTCAAAAAAGAAAAGTGGGGAATGCTACAGTTACCATTACCCATAGTAGAACCCAAAATTTAAAGAAAATTACGCTACAAGCAGATATTGTAGTTGCAGCTTTAGGTATTCCTGAGTTTTTGACTGCAGATATGGTTAAGGACGGTGTCACTGTAATTGATGTGGGAATCACTAGAATTGAAGATGCTTCTAAGAAAAGAGGATTCCGCCTAGTAGGTGATGTTGCTTTCGACGAAGTATCTCAAAAATCTTCATACATTACTCCTGTTCCTGGTGGAGTAGGGCCCATGACTATTGCCATGTTATTAAAAAACACCTTATTGGCTAGAAAAAGAAGAGACTAAATTTTTATGAAAAATCCTCCTTTACTAAGCTGGGATATCTACAGCGAGTTTTATTTTAGACATCTAAAACAAATTGAAAGAAAAACTGAAATTGAAAAATTAACTTTTTTAGCAGAAAAATTTCAATGGAAGAATAATATTAGTCACCTCATTAATAGAAATGATTATGAGGCCATTATTGTTACTGATATCAATAGAAAAATTATCTGGGTAAATAATGGATTTACTGAAATGACAGGTTATTCAAAGGGATTTGCTCTAAATAGAACACCTGTTTTTCTTCAGGGAAAGGAAACCTCCTCAAATACTAAAGAAAGGATTCGAAATAAGATAAAGCTAAACAAACCTTTTAAAGAAGTAATTACCAATTACAAGAAAGATAATACTCCATATAAGTGTGAGATACAAGTTATACCGATGTATAATAAAATCACCACACATTTTATGGCACTAGAGAAACAGGTTAGCTGAGTTAGTCTTCTCTCACACATTCAATTTTCCATGTAGGAAAAGTAATACTTTCTTTTTCGTCAACCCACTCACCTACCCATTTGTATCCCTTCTTAGAAATATCGTAAAAGGTAAGTCTGTAGAAACCGTTCATTCCATTAGGTGCTTTTTGCGGTCGATATAAAATTATTTTTCCGTCTTTTTTATTTCCATGCCATGTTGGTAACGTAACTGGTGTTCCTACAGATGAGTAATAATGTACATTCCAACGCATACTGTCTTTATCAAACTGACGAATGCTTCCAGAATTTCTTCCATCTGCTTTTAAGGTTTCGTCTTGTATACCTTTTCCATTCATAATGTATTTCCAACGCCATGTCATATCTACTGCCTCTGCCCAAGTTTGATCTTTTTTTCTAGTAATTGATTTACATTTACATTCTCCAATCAAAGGCTCGAAGTCTTTTAATTGTTTAGGCGCTTCTGGATTGTAACGTCCAAATGGAAACTCTATAGTGGGTTCGTATTTTGTCATCTCATTTTGAGTATGAGCATAGGTAATTAAAAATAAAGATGCTAAGACAAGAATAATTTTTGAAGTCATGATGGGTTGATTTTGACTTTAAATTATTCAAAAGCAACGATCGAAACAGAAATTTAACGTTGTTTAGTAAAACTTTAACGAAGCTATGGATTTTTAAACGGTGAGCTTTACTCTTCTCTATTTACCAAGTCTATTGAAAAAGCTGGTGTACAAATCGCTAGGTACTCACATGCCTCTTCGAACGGATTGGAATATTGAATTCTGGTGTTTTTTTGAATCTTGATAGATTGTCCTTTTTCTAGAACAACAATCTCACCTTCTATATTAAATTGTTTCTTGCCACGAATGATATAAGTATACTCATCAAATTCGGGTGTTTGAAATGGCTCAGACCAACCCGCTGGAGCAATCATGTGAGCAATGCTTATTTCAGAGTTTCCATCCGTAGCATTTCCAAAATGTTCTTCAATGAGTTTTCCATCAGCTGTAGGAACTACAAAAGGGCTCTTTTGAATTTGATATTTTTTTGGCATTAGTTAAACCAGATTGTAAATGACTTCATTTTGGCCAAGTCAGGGATTTGCTCTTTGGTCACTTTCTGGCTACTGTAAGCTTTTAAACCCAATTCTTCTTTGTCAATAGAGATGGTAGCATTCAAATCGTCTATAAATAAAGTAGCAGAAGATATTGTAGACTCTATCTTGTTGATGTTGTTATTCAAATTGATTTCTGAAAAAGTAGAATTCAAGCTCAAGCCAGATTCTGTCTGAAAACGATCATCAAAGATTTCTATACTTTTTATAGTTGATGTAGAATCTAGTTGTTCTTGTGGAACGATGGTTAACAGATGCTTCCCTCCTTTTTCATAAATCATATACTCATCATCATCTTGAAAGTAATTACTTCCTAGAGCTCCTTCGCTAAGATTCTTTACAATAGAATCATTTTTAAATATGGCATCTAAATCTTTAATGGACGTTTTGGGAGTTAGGTAACCAACTTTACCTTTTTTGATTTCAAACTTTTCGTTACCACTACAGTTAACAAGCAATAATGCTGAAAATATAAGCAGAGAAATGAATTCTATTTTTTTTCTCATCATTCTTTTCTTAGGTACAATTAAAACGATTTTTTTACTTGATTGTTGTTAAAGAAAGTTAGTTGATGCCGTAAAGATATAAAAAGTCTGAAATAATTGTACGTTAATGAGTGTTATCTATCGATCCAATTTTTAAAATCTTTCACGCGTTCTCTACTGACAATAATTTCCAATTCATTGTAAGAGTGCAACAATAATTTCAATCTGCTATTGGTATAGGAAATAATATCTTTTATGGCATTGATATGTATGATAAATGTTCTGTTTACACGGTAAAAATGTTCAGGGTCTAACTGGTCTTGCCAATTTTCAAGAGAGTGGTCTATCAGGTAACTTCTGTTTGACTTTGTATAAATGTAAGTTGCCTTGTTTTCGCTGTAAAAGCATTCGATCTCATCAACATGAATAATTTTAATGTGTTGACCAATTTTTATCGTTAAACGTTTTTTGTATTTTCTATCTATTGGATTGATCAATAGCCTACGAATATCATCAATATTTACCTGTATTTCAGACTCTTTGGTTTGATGACTTTTGAATTTATCGACAGCTACTTTCAGCTCATCTTCATCTATGGGCTTTAATAAGTAGTCTATGCTGTTTAATTTGAATGCTTTCAATGCATATTCATCATAAGCTGTAGTAAAAATGATGGCGCTTTTTACATCCACCTCCTCAAAAATCTCAAAGGAAAGGCCATCAGATAGCTGAATGTCTAAGAATATTAAATCGGGATGCTCATTTTGTTGGAACCAATTCAACGACTCTTCTACAGAATGTAACATGGCGCTGGCTTGAATTCCTAATTCGTTTAACATCCTTCCCAATCTTCTTGCAGCTGGTTTTTCATCTTCTATGATAATAACATTCATTTATTTTGCTTTTAGTTTTACTGAACTTTTATAAAAGTATTATTTCTCGTCCATATATTCTCGAATCTTTTTGTCTTCCCAATCTTTATTCATAAAGAGCAATCTTGATCCGAATACTCCATAGGTATGAAAAAACATCCCTATGCCCCACCATATCCATAGTGAATAATTATCATAATCTATTAGTGCCTCTTCAAAGGTATCTCCTCCTCTCATGTCCAAAAAAATCTTGTAAACTGAGAGAGAAATATTAATCACTAAGAAAATTGTTAAATGCCAATAGTAGCCTTTTAGCTTTTCTACTCTCTTTTTGGCTCGTAAATATTTTCCGCTTGTATTTTGATCATTGAACTCCATCGTAATTCGTTTATTATTTTTCGTTCATGTATTCCTTTATCTTCCTATCTTCCCAATCGCTCCCTAAAAAAGCGTTGGTCTTAAAAGTTTTCAAAGCACTTAAGACGATAAAAATTCCCCAAATAATCCATACAATGTAGGTATCTATATTGAAAAGAGCTTCGTAGAAAGTATCTCCATCTTCCATGTAGTCTGCTATTTTAAATCCACTGATGATGATATTCACCACAATGTAAATTGCAAGAGCTCTATAGAACTTCTTCAGTTGTTCAACACGCTTCTTTGCGCGTACATACGTTGCATTTGATATGTTTTCATCTACTCTTTTCATGATTTACTTTTTTAGAATTCTTCTATCTCTATCTGCATCTTGGTCCATCAATTCTTTGATTTTCTTCTCTTCCCATGATTTCCCCAAAACATTTTTGAACCCAAAAACTCCCAACCAATGAAAGAATACTCCAATTCCCCAAAACAACCATGTTGAATACACTCCAAAATGTGTGATTGCTTCTCCTAAGGTATAATTCTCATCTCGTGTTAATCCAAAAATAATAATGCCACTAAGAAATAAGTTAATAACCACATATACTGAAAAGTGAGAATAAAAACCTTTGATATCCTTTACCCGCTTTTTGGCTTTTAAATATTGCTGCTCTTTGATATAATTTTGATCCATCTTGATTATTTTTTAAATTTCTCTTTTTCCATTAGCTCTTTTATTTTACGGTCTTCCCAATCTTTTCCAAATCCGAATACCGTAAACCAATGTATGATGACGCTAAAAGCCAAGCCTCCAATAGGAAACCAAAACCAATGGAAATGAGGTGTAAATCGTAAGTTGATAAAAATAAGAAACGGAATTACCAACACTGACACCAATAAGTGAGCATAAAACCCTTTGATCGCTTGTACTCTTTTTTTTGCTTCTGTATAGCGTTCGTCTTCTATGTAATTTATTTCCATCGTATTAAAGTTTTGGTTGGTTTTTGTCATTCATATATTCTTTAATCTTTCTTTCTTCCCAATCTCTGCCTAAAAAGTTTTTAAATCCAAAAACCCCTAACCAGTGAAAAAAAACTCCTAACAAGTTTCCTATAATTGCCCACCAGAACCAATGGTATTGAGGGCTAAACTCTAAGTTAATGAATACCAGAAACGGAAGTAAAAAAACCATTACTACGATATGGGTATAAAACCCTTTAATTTCTTCAACTCTTTTCTTTGCTTTTATATAAAAATCTTCTTGTGAGTAATTAGATTCCATAATCTTAATATCTTGGTTTATTTTGATCGTTCATAATTTCTTTAATCTTTTTCTCCTCCCAGTTTTTCCCTAAGAAAATGTTGTAGTTGTTTGCTTCTAACCAATGGAATACAATTCCTATACCCCATCCAACTAGAGGGAACCAAAACCAATGAAAATAAGGGGAGAAATATAAATTGATAAAAATCAAAATAGGGATCACTACTACATAAGAGGCTAGGTTCTGGTAAAACTCTTTGAGTTTTTCTACACGCTCTACTGCGCGTACGTATTTGCTGTTTTCAAAATCTTCTGTGTACATTGTATTGTTCATTTTTTTCAGGAGAGGTATACTCACCTTAAATATTTTGTTATCATTTTCAATTACGACTCTTTTCCTCGTAATCAATCCATATCTATCTGCAATATTGCTCAATCCAACTTTTGTGCTTTTTCCTATAGCTTCTTTAGGATTGATGTTGTTCTGTATTACCAGATAGTCATCTTGTTCGTAAATACTAATCTTCAAGGGTCTTGTTGAAGACACCACATTGTGTTTTACTGCATTTTCCAATAGCAATTGCAGTGACAAGGGAACAATTTTCAGATCGTCACTACTAACCGTTGAAGGTATTTCAAATTGTACGGCATCTTCAAATCGCATGCCTAAGAGTTCCATATAGGTTTTAGCGAACTTTAATTCTTCTGATAAAGGAATTAGATCTTTGTTTCTCTGCTCTAAAACATATCTATATACTTTAGATAGTTTGGTTGTAAACTTTTCTGCTTGATAAGGGTTTTCACTGATCAGCGAGGTTAATACATTTAAACTGTTGAATAAAAAATGTGGATCAATCTGACTCTTCAAAGATTCAAATTTTGCCGTTTCTGTTTTGGCTACAATTTCTTGCTTTACTGTTTGCTGAGTCATGGCAGCTTTCCAGTTTTTCATAAAGCCTCTGGCATGTAGAAAAGTTGAAACTCCAAGTGACAAAATAATATAGAACAAATGCATCCAAAAAAAGTTCCCTTTAAAAAACTTCTCAGGTGGAACATCTCCCCAAAGAATTAATGTGATATAATCGATAGTTAAAACAAGAGGAACTGTATATAATATTGTAACTATAATTCCTACTGTAACTCTCTCTCTAGTCTGTGTAATCCAATCCCATTTAGAGCTTAAAAAATTATTTAGCAACCCATTTCCAAAGCCCATTCCAAAAGAGAACATGGCCGATATTGCAAATGATCTCAAGATACCATCTACTGTTGGTGGGTTTAGGAGTACTCCAAAGATGAATGTAAAGATTAGTGTCAATTGCAAGCAAACGATAAATCCTTTTTTCAAGCTTTTAATAGCAAATACCTCTTGTCTGTTATTCATCTTTTGAGAATCTTTGGTTATGGTTATAAAGTTAACTAAACTTATTAAAATTTAATTTCTAGGTTTTTATCCTCAGTATCAATTGTAAACTTAGCATCCATATATTTTGGAGGTCCAAAACTCATTATATTATTCGACATTCCATAGTCTTCCATAGGCATTCCATTTGGGCTAAAATCCATCTTGTCATTATTGTTCTTATCATGGAAACAAATCACTGCATATTCTCCTGGTTCTACACCTTCAAAAGTAACAGTGCTTTTTCCATCAATAATTTTTGCTGCTTTCGATTGCAATGGCTCTTTCATAAATGTTTCTTTGTTGTACAAAGCAAACGCTACTTTACCGTCGCTACTAGATACATTTACTACAGTAGCAGTGATTTTCTGTTTTTGAGTTCCTAATACACTTCCTGTAAAAAGGATGGTTGCTGTTAAGATAGTGGCTAAAATTTTCATCATGTTTTGTTTTTGTGATACTGAAATAAGATCAGTACGAATTAATTACACAACAAATGTGCAACAGAAATACACTCTGAAAAACAAAAAACAACCGAGTTGTCATTTTTTACAGACGAACTGTAGAAAAAAGAATGAATGTTATTTAAAAGTTTGAGGACACTCCAATTATCAATGTACCAATGAGCTAAAAGCTAAAATTAAACATTTCACTATGAATCAAACATTAAAACATTAGATTATTGGATTATTGGATTACTAGATCATTGGATTAAAGAATCCGTTTGAATAAAGCCCTTGTAAATTTCCATGAAGGCATGCTCCACATGATCTTCACATCTTCAAAAAATGTAGTTTTCTCATCTAAAAAACGAAATACTTTTTGAACTCTATTCTTTTGAAAAAGTGTTGAAAACAGTCTCGCTCCTTGATGATTGTATTTTGACAATACGTCTAATAATAATAAATCATACCACCAGAAACGTCCTGATTTATGGAACTCACGCAAGTTTTTCTCTGTTTTTAAGAACTCGATAACTTCTCTTGTTTTTCTTGTAATGTTCATAAAAGTATAACCCGTGCTAGCTTTTGACCAGCCACCCACAGTTCCTATGTTTAAAACATTTTTTGAATTATGCTTCCAGAATTTGTAGGCGGTCATGGGAATCATCCCCTTCTCTTTCTCAACAATTTTATAATCTGTAATTCCTTTTTCTTCTAGATATTGAACAATTTCTTTCTCATATTCCACTTCGCTCAAAAGACGAGCTGAAAAGAGCGTGTACTCAAAAAGTGCTTTTCTAGGAGAAATAGGCAATATGTACATGAACCTGGTTTTGCGTTTTTGCTGGACGGTAAAATCCATGAAAGTAGCCTTAGAATCATCAAACATTACGTCTTTAGTCTCTACAAACCAACCTATAAAATGTTGCTTTAAAACTGGATATTTCTTTTGCTGTTGATAGTTCGCATTAAAGGCAATGCTATTAAAAATTTTTTGTGCACTATAACTCGTCTTTTCCGTTAGTACTGAAGCAGAGTTCGATTTATGACTAATGTTTAGTACTGTATCACTCACAAAAGAAAAATTAGATTTTGCTTCTATGGTTTTCCACATCAGTTGGTAAAAATCAGCGCTTCGAATCATTTTATACTCGTAAGGTGCTATGCTGGTTTTTGTTGAGTAGAATGGGCTCTCAAAAATAATTTCACTCCACACCTTACATAAAATAGCGTCCCATTCTCCTTTTCCTTCTTCCCAAAAACACCATGTTCGGTCGTTGGATTTTTTCTTCTCTTTGTCAATGATTAAGATTGTTTTATCCTCGAAAAAAGAATCATTGGCCATTCGATATGCCAACATCAATCCCGATGCTCCGCTACCAGTAATTATGTAGTCAAACTCTTTCATCAGAAAAATAAAAAGGTTAGAAAGAATATTGCAATGGCAATCAAAATATGAACCGACATTAATTTTTGACTTCTGATTTTAAAGCTATTGTATATCAGATGAGCTATTAGTGAAACTACAAACCAGCCTATATAATTTTGTATTGGTACAATTCCATTTTCAAATTCCCAAAAATCAAATCGAGGAGCCGATACCTCTATAGTCATATCCAAAAGTGTCATAAATAAAGCCCCTAAAAAAGCTCTTAAAAAAAGGTTCTTTGATAAAAGCAATGATACATCACTGGTAACGATCGTTAAGACAATCCAGTTGACACAAATCATGATGGGAACTCCGCCTACTTTCCACCCTAAATTTTCTCCATACTCATAAGACCCAAAAATAAAACCATGATTGACTCCCAAGTATTCTGTTACGAATCCAATGAAAAAAGGAATAGATGCTGCTGTAAAAAAACGAACAGTAATTTTTTCTAAATTCCAAAGAATCATTAGAAAGTACAAACCTAAATTTAAAGGAGTCAAACTCAAAAACCAATCGGAGTTAGATGACAAAATGCCAAAGATCCCAGATATATTGAATAGCCAGATGATAAATATAGAAACAAAGAGCTTTTTCTTTTTACCCATTCTTTTTGAGTATTAATTCAGAAACTATTTTTCCAGATAATAAACATAGTGGAATGCCTCCCCCTGGATGTACGCTCCCTCCACAAAAATAGAGATTCCGTATTTTTTGTGAAAAGTTGGGGTGACGTAGAAATGCTGCAAATTGATTGTTGCTAGAAGCTCCATACAATGCTCCTTGGTATGACATCGTATTTTTTTCTATACTTCTTGGATCTAATATGGATTCATACTCTATAAACTCTTCAATAGGTTGCTTTAAAATTGAAGACAATTTTTTAATTACATTTTCTCTGGTTCTGTTGATGATTTTATCCCAATCTTGGCCAGTGTTACTGGGTACATTGACCATCACAAACCAGTTCTCACATCCAGCCGGGGCATCTCTCTTCTCCTCTTTAGAACTGATATTGATGTAAACTGTTGGATCATTACACACATTCTTCTTCTTAAAGATAGTCTCAAATTCTATCTTGTAATCATTGGAGAAGAAAATATTATGCAGATCCAGTTCTGAAAATTCTTTGCGAACTCCCCAATAAAAAATCAACGCAGAACTAGAACGAGGCTGTTTTAATATTTTTTCAGGAGCCTTTTGGTTTTTCAACAAAAGCCTGTATGTGGGCATTACATCGCTGTTGGATACAATGACATCAGCAAAATAATTCGCTTTTGCTGTTCGTATACCTTTGGCCTTTCTATTTTCTATGAGGACTTCTTCAACTTTTTCAGAAAAATGGAACTTTACTCCAATGTCTTTGGCCAATTGAAACAGACTTTGAGTAATTGCATACATTCCACCTCTTGGGAAATACGTTCCAAAGTGTTGCTCCAAATGAGGAATCATAGACATTATTCCAGGTGTTTGATAAGGATCAGAACCATTGTAGGTAGCATATCGATCGAACAGTTGAACCAATCGTTCATCGTCAAATTTTTTACGATTGTATGTGTGCAATGTAGAATTGATGTGAAGGCTCCTTAGATTCAAGATTGCTTTGATTGTGTCATTAGACAAATACGTTTGTATTTTATGCAATGACTTTTCTAAAAATAATCTGGACGTCAAATCGTATTTCTTTTGACTCTGATCTAAATATTCCAAAACCTCTTCTTTGGTTACATTAAAAGAAGTTTCCGCATTGGACGCAAAACTATTTTTCTCAGCATCAGCTTGAAAACGTGTCCCATCCTCGTAAAAATAATTGCAAATGATGTCTTTTCTCTTGTAAGAAAAATAATCCTCGATACGAGCCTTACTCACAGTAAACAACTCTTCTATAAATTGCGGCATGGTAAAGAGAGAGGGTCCCATATCGAAACGATAACCCAACTCTGAAAACTCATTTAATTTCCCTCCGGGATTTTCATTCATTTCAAAGACAATAGACTCAATACCTTCAGATTGAAGTCGAATGGCAGTTGACAGACCTGCAATTCCAGCCCCTATTACAATCGCTTTATTGACTCGTTGAGACAAACTTTATGTTAGCTTTGGTTTCTTAAAATATTTGAAAGGCACGAACAACATTCCGAAACATTCACCCTCGTGCTTTCCTAATTTCTTGTGGTGGATTTTATGTGCCTTTCTCAATCCTAAGAGGTATCTATTTTTGGTATGCTTGAACCACTTGAAACGTTGATGAATTAAAACATCATGCACCAAAAAATAAGCAATTCCATATAATAAGATTCCAAATCCTATGGCAGCAAGGTAGTAGATTTGTTGTTCCAGTCCAAAATAGATGAATAGTGAGCTTGGTAGGGCAAAAATGACAAAGAACAAGTCATTTTTTTCAAATAGATTTTGATATTTTGGTTGATGATGATCTTCATGTAAATACCATAGAAACCCATGCATAACAAACTTGTGTGTGCACCACGTCACTCCCTCCATAAGGAGAAAAGTCCCAATAGTTGTTAGCATTAGTAATAGCATTAAATCATGTTTAATTTGTATTTCACGTAACTACGTGCTAACAAATTTATCTTCATAGGATCGGAAATCCTAACTCTTGTTTCAATAATTTCTGAGGATGGAACTTTGTTCAGCTTTTTAAGGAGTCTACGGTAATATCTGTATGCCATATAAACCCCAAATTTTGCCTCTACTGGTAATTTTAAAATTCCATGATAGTAGGCATAATCAAAGTCCTCTTCGATCTCTTGGATAATCTTTTGTTTCGATTCTGCATCCAATGATGTCAGATCTACATTCGGGAAATACGATCTATTCAAAAGTTCATAGTCATCTTTTAAATCACGTAAAAAATTTACTTTTTGGAAAGCGGAGCCCAATCGCATGGCCGCATCTTTCAACGTATTGTATTTCTCTTCATCTCCATCTACAAATACTTTCAAACACATCAGGCCTACGACGTCTGCAGATCCATAAATATATTCATCGTATTCTTCCTTTGTCTGGTATATCGATTTTGATAAGTCTGCTCTCATACTTCTTAAGAACGATTGAACCATATCGTCAGTTATGTTGTACTTTTTAACGGTTGCTTGAAATGAATTCAATATCGGATTTAAACTGATTCCTTGCTCTACAGCCTTGTAGTATTCAATTTCAAAATCAACCAACAATTGTTCTTTGTCATAATCATGAAAAGTATCGACAATTTCGTCAGCAAAACGAACAAAACCGTAAATATTGTAAATCGCTGAGCGGATCGTAGGTGATAGCATTTTTACAGCCAAAGAGAAGGATGTACTGTATTTTTTAGTCACTAACTTACTAGTGTCATAGCTAACTTGGTCAAATAACTGTTTCATGTGTTTGTTTTTATTGTTTTTCAATGGACACATGGAACATCCTTGTTACCATTATTGTGTGAGATGAACTTAACAACGGATGTTTCATTTTATGATCGTGTTTTTTGAATTAATTCGGATGCTATTTTCCCCGAAATCAGGGATGGCGGCACACCCGGTCCAGGAACGGTTAGTTGGCCTGTGAAATACAAATTCTTGACTTTTTTACTTTTAATTTTTGGGCGTAAAAAAGCAGTTTGTAATAATGTGTTTGCCATGCCATAGGCGTTCCCTTTGTAAGAATTGTAATCTTTAACAAAATCATTCACACAAAATGACTCTTTAAAGATAATATTATTTTTTACTTTTTGCTTTGTTAATTTTTCTAATCTTTTGATTATCAAATCAAAATATTTATCTCGTAACTCATCTGTATCTTCAATACCTGGTGCAAGAGGAATTAAAAACACCCCCGCTTCTTTTCCTTCTGGAGCAAATGTGCTGTCCGTAATGCTAGGAAAACTTGCATAAAAAAGTGGATTTTCTGGCCAACTTGGATCATCATAGATCGTTCTCGCATGTTCATCAAAGTCTGTATCAAAGAAGAGCGTATGATGCTCTACGTTGTCTAACTTTTTATCAAAGCCAACATAGAACAACAACGATGAGGGCGCAAACGTCTTTTTTTCCCAGTAGGATTCAGAATATTGTCTGTACTCTCTCTTGAGAAGTGTTTCTGTATGATGGTAATCCGCTCCACTTAGAACAAGATCGGAAAAAATTCTCTCTCCATTCACCTTTAGTCCTGTCACTTTTCCATTCTCAACTATAATTTCATCTACATTAGCGTTGGTTTCATAAGTAACACCTAAGTCCTCACCTAGCTTTCTCATACCCTCCACTACGCTATACATACCTCCAACTGGATGCCATGTTCCTAGTCCAAAATCGGCGTAGTTCATGAAATTATAGAACCCTGGAGTATTGCTAGGTTTCGCGCCGAGAAATAGAACAGGAAACTCTAAAACTTTGATAAGCTTGTGATTCTTTATGTTTTTTCGAACCTGTGTTCGTATGGTAGAAAGAAATTGAGAAACTCTTGTAACTGTTTTTGGAGTGATCAATTCTAATGGACTCACACCTGGTTTGTACACCAAGTCTTTAATTGCTATATCATAATTCTCTTTAGCAACATCAAGAAAGTTCTTTAAGTGCTTGGAACTGCCAGTTTCTTCTTTTTCAAAAAGATCGTAGATTTTCTCTAAATTTCCAGAGATATACACCGAGTCGTTTTCTCCAAAATATACTTGGTACCCTGGGTCTAACTTTTCTAGTTTGTAATAATCTGATGGTTGTCTTCCAAAATCACCAAAGAATTTTTCAAACACATCTGGCATCCAGTACCAAGTAGGCCCGATATCAAAAGTAAAACCATCTCTTTTTAGCTGTCTAGCTCTTCCCCCTACAGAGGCATTCTTTTCTAAAACAACTACTTTGTAACCGAGTTTTGCCATATAGCAAGAAGCTGCTAATGAGGAAAATCCCGAACCTATGATGTGAACTTTTTCGTTCATTAAAATGTTTTGTTTAACAAATATAAAGATAAGTCAAACAAATATATTTATCCAATTTAAAATTATAATACTTTTAACAATTCAGTCACCGAAGAATATAATGAAATTTGTGACTGAAAATCATAGCTAGAAACATCCATAGCTTTTCTACCAATCGCTATTAATGAATGCTTAGAAGAGTTTTTTAAGATATCATCTATTTGATAGAAATAATCGGTTAGTTTGTCGTCATAAGGTTGAACCGTCATAGAAGTGATGAAGCAAACCTCCTGATTTCCATCGAAGAAATAGTTTAAATTGTCTAAAGGAAGGCTTTGACCTAAATAAATAGTCTGGTTACCTCTTAAAACCAATTCGTAATTCAGATAGAGCAATCCTAATTCGTGAATTTCGTTTTCTGGTAAAAACAAAACATAGGTTTTATTTGTATTGGTGACATTGTGCTGAAGTCCTTCTGTATTGATTTGAATTTTTTGAGAAATCAAATTTGATATAAAGTGCTCGTGAGCAGGCAATAAAGTCTCTGTCTGCCATAGCAATCCTATATGTTCTAAAAATGGCATGAAGACATCTTTAAAAATTTCTCTAAATGTTTTTTTGTGCAATAATTTGTTATAAGTATTGTTAAACAGCACTTTATCAAACTGAAACATGGAAATTTTAAAAGCATTGATTGCCTCATCGTTTACAGCTACTTTAAAAGCCAATTCTCTTGCATTCAATATGATGTCTTCATCAGACATCTGAGCAATCTTAGAAATCTTAAAGCTATTCTTGTTTAAAAGCACGATGTTAAGAAGCTTCTGTAAATTTTGATTGGAGTAGTAACGAATGTTGGTGTCGGTCCTTTGGGGTTGCAAAAGATTGTATCTTTTTTCCCAAATACGAATTGTGTGTGCCTTGATTCCCGAAATATTTTCAAGATCTTTTATGGTAAAATCTCTCTTAATACTGTTCAAACTTCATTCATTTATCTTAAACAAAGATACTCATTTTATTTAAAAAAAAACTTTTCTACTAAATTTTGTAACTTTTTTAAGAAATTGGCTACCTATTCTTAATAACTAACCTTCTTTAGTGCAACCAGAATTAGAAAATAAGTTTTTATCTGACTTTGAGGCCAATCAGAATATTGTCCATAAGGTTTGTAGAATCTATACTACAAATCAGGATGCTCATAATGATTTATTTCAGGAGATTGCAATTCAACTATGGAAGAATTATTCGAAGTTTAGGGGAGATGCAAAGTTTAGTACTTGGATGTACCGAGTTGCCTTGAATACGGCTATTTCCCTTTACAGAAAATCAACAAGAACTGTAAGGACACAGGATATAAGCGACATTGCTTTTAAGATTGAATCGAAAGAATACGACGATACTGAAGAATTACAATTAAAGGCTTTATACGTAGCCATTAGGACTTTGAATGATATTGACAAGGCTCTTATTTTTCTTTATTTGGAGGACAAGCCTTATAAAGAAATTGCGGAAACTTTGGGGATATCAGAAGTAAATGCCCGTGTAAAGATGAACAGAGCGAAGGATAAATTGAGAAAAATTTTAAACCCATAATCCCACGAGGATTTATGTAACCAATATAATACATGCCCTATGGATTTATCACAATACAAACAAGCATGGAAAAATCAGCCAGAAGAGACATACAAGGTCTCTGCAGCTGAGATTTACAAGATGACTCAGAAAAGATCGACTTCATTTGTTAAGTGGATCTTTATCATAGGAATTTTAGAATTTGTGATTCTAAACTCACTATATCTTTTTGTGGATATGGACGAAGCGAACAAACAATACGAAGAAGCTGGTATTAAAGGATTCGTTTTTTACATGGAACTCTTTGCTTATGCAGTTGCTATTTACTTTCTTATCCGTTTTTATCTCAACTATAAAAATATTAGTTCGGGTGAATCTACTAAGAAGTTAATGTCTGATATTTTGAAGACAAGAAAAACTGTAAAACATTATGTACTTTTCAACCTCTTCCTAATGTTTATTGTAATTTGTGTAGTAGGTACGACAGTAATGAAACAACAATCTACTAAAATCCCCGAAGACAAAGTTGTTATTTTAATGATTGTAACAGTAGTAATTGGGCTAATCGTTTTAACACTGGTTTGGTTATTTTATCAGCTGTTGTATGGAATTTTATTGAGAAAGCTCAATAGAAATTATAAAGAACTTACCAAGTTAGACAAGCTAAATTAAAATGATTTCAATTCTGTAATTAACCGATCTAACATCTCATTAGTAAAATCTAGATGCGTTACGATTCTTATTTTACCATCCCCCATAGGAGTTAACAAAATCCCTCTTTCACTCATTTTTGAAATAAACTCATCAGCATTTAAGTCGTCATTGACATAAAAAATAAGAATATTCGTTTCTACAGGCTCAACTTTTTTAACGTAGGAGCATAATTTTAACTCAGTCTCAATTCTTTTTGCCTTCTGATGATCGTCTGCCAACCTTTCTACATGATGATCAAGAGCATAAATTCCAGCTGCTGCCAAAAAGCCTGCTTGACGCATGGCTCCACCAAATAGCTTTCTAATCCGCAAAGCTTTTGCAATGTCTTCTTTAGAGCCTAATAGTATAGATCCTATGGGTGCTCCCAAGCCTTTCGACAAACAAATAGAAATTGTATCAAACAATTCACCATACTGTTTGGGTGTTTCTTCTTTTGCGACCAACGCATTGAATAGTCGTGCCCCATCTAAATGATATCCTAGGTGAAGGTCTTTACATACTTGTTGAATTCTTTTCAACTCCTCGAAATCCCAGCAAGCCCCACCTCCTTTGTTGGTCGTATTTTCTATACAGACCAAGCGAGAATATGGAACGTGAATATCCGCTCTTCCTGCCGCTGCAATTTTTAACTGCTCTGCAGTGAACATTCCTCGATCACCATCAATCAATTTACAGGTAACTCCAGAATTGAATGCCGCTCCTCCTCCTTCGTACTGATAAACATGTGCCCATTTGTCACAGAAGATTTTATCTCCAGGCTGCGTATGTAATTTTATCGCTGCTTGATTGGCCATGGTCCCAGAAGGAAAGAACAAAGCATCTTCCATTCCAAAAAGCCTAGCTGCCTTCTCTTGTAGTTGATTTACAGTAGGATCACTTTTAAAAACATCGTCTCCAACTTTTGCATTCATCATTGTGTCCAGCATTCCTGCTGTTGGCCGTGTTACAGTATCTGATATTAAATCGACAATCATAGTAAAGTCATTAATTTTTTTTCTTCTTTTGGACTCTTTAGCACAATCCACTCTTTGTGTGAGAAAATACCATTCATCCAATCATTCATTCTTTCTTTTCTTCTCCAATAGCTCTTAAAAATCCATAAAAATAAGCTTTCTTTAGAAAAAGTTCTACCTAAAGTTTCATAGTTATCTCCACAACATTTTTCTTTAAAAATCACTCTTCTCCATGTTCTTATAAAGTATCGTCGTAAAATTAAGTTCAGAGAATAATCTAGCCAAATGATCGTACTAGCTTCTTGCCATACTGTATCTTTTAAAAGGCTTTGGTAACTCCCTGTCACTATCCAACTATTTAATTCTTTGATTTCATCATTGACTTCTTTTACAAAAAGTTTTTTGTCCTTCTCTACCCAATTCGGCAAAAAATGCAAATTGTCTAAATCAATTTGAGAAATTGAGGTTTCTTCAGCTAATTTTCTTCCCAAAGTAGTTTTACCGGTACATGTAGTACCCGTAATAATGATTTTTTTAGTCATACAGGTTAATCCATTCCAATTGGAGATCCATCTGGAATTTTTGGCACACTTGATTTTTTAAATTTCGTTGGATTCTTTTTAAAATCAGAAATCATTTTTATCATTTCTTGATTGTATAGTTTTTGTACTCCTTTTGCTTTTGCATTTCTTAAAGCCACAGCTATCTCATCAATCTTAGCATTTACAATGGCATTAGCTTGTCTATACATATTCTTATTCGATGAGAGATAAAATAACTGATTCAACACTTGAACATTCACAACATTTTGTAATTCTTGATGGTAAGAATCTTTGTAAGATTTTTTAATGGTGTTTTCTATCACCTGATCTAAAACCTCTACCAAGCCTAGCTGCTTTTTATCCAAAGATTTGTGCTGTACCAATCGTGTGACTCTTTGTGGATGTAAAAGTAGCCTCAATGTCATGTTCGATGATGTTTCAACAGCTCCAAAAGGATCGAAGGCTACTCCTGCTTTACTTTTAAATGACTCTCTACTTCTACCATACCCCATGGCCCTCGGAGGAAATAGTTTTAGCTGTTCTCTTGGAATCGCAATTTCTTTTATATCTAACGTTCTTAGAACTGTTCTCAAAGCTTCTTGTTGGACCCTAGGATCGATCATGTTTACAATCGTATTTCCATCTCCTTTCACTGCATAGGTATAATACAAGCCTCCCACAACTTTAGTCACAGCTTCTGTCTGATAACGATGAAAAAAGTATAAGGGTACAAAGACATCTTCTAAAACCGAATAGGGTTCCGTAGATTTTATATTGTCAGCAGAAAAATTCTGAATAGCTAACTTTCTGATGGCCAAAACATTCTCCAATTCAGCACTTACATTCGCTCCATTATCCCATAAATGTGCATATGCATGAGCACTCCCCTGTGGTCTGGCATCCTGATCAGATATAAAACGAGCTCCATTTTTAAACGCATCGTTCAATAATTTTTGCAATCCTTGCTTTTCATCTCCTTTATAATCTCCATATGAATAAGCGACAGCAATCTTATCCCAATCACCAATCTTTGTATCATAAGCATTGGAGAAATCTACCTTTCCATTCTTCAAACTCAGCATAGGATGGGGATAATCCATCACCGATGCTCTCCCTTTGGTGCTAGCTGCAAAGTTATGAGCCAATCCTATCGTATGTCCTACTTCGTGAGCCGACAACTGACGAATCCTTGCCAAAGCCATTTGCAAGGCAAAATCATCGTCGGTATCATTCTTTGCATAGGGAGCTTGTAGAGCTTGCGCTATTAAAAAATCCTGACGGATTCTCAGAGAGCCTAAACTTACATGTCCCTTGATAATTTCTCCCGTTCTAGGGTCGGAAACAGACCCTCCGTAACTCCATCCACGTGTAGAACGATGTACCCATTGAATTACATTGTAACGAACATCCAAAGGATCGGCATCAGCAGGTAACATTTTAACCTGAAAAGCATCTTTATAGCCGATAGCTTCAAAAGCCTGATTCCACCACTTAGCACCATCTAATAAAGCAGATCGAACAGGTTCTGGAGTTCCTCTGTCTAAATAATAAACAATAGGCTCAACAGCTTCGCTTACTGTAGCATCAGGATTTTTCTTTTTCAATCGATGTCTATAAATGAAACGCTTTCTAATCGATTGATTCACAGGCGTAGCATAATCTAGATAAGACATTGAAAATGAACCTGAGCGTGGATCGTATTCTCTGGGTTTGTATTGATCATCTGGCAATTCCACAAAAGAATGATGCTGATGAACAGTTACTAATGAAGATGTTGGCGTTACACTACGAATATTATAGCCTTTTGCTTTTCCTTTAAAAGTGAGCATCACATCGAACTCCACATTTTTAGGAAATGCTTTTGTTCTTTCCAAGTTAAAAGCACTTTTACTTTTATCTAGAGAATAGTTTCCTTGTCTAGATCCAGCTAATCTTGTGCTTACACCATGAGCATCTCTCATGAAAAATCCTGTGGCATCTACTAAATATTTTCCTCCTTCTGTTTTTTCAATTTTAAATCCATGCAAAACCGATTTGGCAAAAGCCTGCTCAACAGATTTTTTCTCCTCAATATTATCCGTAATTGCTCTGTAATCAAGATTTGGCTGAATTAATAAGAGTTTATTTCCCGCTTTTTTAAATTTTACAACTCGCTCTCCTCCCAACTGTCCTCTATCCAAACCAATATCATTCGACCCTACTCCTTCAGACAAAGAGTTTACATACAAGAACTCAGATTCTAGTTTCTCGACTTCTAAAAATACTTTGTCTTTACTTTCATCGTAATAAAATGTAAAATATCCTTCGTATTTCTTTACTTTTTTATTGTCTTTGAAAAATTGTGCGAATGATTGAGTTGATATACTCAAAAACAAAATTGCGAATACTAGTTTTCTCATCTCTATTTGTTTTGAAGGAAGGTAAATTTACGATAATTAATCAATTAATTGTATTCCCATTTTTTCGATTATTTTTGTGGGGAATTATGGTGACACAAGAACAACTTAAAGACATTTCTACACGTGTTTCAAAATTGAAATCGTACTTGGAAATTGAGAAAAAATTGATTGAAATTTCTAATGAAGAAGAGCAAACTGCCAATCCAGATTTTTGGAACAACCCAAAAGAAGCTGAGGTATTAATGAAGTCTTTACGATTCAAGAAAAAGTGGGTGGAAGACTACAACAAAGCAGTGACTCTAAATGATGACCTTCAGGTACTGTATGATTTTTACAAAGAAGGCGAAGTTGAAGAGAATGAAATTGAGCAGCAATACAACAACGCCAGTACGTTTATAGAAGATATTGAGTTTAAAAACATGCTCTCTGATGAAGGGGATAGTCTAAGTGCAGTAATACAAATTACTGCTGGCGCAGGTGGTACGGAGAGTTGTGACTGGGCAGAGATGTTGACTAGAATGTACACCATGTGGGCAGAACGTCAAGGATTTAAAGTGAAAACCTTAAACTACCAAGAGGGAGATGTCGCAGGAATTAAAACCGTTACTTTGGAATTTGATGGCGATTATGCCTTTGGTTGGTTAAAAGGAGAAAATGGTGTACACAGATTGGTAAGAATCTCACCTTTTGACAGCAATGCAAAACGTCACACCTCTTTTGCTTCTGTTTATGTGTATCCTGTTGCAGATGATTCTATAGAAATTGAAATCAACCCAGCTGATATTGAGATTACAACGGCACGTTCTAGTGGCGCAGGAGGTCAAAATGTTAATAAGGTAGAAACAAAAGTGCAATTGACACACAAACCCACAGGAATACAAATTTCTTGCTCGAACTCGCGATCGCAACACGATAACAGAGCAACTGCACTACAGATGTTAAAGTCTCAATTGTATGAGATAGAATTGCAGAAACAACAAGCTGCTAGAGATAATATTGAAGCCAACAAACTAAAAAACGAATGGGGAAGTCAGATTCGGAATTATGTGATGCACCCCTACAAATTGGTAAAAGATGTAAGAACTTCTCATGAAACTGGAAATGTGGATGCTGTGATGGATGGGAATATAAACTCCTTTTTGAAAGCATATTTGATGTTGAATGGGCAGAAGATTGATGAATGAAGCTGAAATTGAAGTCGAAGTCGAAGTTGAAGTTGAATTATTATAACTCTGTTATTTCGGAATAAAATTCATAGAATCGATTGAGCTCGCCTCAGGCCTAGCGGCAGACAAGTGCTTCAGGAAATCTCAGATTCCTCGTCGTTTCACTCCGTTGGAATGACAGAGCTAACCACCAACGAATGATTTACTTTTTTGAATCTTCATTAATTAACTCTCTTAAATTAACTAAAAATTATTGTATGGACTGCCTATTAGAAGTTGGAGCATCATCTTGAATCAGTTCTTAAATTTGTACGAAAAAAGGGTCAGAATTTAATTCCTAACCCTCTTTTTATTACTTACACACTTTACAGAATCGTGTTGGATTTTTTTCTATTCTTTTACTTTATCTTCCTTAGATAAATATTTCCATACCCAGCATTCAGCTTCATTTTTGTTTTTCCAGATCCTAGCTTTAATTTCATCGTTGTTTTAAGGTTTCCAAAGTCCTTTTCTTCTTTCTCTTCCAAGATTTTAAAATCTACATCACTGTACACATATTTTCCTTCTGCATCTATGGTAAGACCTGAACCTGTTGGAATCTGAACATCAATAAACCCATTGTTACTATAGATAGAATACAACTTTTGCGGTCTTTTTTTATCAAACTCTACAGTAACGTTCCCTCCTACCGTATTAATAGTTACAGGTCCGGTTACATCATTCAATTTTATATTCGTTAGGGTTGACTCAATATCTACTTCTCCACTAAAGTTTGATAACGACGATGGATCTGAATGATAAAAATATGTCGGTGCTCTCTTTTGATTTGTTTCAACATCGCATTGATTCGTTTTCCAATCTAGTTTGATGGAGTTTGGAATTTTAACCTCATAATGTTCGTTGCCAAACATCACAAACTGTCCTCTTTTAGGTTGCTGATCCTTAAAAATCAATTCTCCATCTTTCTGCTCAATGAGGAAGTAGATTCCATACTCGGAGTTTTCATACTTCTTTCCTAATTTTTTCAATCCTTCTTTTCTTCCTGAATCGCTAAAGAAATAGGATACCGCCCTATCAGAGTCTTTTTTCTTCGAGTGTCCACTTGCAATGGTATACGCTGCTTGTGGGCTTCTAGCTACCGTTCCTTTTAGTTTAACACGATCAGCTGAAACGAAAGTAATATCTCCTTTTCTTTGATTTAAACTTTTAATGATCACCTCATTTCCATCATATCCTGTGATCTTAAATTTCTTTGAAGAGCATATCTTTAGCGTTCCTTTACTAAATTTGATTTTTTTCTCTTGCGCATTGATCGACACCTGAAATAATGCCAAGACCACAATTACTATACTTAATTTTAATTTTCTCATTTTTTACTTTTTTAGGTTTGTCATAGCCAATGTTGCACTGTTCTTAACTATGTCAAAAGTGGTTTCATCTTTAATAATTTCTTCAAGAGGTTCTTTTGCGCGCTTTTCTCTCAAAGTACTTAAAGCTTTAATTAATTTTATTTGAACGTTCGGCTTGGTTTCTTGACCTAAGGCCTTGATCATATTTTTTCTAATTTTCTCATTCTGTGGGAATTTTAATAACGCATCTATCGTCGCTATTTTTACATTCGCATTGTTGTCATTTAAGAGTGTATTGATCAATACATCAATAATTTGCTGATCTTCTTTACGAAATTCATCATCGAATTCATACACTGCTTCTAATCTTTTTCCCGTAGAGTCAGCAGTAAGGTTCGAAATAATCTCTTGTCTCTGTGATGATTCTAAACGAATGTTGTACATCCAAAAAGAAGTAGAAATTAAGATCGCTACTGAGGCCGCTACAGAAAGGTACTTCAAATAGACAACTCTTCCTTTTTTCGGTGTATGCAAACTATCTTTTAAAAGCGACTCAAAACTTTCGTCTACTTGTTTTGATAATTTTTGATCATCAAATTCTGACTTATGATCCTGTATGTATTTTTTTAAATCCATGTTTACTCGTATTTTGAATCATTTCAATGAGTTGGTTTTTCCCTCTTCTATATTGATTCCGTACTGTACTTTCTTTTAGTTTTAATATTTCACTGATCTCTCTGTGATTGTAATCTTCAATCATGTAAAGCACCAATATGATTCGATACTTTTCTTTTAATTGATTGATGCAATTTTTCACCAATTCTATCGTCACCCCTGATTCGTCATTCAATTCCATTTCTTCAGAATCTTCCGTAACAACCATTTCATCTACCCAATACTCATTTTTTCTCTTCCTCACTAAGTCTAAAGAAGCATTTACTGAAATCCTTTTTAACCATGCTCCTAAACTCACCTCTTCCTTAATCTGTCCAATTTTCTCAAATCCTTTGATAAAAGACTCTTGTGTAATATCTTCAGCATCATGTCGATTCCGTACGATGCGGTAACTCACATTGTACATCATATCCTTATACATCTTGTACACGGTTAGTTGCGCCGAATACTCGTTCTGTTTACACTTTTCTATGAGTTCTTTCTCTTTCAAAAGAGTTTACTTTGGTTGGTCTTTACACTACTAATACGTAAGTTATTGAAATGTGTCGCAAAAAGTTTCATCTTTTTTGAATTTCTTCTTATCAAAAAAGGAAAGGTTATCTGTTGATTATTATAAAGGGAGGTCTCTACTAAGTCCAAACTCTATGTCTTAGAGGTCTCTAAACCAGAGGAAGAGTAGAGGAAATCAAATTAAAGGGGTACTACCTTAAAATCTCAGAAGACGTGCTTTATTAAAGATTTACATAACAAGAATAAGAATCGTCTTATTTAGTGTATCTGAGGGTTTCTTTAAAATTACGTGAGTTCGACGTAAAAAGATAGTATCTAAAAAAACTATTTTAATTTTAATTGTCACTCCTGCGAAGGCAGGAGTCTAGTAAAATACGGGGTATTTAGATCTTGCCTTTGCAGGAATGACATTGATTTTCAACTATAAAACAGATAAGAAACTGAAAATCAGATAGTATTATATCAAACTAATGCTAAAATTGCTTTATTCTACCTATAGTTCTTGCCGATAATACAAAGTCCGTGGTTTGCACATGACCATTCATATTACAATCAGAATTATTGTATACATTGATTATTCCTATCTTTGAAGCCAGCGCTACAACGTCTGTGGTTTGTACACTTTTGTTTTGATTCGCATCTCCTGCAAACATTCCATAAACTCCTTCAGCTACTGGATGCATTGCATTGCTTTTTCCAAAAACAATATTGATATTATTGGTAAAGTTGATGGATGTTACTGTAGAAGAAAGACTATACGTTTGTCCCGTAACAATTGGAAGATGATTTCTATGAGCAATAGAAACGTAGTAGTTATCGGCAGGTAGAAACGTAGATATTTCTGAGGTACCATCTACAGCTACAACATCTCCATCTCGCTGTACAAAAGCCGAAATACGGGCAAGTACTCCATTGGAAATATTGTTCTTATCTCGTATTTCAACTAAGACCCAATCTACGATGGCATTAGATCCCGTAACATTGAATACCGATGAATTGGCAGTGGCTGGTGCATTGATATAGGGTGATGTTGTAGGAATTACTCCTATAGATCGTAAATCATCATTCATAAGATTGTTCGTGGTATTGTATGGCCCATGCAAGAAAACTTTAAGTGATAATCTTACTATAGGATTGTTTGTAAAGGCAACTCCCCTACTACTATTTGCTCCGCCTGTGGCATTCAGCACTGAAGCAGCATTGCCTCCTACAAATGCACTATTTTTAAAGTCGAAGGTGATATTCGAGGCATTGTTTGCTACTTGATGATTCGTAGCACTGCCCGTTAAGCTTAGCGTCGCTACTTTTCCATTCGCAGAAATAGCTATGGATGCGGTCAGTCCTAGAGGGATATTCCCTAAAGTGACATCTGTTCCTACCGTTAAGTTACCATTAGCATTGGCAAAGGTTTTACTTCCTGTAATCGTAGCAACAATTGAACCTGACACAGCTCCTGCATTAGCTGCAGTTTCACTAAAACCTGTACCTGAATAAGCAATCGAAGAATTATCTGTAAAGGTTACACCTTTATTACTATTCGCTCCGCCTGTGGCATTGGATACCAAAGCTGCATTGCCTCCTACAAATGCACTATTTTTAAAGTCGAAGGTGATATTCGGAGCATTGTTTGCTACTTGATGATTCGTAGCACTGCCCATTAAGGTTAGCGTCGCTACTTTTCCATTCGCCGAAATAGTTACGGATGCGGTTAGTCCTGCAGGGATATTTCCTAAAGTGACATCTGTTCCAACTGTTAAGTTACCACTTGTATTGGTAAACGTTTTATCTCCTGTAATTGTGGCAACAATTGAACCTGATACAGATCCAAGATTTGCTGATGTTTCACTAAACCCTGCTCCTGAATAAGCAATTGAAGAATCGTTGTTGGTAAAAGAAACTCCAAAATTACTACTAGCAGGACCAGTAGCTTTCAATACCGAAGCAGCATTGCCTCCTACAAATGCACTATTTTTAAAGTCGAAGGTGATATTCGGGACATTGTTTGCTACTTGATGATTCGTGACACTGCCCGTTAAGGTTAGCGTCGCTATTTTTCCATTCGCAGAAATAGCTATGGATGGGACCAGTCCTGCAGGGATATTTTCTAAAGTGACATCTGTTCCTATCGTTAAGTTACCATCGGCATTGGCAAAGGTTTTATTTCCAGTGAGTGTAGCAACAATCGACCCCTCTACAGAACCTGTATTTGCTGATGTCTCGTTAAAGCCTCCCGAATAAGCTATTGATGGGTTGTCTGTAAAGGCTACACCTTTGTTACTACTCGCTGGTCCAGTGGCATTCACAATACCTGCTGCATTTCCAGAAGCAAATGCTCCATTCGCAAAGTTAAAAGTAATATCGGACACATTATTGGCTACTTGATGATTCGTAGCACTACCCGATAAGGTTAAGGTGGCAACACTATTTCCTGGTGCAAATTTAAAAACACGTTGAGAGCTAGATGTACTCGAAGAAACAGCAACAAAAGCATTGTTGGCATGTACTATATTCTGCCAGCCAGTATTTGGAGCTGTATATGAAGGAGTTAACCAATTAATTCCATCCTCGGAGGTCATTATTTTATTCGTATCACTAGCTACAGCTACAAACAATCCGTTTGCATAGGTTACTCCTGTCCAATTATGTGGAGTTGCCGCACTACGACTGGTCCAAGAAATACCATCGGGAGAAGTCATTACTCTATTGTTACCATCCGAAGAAACAGCAACAAACAGTCCATTTCCATAGGTAACAGAATTCCATATATTAATTTCTGGATGGGTTCTTACAAGCCACGTTGTGCCGTCTGTAGAAGATAAAACCCTATAATTGCTGGCTGTCTTTGCAACGGCAACATAAGTTCCGTTACCGTAAGTTACTGAAGTAAGTGTTCCATGTTGTAGAGCAGTGGAAATGGTTGTCCAATTGATTCCATCTGTTGAAGTCATAATATTTCTATTTAAAGATGATCCTCCATCTCCTACTGCGACAAATCGGCCATTTAAAAAACGTATCTGATAAAAACCTATATTTTGAGAAGTTAAATTCCTGCTTGTCCAATTGATTCCGTCTGGAGAAGTCATATATAGATTGGGAGTTCCGTTATTAGAAACAGCTACAAACAATCCATTACCATAAGCTACAGAGTTCCAATTAGGCGATGTAGGGGATGATCTGGCTGTCCATGCAACACCATCAGGAGAAGTCATAACGCTTGTAGAACCAAACTCTCCCACGGCTACATACAATCCATTTCCATAAGTAACATCCTTCCACAAACCATTGGGAGTGTTATGCCCACTAAAAGAAGTAGCTATGTTACTTGTAAATGATAGTGTTGGAGACAATCCGTTGGGTACATTTTCCAGAGTTACGTGCGAAGTTAAATCTCCAGAGTTAAAAGCATCTCCTGATAGTGTAAGGATGATAGAGCCCTCTACAGAACCTGTGTTTGCAGCCGCCTCGCTAAACCCTGTTCCTGAATAAGTGAGCAAAGAAGCATGATTGCTAAAGTTAACACCTTTACTACTACTTGCGGGACCTGTGGCATTCAACACTGCTTGGGAAATACCTCCTGTAAATGCACTATTGGTAAAGTTAAAAGTAATATCGGAAACATTGTGCGATATTTGATGATTCGTAGCACTACCTGATACGCTTAGCGTCGCTACTTTTCCGTTTGCAGAAATAGCTACCGCTGGGGTTAAGCCTTCAGGTATATTTCCTAAATGCACATCTGTTCCAACAGTTAAGGAACCACTCGCATTTCTAAAAGTCTCACTTCCTGTAATCGTAGCAACTATAGAACCTGACACAGCCCCATTATTGGCTGATGTCTCTCCAAACCCTGTTCCTGAATAAGCAATCGAAGAATCGTTGTTGGTAAAAGTAACACCTTTATTAGTGCTTATCGGACCTACTGCATTCGATACTTCTGCGGCAAGATGTCCTGTAAATGCATTATTTGTAAAAGTAAAGGTAATATTGGAAATAGTGTTGGCAGCTTGATGATTCGTAGCATTGCCCGATAAGGTTAAGGTTGCTACTTTACTATCTGCTGAAGTAGTTAGCACTGGGGTTAATCCTGCTGGGACATTCTCTAAAGTGTAATCATATGCATGATTTAAAGTAACATTGGGTTCGATAAAGGTTTCACCTCCTGTGGCAATCGTAACAACAATCGATCCTGATACAGCTCCTGTGTTCGCAGATACCTCACTAAATCCTGCCCCTGAATAAACAATCGAAGAAGGTTGGTCAGTAAAAGTAATACTTTTACTACTGGCTGCTGGACCTGTGGCATTTACTACTACTGAAGCATTCCCTCCTGTAAATGCAGTATTGGCAAAGTTAAAAGTAACATCGGAAATAGTGTTGGCTGCTTGATGATTCGTGGCACTGCCTGATAAGGTAAGTGTCGCCACTTTTCCGTTGGCTGAAATAGCTACCGATGGGGTGAATCCAGCTGGGACATTTTCTAAAGCAACATCTGTTCCAATAGTTAAAGTACCATCAGCATTGGTAAAGTTTTCATTTCCTTGAATGGTAGCGATAATTGATCCTCTTACAAATCCAACACTAGCTGGTGTTTCGGTAAAGCCTTTTCCTGAATAAACTATCGATGCATTGCCTGTAAAGGTAACGCCTCTACCACTACTTGCTCCGCCTATAGCGTTTAATACCGAGGCTGCAATGCCTCCTGTAAATGCACTATCATTAAAAGTAAAGGTAATATTGGTAACATTGTTCGCTACCTGATGATTCGTAGCACTACCCGATAAGGTTAGCGTTGCTACTTTTCCATTCGATGAAATAGCTATGGATGGGGTTAATCCAGTAGGGATATTTCCTAAAGAGAAATCTCCTGCCTGTAGATTACCATCTGCATTGGTAAAGGTTTTACTTCCAGTAATCGTAGCGACAATAGTCCCCTCTACAGACCCTACATTTGTCGACGTTTCGCTAAATCCTGTACCTGAATAAGCAATCGATGAGTTGTTGGTAAAAGTAACACCTTTATTACTACTTGCCCCGCTTGTGGCATTCAATACTGCTACTGCATTGCCTCCTATATATGCGCTATCATTAAAAGTAAAGGTGATGTCAGTAACATTTTGTGCTGCTTGATGATTCGTGGCATTGCCCGATAGAGTTAAAGTAGCCACTTTTCCATCTGCTGAGATAGCTACCAAAGGAGTTAGGCCTTCAGGTACATTACCCAATACCACATCTGTTCCAAGGGTTAAAGCCCCATTGGCATTTCTAAAGGTTCTATTTCCTGTAAGCGTAGCAATGATAGACCCTGATACAGATCCTATATTGTCCGCTGTCTCACTAAAGCCTGAACCTGAATAAGCCATTGAAGAATCATAGTTGGTAAAACTAACGCCTCTATTACTACTCGCAGGACCAGTGGCATTCAATACTGAGGCTACATTACCAGAAGTAAATGCTCCATTGGCAAAGTTAAAGGTAATATCGGAAACATTGTTCGCTGTTTGATGATTCGTGGCATTGCCCGATAGAGTTAAAGTAGCAATACTACTTCCTGGCGTATATTTAAAAGTACGCTGAAAGCTAGATGTGCTCGAAGAAACAGCAACAAAAGTATTGTTCGCATGTATTATCTTCTGCCAACCAGTATTTGGAGCTGTGGATGATGAAATTGACCAATTAATTCCATCGATGGATGTCATTATTCTATTTGTATCGCTAGCTACGGCTACAAACAATCCATTTCCATAGCTTACTCCCGTCCAGCTATGCGCGCTTGCAGCATTGCGAAGCGTCCAATTAATACCATTGGGAGAAGTCATTACTCTATTGGCGCCATCTGAAGAAACAGCCACAAACAATCCGTTTCCATAGGTAACGGAATTCCACGCATTGGTAACTGCTCCAGGAACTAATCTTCTAGTCCATGTCGCACCATTATAAGAATATGTAATCCGATAACCAGTACCTGTTTTTGCAACGGCAACGTAAATCCCGTTTCCATAGGTTACTGAGCTAGCAGATGCACTACCTAGATTTCCACTTCTGTATGTCCAATTGAGGCCATCAGTAGAAAACATAATACTTCTACCAAAGTTTTCTGCTCCTACGGCAATAAATCGACCATTTAAAAAGCGTATTTCATTCCACCCCGTATTAATCGTACTATTTAAATTACTTCTGATTGTCCAATTGATTCCGTCTGGAGAGGTCATATATAGTTTGCTAGACGCGTTGTTGGAGACAACCACAAACAAACCATTTCCATAAGCTACAGAGGTCCAATTAGAGGATGTAGGTGTTGATCTAGCTGTCCAGGTAGCACCATCAGGAGAAGTCATAACACTTGTAGAACCAAATTCTCCCACGGCCACAAACAGACCATTTCCATAAGTAACATCTTTCCACAAACCATTGGGTGTTGTATGCCCACTAAAAGAAGTAGTCGTGGTACCTGTGAATGATAGTGTTGGAGATAGTCCACTAGGCACATTTCCTAAAGTTACGTGCGAAGTTAAATCTCCAGTATTAAAAGTACCTTCTGTTAGTGAGAGAATGATAGAACCCTCTACAGCTCCTGTATTTGTCGATACTTCACTAAACCCAGTTCCTGAATAAGCAATTGATGGGTTATTGGCAAAAGCAATCCCTTTATTACTGCTCGCTGGACCTGTGGCGTTCAATATTGAGGAAACACTACCTCCTGTAAATGCACTATTGGTAAAGCTAAAAGTAATATTGGTAACATTATGAGCTACTTGGTGATTTGTAACACTTCCTGATAAGCTTAGCGTCGCTACTTTTCCGTTTGAAGAAACAGCTAACGACGGGGTTAGACCCGCAGGTATATTTCCTATAGTAATATCCGTTCCAACTGTTAAGTTACCACTTGCATTGGTAAAGGTCTCATTTCCTGTAATCGTGGCAACTATTGAACCTGATATAGATCCAAGATTTGTCGATGTTTCACTAAATCCTGCTCCCGAATAAACGATCGAAGTGTCGTTGTTGGTAAAAGTAACACCTCTGCTACTACTAGCCCCACCTGTAGCATTCGATACTGCTGCTGCGCTACCTCCTGTAAATGCATAATCCGTAAAAGTAAAGGTAATATCAGAAATATTGTGAGCTGCTTGATGATTTGTAGCACTACCTGATAAGGTTAAAGTCGCAAATTTTCTATCCGCTGAAGTAGTTAGCACCGGAGTTAATCCAGCAGGCACATTCTGTACGGTGTAATCAAACCCATGAACTAAAATAAAATTGGGAGCAACAAAGGTTTCACTTCCTGTAAGCGTAGCAATTATCGATCCAGATACGCCCCCTGTATTTGCGGATACTTCACTAAACCCTGTTCCTGAATAGATTATCGATGAGTTCAACCTTGTAGAGAAATCTCTTAGAATCACATCTGTTCTTATCGTTGGGTGATCACTAGCCTCGGCAAAGGTTTTATCCGCTGTAATTTCAGTAATTATCGAGTCCGTTAAAGCACCCGTATTTGAATTGCTTTCTGAGAAACCTCCAGAATCGTTGATAACTTGCGAATGAACATATTGAATGCATAAAACACAAAGGGTAAGATATAGAATCTTTGAATTATTAAGTATGCTTTTTGGTATAACTGTCTTCATAGTTGATCGTTTCTACAGTCACTTTTGAAAAAATAAATCATTAAGTCGATTGGATATGAATCAAACTTATTCTAAGCACCATAAATGGTACACATCATTAGATCACATTCAAAAAATAATTTTGAATTTACTTACGAATTAGTCATCTCTATATCAAAGAGATAGATTCGAATTACTAGAGTTAAAAAAAAGTATATTGACTATGCTGTCTAAAGTACCAAATTGAATAATGGCAAACTTTGTTAAACAATCGGTAAACATCGACCATAGTAGTGGCAGATGTTTCCAGACAGGCATTGCTTTGGGAGGGACTGGAGAGAATCATTTTGTTGTTTTTATTACTCTATTTAGAGTTCATTAAGTCGAGTCTAATAACTTAAACTGACAATTAAATATAATATTTTTCTAATAAAGTTACAGTAAAGATACTATTTTTTGTGTATACGAAAAGCACCTTAAAACATAAAATACTGTTAACCATTATTTTATGATTATTATTTTCAGAGCGAGACATGTATCTATCGAAATCATGTTAATGAATCAATTCTAGCTACCTGTTCTCTGGTATGCTGTTAATTGAATGGCAAGTTCTAGGAATTCTTTTAGTAGATAACCATCTATCTTAATCGTATCTTTTAGTCGAATGTCTTTTTCATCTTTCGCAAACCTTTTGTATATCTGTTTAAATTCTTGGTCTGTCATGGTTGTGTACTTATTTATGTGTAAATAAATTTACAATAAGAGTTTTTTTCTCTTAAAGAATCCATCAGAGAAATGGCATATACTTTTAAAAATTAGTTTTAGGGTCATCTGTTGGTACACTGCCTGCATGCGCCGTTTTTAGATTTAGCATCATGTATGTTCGCAATGCAGTCAGTGCTGTATAGTTCCCGATCTTCTTAAAGGCTTGTTTTCTTGTAATACCTTGTTTCTATTCCGTCTTTGTTCAAGCTTAGGAACTTATTCAAGAACTATTTTCTTTTTAATAGTTCCCTTTTCTGTAGCTAAACGAACAATGTACACTCCAGACGCCAAGTTAGGTAATTGTACCTGATTGGTTCCTGTACCTCTCAGCTTGGTGTCAAACACCTGTGTTCCCAAAACATTATACATCTGTACACGAGCTTCAACATTGTCAATTCCTCGAATCATTAAAGTGTTGGCATCAGTAGTAAATATTTTTACACCTAGAAGCTCTTCTTGGTTTTCGGTACTTAATGATCTTGATAATGTGTGTAGGTAGAATCTACCATCGCCATTTTGTGCCTGACTCAGCGTCACTTCGTACTTTCCATTTGGCTTACTAAGATTGGTAAACGCATTGGTTTGCTTGTCTTGTAAGTACACTTCATACTCCGCAGGAAGGTTCAGTGTTTCTGCTGTAAATGTAATACGATCTCCTTGTTTGGCAATCAATCCTACAGGAACAATCATACCGTGGTAATTTCCATTATTAGGAAGTGCCTGCACGGCAAAATTCTCCTCTGGATAGCCGTCCAGTAATTTGGTATACAGATCAAAGCTGTCTGGACTAAAATCTGCCACATCATAACCAGGGTCTAAGCCTGCAGTGGTATGATCAAAATATCGAATATCCGTATCAATGGTAAGACCATTTAATGTGGCCTTCAATTGAATATTAGGTGTGGTATTGCGCCTGCTAAAGTTAGAATCACCTGTTGCTGGCTTGGTACTTCTTCTAGAGGCCGTAAAAGTCATATTAGTCACTCCTGCAGTGGTTTTTACAAAGAAGCCCTGCCCTGGAGCTAAAGAAGTAGATGTAGCATCTCCCTGAGATTTGGGGTCATACCTACTCTGATCTTTGTTCCAAACATATACTGCTTGACGGAGAGGTTCAAACTTTGCCAAGTTAGCTTGAATAAAATTATTCGTATCTCCAGAAGTTCCAGGAATATAAGCCGTAAAAGGGTTCCCTACCGCATTCCATTGATTTGCTGAAACAGCTCTATTGAAATTGCTAGTCTGTATTGTTCCCTGAAAGGTAACTGAACCTGCTGTATTCCTTGCTATCGCATAACCTCTTCCTACGTCAAAGGTTGTATTTACATGAGTTCCTCCCTGAGCTAAATCTGCTACGCTATAATAAACCCATTTCTGATTCGCTGGTCGACTGTCATCGTAATAGCCAATAGCCCACTTAGTACCGTCTGCACTCTTTGCAATGTTATTGGTAGCAGCATTTACAAAATCACTGATTTTTTGACCTGCTACGGGTGATGTGATAATAGACCATCTGATGGTTGAATTATCCGTTAAATTTCCTGGTGCCGAACCTGTTCTTCCTAGCAAACCTCCTCTTACATAGCGAATCGAACTCGTTGTACTTGGTGCTATTAAAACACCGCTATCTGTAGCATCGGATTCGATGGTAATAAATGAGGTGTTGTTAACATTGGCTGTACTGTTTAAAGCCCCTCCTTTTGCTATATCTAATCTATTAATATTAACCGCCGATGAAGCATTAATCGCATTGGTTCCTTTGATAAATATATCTGATGCGGCAGGAGGAATAGCATTATTAGACCAATTAGATGCGGTATGCCAGTCTGCTCCTGCAGACCCCGTCCAGTTTCGAATAGTTGCTCCTGAGGAATCGAAACTGTCATTTAACACAGTACCATCTCCTGCTCCAGCACTTGAGGCAATGGTATGATTGAGGCCTCCATTAAGGCTTTCATCAAATCGAACATTTGGAGGTTGATTGGTATCCACAAATTCCATTTTTAAATGAGCTAATCGAACTGCTGCCGAAGTTGTAACATTATTGCTATAAGCAGAACCATTAGATGCAGCCTGATTCCAAGCCAGATTCATCTTGGATGTTGAACTATTAGTAGGGTCTGGATTGTTGACATAAAGAGCGATGACACCAATAAAATCTTGATCTAACAAATACCCTGTGTTCGAGCCAGGTGCTGCAGGATGTGTGTAAACCAATCTACTAGTACCTGCAATATTACTACCAAAAGCATTCGTATTATAATCGATGTAAACTTGACCAAGTCCCATGATAAAATTTTGATCTGTACTGACCATAATATCTACTTCATAAAAAGTTTTACTTGCTTCTGTTGTAATCTGCGGATTGGCAAAGGAAAAGGTAATGTTTTGTGCAATACCTTGCATTCCTATGAGCAAGAATAAGCAGAGTCTTATGCAGTACTTGTGTGTGTTTTGGAGAGTATTAATTTTCATGGTTTTTTTTATTTTTACATTTGATTAAAATTGCTTTATTCTACCTATGGTTCTTGCCGATATTACGAAGTCTGTGGTTTGCACATGACCATTCATATTACAATCGGAATTATTGTATACATTAATAAGTCCAATTTTTGGGGCTAAACTTACAACGTCTGTGGTTTGCACGCTTTTGTTTTGATTCGCATCTCCTGCAAACATTCCATAAACTCCTTCAGCTACTGGATGCATTGCATTGTTTTTTCCAAAAACCATGTTGATATTATTGGTAAAATCTATGGATGTTGCTGTAGAGGAAAGACTATGCGCTTGCCCTGTAACAATGGGAAGATGATTTCTATGAGCAATAGAAACGTAGTAGGTATCGGCAGGTAGAAACGTAGATATTTCTGAGGTACCGTCTACAGCTACAACATCTCCATCTCGCTGAACAAAAGCCGAAATACGGGCTAGTACTCCACCGGCAATATTGCTCTTGTCTCGTATCTCAACTAAGACCCAATCTACAATGGCATTAGATCCCGTAACATTGAATACCGATGCATTGGCAGTAGCTGGTGCACTGGTGTAAGGTGATGTTGTTGGAATTACTCCTAAGGATCGTAAATCATCATTCATAAGATTATTTGTTGTATTGTAAGGCCCGTGTAAAAAGACTTTGAGAGATAACTTTACTATAGGGTTATTTGTAAATATAACACTTTTATTGCTATTTACTGGCCCTGTCGCATTTAATATTGCAGCTGCATTGTTCCCTGCAAATGCGCTATTGGCAAAGTTAAAAGTAATACCTGCAACATTATTCGCTGCTTGATGATTTGTAGCACTGCCTGATAAGGTTAGCGTAGCTACTTTTCCATTCGACGAAATAGCTACAGAAGGAGTTAAGCCAGCTGGTATGTTTCCTAAAGTAACATCTGTTCCAACAGTTAAAGTACCGTCGGCATTTCTAAAAGTCTCACCTCCTCCTGTAAGCGTAGCAACAATCGATCCTGATACAGCACCTGTATTTGCCGATGTCTCACTAAAACCTGTACCTGAATAAGCGATTGAAGAATTACTGGTAAATGTAACTCCTATATTACTGCTTGCTGGACCAGTAGCATTCAATACGCTAGCTGCATTGTCTCCTGTAAGTGCGCCATTCGCAAAGTTAAAGGTAATATCGGTAACGTTGTTGGCTTCTTGATGATTTGTGGCACTGCCCGATAAGGTTAATGTGGCTGTTTGAAACAACTTAGTAGTTTTCAATATTTTTTGAGTATCTCCTTCAGCTACAGCAATTACGGTCCCATTCGCATGAACTATATTGTTCCATCCGCTACCTGTAACCTCAGCTATAGCGGTAGATGTCCAGTTGACACCGTCTGTAGAGGTTACTATTTCTGATGCATTGCTTCCTACTGCCATAAAAATTCCTCCTCCAAAAGTCACGCTTCTTAAATTGCTTGCTATAGAACTAGCTCCTAGAGTCCAAGAAATTCCATTGGAAGAAGTCATAACTCTTCCATCGGAGGATACCGCTACAAACGTTCCTTTTCCATACGTAACAGAAACCCAAGAAATCCCTGAGGTATTGCTATCTTCTGTTGTAGTCCAACTTGTACCATTGCTAGAATAAGCACTTGTAACAGATGTGTTTGATCCATTCACAACAACATATTTCCCATTCCCATAGGTGATGGAGGCAAGCGAACCAGATACTAGTGATCTTGTCCATTTAGCTCCTTTATTCGTTGAAACATAAATATTTTGAAAAAAAGGCACTTGATTATACCCTATTGTGAAAAGCACACCGTTTAGATAGCGTACTTCATTCATAGGCATAGATCCATCATAGCCTGTTTGTGTCCAGGTGACTCCATCTGGAGAGGAGAAAACCTTATGAGTAGCAGTAGCATTATCCGTTAGAGCAAAAAACAGACCATCTCCATAAGTTACAGAAACCAATTCAAATGATTGAGGAATTGTTGTTGCTGTCCATGTCAATCCACCGTCTGTTGATCTCATGATTTTATTCGTTCCTGAACCTGAGTTTCCTACGGCCACATAGGTATTATTTCCATAAGCAATATCTTTCCAGTTTCCTGTCAAAGCTGTTTGTGTTGTCCATGTAGGAGGTGCTACTGTTAATTGAGCAGACAAACCACTTGGAACGTTTCCTAAGCTTAAATGAGAGGTAATGTTATTAGAGGCAAAACTTTCACTCCCGCTTAGTGAAGCTATAATGGAACCTGATACAGCTCCAGTATTAGCTGCCGTTTCACTAAAGCCTGCACCTGAATAAGCAATCGAAGAATTGGCTGTAAAAGTAATTCCTTTGTTACTACTTGCTGGACCTGTAGCATTGGATACCGAAGCAGCATTATTACTTGTAAATGCACTATTGGCAAAGTTAAAAGTAATATCAGGAACATTGTTGTTAGCATCATGATTTATAGCACTTCCTGATAAGGTTAAGGTGGCTGTTGTTTTATAGGATGTGGTTTTTATTAATCTTTGAGCTCCGTTATCTGCTACTGCAATAAAATTATCGTTGAGGTATTTAACACTTTTCCATCTACTATTGGGTACTGTTGTATCCATTGTCCAATTGATGCCATCTGAGGAAGTCATCATTTTTTCGTCAGTAGCAACCGCTACAAATGTGCCTGCTCCATAGGTAACACTTTTCCAAGCATGAGCTCCTGCCGCATTTCGAAGCGTCCAATTGATCCCATCTGGAGAAGTTACTACTCGATTGGTACCACTAGGAGCAACGGCAACAAACAAGCCATTTCCATAAGTAATGGAAGACCATCCATTTTGGGGGATGCTCGTTGTTGAACTCCATGAAGCTGCCGACGAACTAAAAACGTCGGTACTTGAAGTAAGACTTGGCTCTGTAGTTCCATTACCTGTTGAAGTTAAAACAACATATCGTCCATTTCCGTAGGCCATAGACGAGATGATTTGAGTACTACCAAGAGATACGGGTCTGGAAAAACTCCAATTCATTCCATCAGAGGAAGATAGAATTCCTTGAGGTCCAGATGTAGTTACAAAAAATCTGTTGTTGATGTATTTGATCTTGGATGCGCTCATTAAGTTAAGATTATTAGAGTCAATACCTTCAATATTGCCCAAACTTTTATATGTCCAAGTAATGCCATCAGAAGAAGTTAAGAATCCATTATTTTGATTGATACCTTCACTGTTATATTTTCGGATTGGTATTACAAACAAACCACTTCCATAAGCCACACTCTGCAAGAGAGAATGAGAAACCGTTCTATTCTCCCATGTTACGCCATCCGAAGAAGTTGATACTTTAGTATTGTTGTTCACTATTACATAGACTCCATTTCCATAAGCAACATCAAATCGTTCTTCATCATTCAACGCCTGAGCTGACCAGGATAGATTGTTATCGGTAACCGACAATTGAGCAGATAAACCTGTGGGTATATTTCCTAAAGTTACATGGGATGTCAAATTGGTTTGCGCAAAAGTCTCGCCTGTAAGTTTTATATTTATAGAGTTTTCCACAGTTCCTTCATTGGTTGAAGTTTCTGAGAATCCCCCTGTGTAAGCAATCGATCCATTATTAGTGAAATAAACGCCTCTCTTACTAATGACTGGTCCTGTAGCATTGAAAACTGCTGCTGCAATATTCCCTGTAAATGCACTATTGGCAAAAGTAAAAGTAATATCTCCAGTACCGTGAGATTGTTGGTGATTTGTAGCTGTCCCTGTTAGCGTTAAGGTAGCTATTTTTCCATTCCCTGAAATAGCTACAGAAGGAGTTAAGCCAGCTGGTATGTTTCCTAAAGTAACATCTGTTCCAACAGTTAAAGTACCATCGGCATTTCTAAAAGTCTCACCTCCACCAGTGAGCGTAGCAACGATCGATCCTGATACTGAACCCATATTTGCCGATGTCTCGTTAAAGCCTGCTCCCGAATAAACGATCGATGCATTGTTGGTATAGGTAATGCCTCTATTGCTATTCGCCCCACCTGTGGCATTCAATACTGAGGCTGCATTGCCTCCTGTAAATGCACTATTGGCAAAAGCAAAGGTAATATTGGTAATATTGTTTATTGCCTGATGATTCGTGGCATTGCCTGATAAGGTTAGCGTAGCTACTTTTCTATTCCCTGAAATATCTACTGAAGACGTGAAGCCTGCTGGGATATTTCCTAAAATTACATCCGTTCCAACAGTTAAACTACTATTGGTATTGGTAAAGGTTTCATCTCCTGTAAGCGTAGCAACAATCGACCCTGATACCGATCCTAAATTTGCCGATGTCTCATTAAAGCCTCCTGAATACGAAATTGAGGGATTGTCTATAAAGGAAATACCTCTACGGCTACTCGCTGGACCTGTAGCATTAAACACCGAGGCTGCATTGCCTCCTACAAATGCTCCATTAGCAAAATCGAAAGTAATATCAGTAACATTGTCCGATTCCTGATGATTCGATACACTACCTGTTAATCCGAAAGTAGCTGTGGTTCCATTATTAGAAACAATTACTGTAGGTGTAAGTCCTGCGGGTACATTTCCTAGGGTCACATGAGATAATAAGCCACTTGTCACAAAAGTTTCGCCACCTGTAAGTGTTGCAATAATTCCATCTGATAACGATCCTGTATTCGTCAGAGTCTCATTAAGCCCTCCGGAATACGAAATCGATGAATTGTTGGTAAAAGAAATACCTTTATTACTACTTGCTGGTCCTGTGGCATTCAACACGGGGGCTGCATTACCTCCTGCAAATGCACTATTTTTAAAATCGAAGGTGATATCTGCAACATTATTTTGATGATTTATGGCACTGCCTGTTAAAGTTAGCGTCGCCTCTTTTCCATTTGCCGAAATAGCTACCGAAGGAGTCAAGCCATCTGGTATGTTTCCTAAGGTAACATCTGTTCCAACAATTAAAGTACCACCTGTTTTGGTAAAGGTTTCACTCCCTGTAAGCGTAGCAACAATCGATCCTGATACAGCTCCCAAATTTGCCGATGTTTCACTAAAGCCTGTGCCTGAATAAGCAATCGAAGAATTGGCTGTAAAAGTAATTCCTTTATTACTACTTGCTGGACCTGTAGCACTTAATACGATAGCTGCATTGCCTCCTGCAAATGCAGTATTTTTAAAATCGAAGGTGATATCTACAACATTATTTTGATGATTTGTAGCACTGCCTGTTAAAGTTAGCGTAGCTATTTTTCCATTCGCTGAAATAGCTACTGAGGGGGTTAATCCTGCAGGTATGTTTCCTAAAACCACATCTGTTCCAACTATTAAAGTACCACCTGTTTTAGTAAAGGTTTCACTTCCTGTAAGTGTAGCAACAATCGATCCTTGCACAGATCCTAAATTTGCCGATGTCTCACTAAAACCTGTACCTGAATAGGCGATTGAAGGGTTATCTGTAAAGGTTATTCCTAAATTACTATTCACAGGACCTGTAGCATTCAATATCACTGCTGCATTGCCAGTTTGAAAAGCACTATTTTTAAAGTCGAAAGTAATATTGGAAACATTATTCGCAGACTGGTGATTCGTAGCAGTGCCTGTGAAGGTCAACACAGCTGATGATGAATTCGGTGAAACATTTATTAACGGAGTTAAACCTTCGGGTACATTACCCAATATTACATCTGTTCCTACAACTAAAGCGCCTCCTGGATTGCTAAATCCAAGTGATGGATTAGTCCTAATTTCAGCTTCAGGTAACAATCGTATTTGAATACCTCCCTCCTCTATAGACCCTATATTTGAATTGCTCTCAATAGGAAGAGCGCCAAGAGATCCTTCCGAACCAAAAAGTCCATAATACCCAATAGATAAATTGTCTGTAAATGCAATACTTTTACCACTACTTGCTGGACCTGTAGCACTTAATACGATAGCTGCATTGCCTCCTGCAAATGCAGTATTTTTAAAATCGAAGGTGATATCTGCAACATTGTTCGTTGTTTGATGATTCGTGGCACTGCCTGTTAAAGTTAGCGTCGCTATTTTTCCACTCCCTGAAATAGCTACTGAGGGGGTTAAACCTGCAGGTATGTTTCCTAAAATCACATCTGTTCCAACAATTAAAGTACTACCTGTTTTAGTAAAGGTTTCACTTCCTGTAAGCGTAGCAACAATCGATCCTGATACAGCTCCCAAATTTGCCGATGTCTCACTAAAGCCTGTGCCTGAATAAGCAATCGAAGAATTATTAGTAAATGTAACTCCTACATTACTGCTCGCTGGGCCAGTAGCATTCGATACCAAAGAAGCATTGCCTCCTGTAAATGCAGTGTTCGCAAAGTCAAAAGTAATATTAGAAACATTATTCGCTACTTGGTGATTTGTGGCATTGCCAGATAAGGTTAAAGTAGCTGTTGTTTTATAGGATGTAGTATGCAATAAATTTTGAGTTCCAGTTGATGCTACTGCTATAAAATTATTATTAAGGTACTTGATACTGCTCCAAGAACTACCAGGTACTGTTGCATCCATTGTCCAGTTGATACCGTCTGAAGAGACCATCATTTGTCCAGTGTCTGCCACTGCTACAAATGTTCCTGCACCATAGGTGACATTTTTCCAAGAATGTGCCCCTGCTGCATTACGAAGCGTCCAATTGATCCCATCTGGTGAGGTAACCACTCGATTGGTACCACTAGGAGCAACCGCAACAAACAGACCATTTCCATAGGTAATAGAAGACCATCCGTTTTGAGGGATGTTGGTTGTTGAACTCCATGAAGCTGCTGAAGTACTAAGAATGTTGGTACTTGAAGTAAGAGTTGGCTCAGAAGTACCATTGCCAGTAGAAGTTAAAACAACATATCGTCCATTTCCATAGGCCATAGACGAGATGGCTTGGGTACTACCAAGAGATACAGGTCTTGAAAAACTCCAATTTGTAGTATCATCAGAAGAAAACATCCCTGTGGTTCCTACTGCAAAAAACGTGTTATTAATATGAAACACTTTGGCTAAGTTTGGAACAACAAAACTTCCATTAAAATTAACAAGAGGTAAAGTCTTAAAGCTCCAGTCAACTCCATTAGAAGAGGTAGCAAATCCTGCATCTGATTGTGATCCGCCAGCATTATACGCAGCAACAAACAATCCTTTTCCATAGGTTATAGAAGAAAAGTTATTTTTTGCAAGGGAAGATACATTATTCCATGCATTCAAATCTGTAGAAGTTGCCATCGATGGAGCTACAGCATTTTTAGCAATTAATATATAGGTACCATTCCCATAAACTATGTCATACCAAGAATTAATTGAATTTGTCTTTGCCGTCCAAGAAAGATTGGCATCGGTAACCGATAATTGAGCAGACAAGCCTGCTGGAATGTTTTGTAAAGTTACATGAGAACTTAAATCGGTCTGAGCAAAGGTATCTTCTGTAAGTTTAATATTAATTGTGTTTTCTACCGCTCCCAGATTCGCAGAGGTTTCAGAGATTCCTCCTGTATAAGCAATCGAAGGATTATTTGTGAAGACAACATGTTTACCACTACTTGCTGGTCCTGTTGCATTCAATACTGATGCTCTATTGCCCCCTGTAAATGCACTATCTTTAAAGTCGAAGGTGATATTAGCAACATTGTTCGCTGCCTGATGATTCGTGGCACTACCCGATAAGCTTAGCGTCGCTACTTTCCCATCCGCTGAAATAGCTATGGATGCGACCAGTCCTGCAGGGATATTTCCTAAAGTGACATCTGTTCCCACCGTTAAGTTACCATCAGCATTGGTAAAGGTTTTATTTCCAGTTATTGTAGCAACAATCGAACCTAATACAAATCCTGTATTGGTTGAGGCCTCATAAAAGCCTATACCTGAATACGTTATTTTAGGGTTGAATGCAAAGTTAATACCTTTATTACTACTCGCAGGTCCTGTGGCATTCAATACTGAGGCTGCATCGCCTCCTACAAATGCAGTGTTTTTAAAGTCGAAGGTAATATCGGTAACATTATTATCCCCTTGATGATTCGTGGCGTTACCTGATAAGCTTAGCGTAGCTATTTTTCCATTCCCTGAAATAGCTATGGATGCGACCAGTCCTGCAGGGATATTTCCTAAAGTGACATCTGTTCCTACCGTTAAGTTACCATCAGCATTGGCAAAGGTTTTATTTCCAGTTATTGTAGCAACAATCGAACCTTCTACAGCTCCTGTATTGCCTGAAGATTCACTAAAACCTGCGCCTGAGTAAGCAATCGATGCATTTTCTGTGAAGGTAATACCTTTGCCACTACTTGCTGGGCCTGTAGCATTCAATACTCTAGCTGCATTGCCTCCTGAAAATACATTATTGGCAAAGTTAAAAGTAATATCTGCAACATTATTCACTGCTTGATGATTCGTAGCATTGCCCGACAAGGTTAAGGTAGCTGTGGTTCCGTCTCCAGAAATGACCACTGATGGTGTAAGACCTGTGGGTATTCCTGTTAAGGTTACATCAGTACCGATCGCTAAGCTTCCACCAGATGAGGCAAAAACTTCATTTCCTGATAACGTCGCTATAATGGACCCTGTTACAGCCCCTGTGTTGGCAGACTCTTCAGTAAATCCTCCTGAATAAGCAATAGAACCTTGTCCTGCTCCCTGAACTATTTGAAATGGTATATTTTCAACAATACTCAATTGGTAATTATTGGATAAAGCCAATGTTCCTTGGGCAATATTGTAGTTCCCTAATGACTCACCCGCTGCTCTCGACAAGCTTCCTGTAAAGGAATCACTTCCTACCAAGCTTCCTTGAGTTATTTGATAGGTAAGTGTTGGGTCTGCGTAACCATAGTTCTTAGATTGCCCTGAGTTTGGTGTTACTTGAATCGTTCTTTTTTGCACCACCAAATCGTGTTCAGAACTTGAAGGGAAGTAATTAACATCCCCTGGATGAGAGGCTGTAATTTTGGTTGTACCCGCTCCTACAATGGTCACTGTACTTCCACTTACTGTAGCCACACTTGTATTTGAACTTGAATAAGTTATAGGTAGGCCTCTATTTGAAGTTGCTGTTAGGGCAAAATTGGCATCGCCATAGGTTTTTTGTGCAATTGAGGGAAAATTAACAATCTGTGATTGTCTACCTACTCCAATAGTTTTCTGAACCGTCTTTGCAGAGTAAGCAAGTGTAGTAGACCCAAGAGGCGCTATCACTTCAGGAATCACAAGTTGTACGGTAACTGTACCCTCTGCATTGGGTGTTAACTGATTACCCGATAGTACGGAATTTGTAGGGTCTGGTGCCACAATGCTATACGCAATTGAATTCTTATGACTCTCTTTGAACGCATGAGGCAATGTGGGATTTATAGTGTGAGCTACTCCTATTTGTGTTATATGTGGCAGCGTAAAATCATAATCTACTTGATAAACTCCATTAACAGCAGATGCGGCAATAAATAAAAAGTGTGTAGTGATGGAGTGCGCTATGTAATTGGCCGTCTCTGGAACTGATATTCGAAAATTAACAACTGCACTGCTGGTATTATTGGTTGCATCTACCGTAGCATTGTTAGTCCCTGATGTAGCAAAACCATGGTTGTTTCCTACGATTTCAAAAGTTGGAGATGCTCCAGAATTGTTGATTGCTATCGCATCATTCAAATTGAAAATAGGATTAAAAAAACGAGAGAAAAAATAATCTAATTGATCAGGAAAACTTGTTGCGGGTTTAATGGTAAGCGTAGGAGTTCCTTTGTTAATGGTAAGTGTCATTGAAACTCTTGCTTCCGAAAAGTTCTCGTTACCCGCTTGATATGCTTCAATGGTAGCTATTCCTGCATAGTTACCAATTTGTACTGTAGCGGTTCCGTTTCCATTGTCGGTTAAGGTTGTAGAGTCTGTATTATTAGGCTTTGTAATAATTTGGTATTGTATAGGGGTAGCGGTATTCGTAGAAGTTGCACTGATGTTAAAATCTGCGTCTCCTACTTTTTTTATGATATCATTGAACGTAATAACAGGAGTAGTTTTATTGTTATTAGACTTAGAAAATCGATAACCAGGTGTCTGGTAGTTGATCCCGCTTCCACAATTGTTATAAGCATTGATACTAAAGTAATAAGATGTATTTGCTGACAGCCCAGTAATATTAATATTAGGGCTGGCGTTATTTCCAACATAAATTACTTGCTGTCCACTACTATATACTGTGTTTGCCGTAGGTACAGAGCTTCCAGCATAGGAAGAAAAGCTATCGGCTGTATTCATACTAATGATATAACCGTCTACGGGAGCTCCCCCTGTAGGTGGGGTCGTAAAACTACTCAACTGCATGGACGTGCTTGTAATGTTATTAAACACAGGGTTCGATGCAACTGAAGTCGGCAAGGGAGTACAAGTCGTTACTGTGCGTGTGGTTGTAGAGCTCGTATTTACATAATAGTTGCCGTTGCACAAGCGTCCTACAGAATACGATTTTATAAAATAGGTGGTGTTAGGTGCTAGATTGGTAATGCTAACTGTATTCGACAACTGACTGGAGGAAATTACCAACTGTTGACCACTATTGTTCCAACTAGTATCTGCTGTTGGCAAACTACTCAACGTAGCACCAGGGTCTGTAAAGGTATTTGAAGTGTTAATATAAGTAAGTACTCCCGTAGCGTTGAGGGTAGCATTTGAATTGGCTTTAAACTCAAAAGAGTTACTACGGATACTTGAGCCCGTAACTTCAAAGGTTCCTGCATGAGACGGAGCGCCACAGGTAATGGCACTAACAGTCGAGGAACCTACTTGTTCAAAATAATAGTTACCACCACAGAGATATGCTGCATAAACTTTAAAATAATATGTTTGACTTGCTATTAGTCCTGTGATATTGACATTGGGTGAAATAGAAGTTCCACTATACACTACTTGTTGACCATTGTTGTTCCAGCTGGTATCTGCGGTGGGTAAAGACGAGTTTCCAGTAGTGGGAGCCGTAAATTGGTTTGTTGAGTTTGCAAGTACCACATAGGCAAGCGATTGATTTGCTGGAACGGTTCCAGACGGTGCTGTAAAAGAGCTTACATTGGCAGAGGTTTCCCCTGTAGTGCTAACGCTAAGCCCACTAGGTGCATTTGTTAATGGTGTACATGTGGTAAAAGACCGAACAACGCCAGTGCCTGGGAAATATCGCCCATTACAGTTATCTACTGTTGCAGCTTTAATATAATAGGTAGTACCAGGGGATAAGCCCGTAATTGTTAGATTCGGGTTCGTATCATTCCCATTTGTTGAATAATAGACAACCTGATCTCCCGAACCATTGTAAGAAGTATCAGGAGTCGTATTCATTCCATCAACATAAAACGCACCTGGTGTAAAATGACCGCCATCTGAATTATCAGGCGCTGAAGGTAATGTAGAAAAGTTTTGTGAATCTGAGATACTAATCATTCTAAACTCTCCATAATTATTATTCACTTCTCCATAATTTACCGCATTCAACCCATTAATGGTTACCGAGTTAGAAAATTCTGTAAGAGAAACAGAGGTAGTTGGATTATCTATTGTTAAATTACAATTGTAAACTGGTAATTCGCCGCTAGTTGCAAACGCAAAATTGACTTGATAAATGTTACTAGTAGGATTTTCACCTGGTTTAGGAGAAACTTTTAACAAATAATAATAGTTTCCAGTATAATCCAAGTTATGAGAACCATTATCTATTCTTACAGAGGATACGAGAGGTCCTCCATATCCTCCTGATCTTTTTTCCAAATCTACCCTACGTATGGGGAGAACACCTGTTTGCACAACAGCAATAGGTATAGTTCCCGAAGCATTGGGTGCTCGCGAAATTTGCCAATAATCTACGTCTGATCCTTCTATATAACCTCCAGCTGTTACTCTTTTAAAAATGCGCTGTACTCCAGAGGCCGTTGGTGTATTGTTAGGTTCAAACTCAGATTGGTTAAGAGTATTTTGAGCCTCTGTTGTGTTTACAAATGAGATGCTAAAGGCAACAAATAAAAAGAAAACAATGTAGTTAAAAGACAGCTTTCTATCTCTTAACTTTAGTGAGAAATTTCGAAATTTAAAGCTCCCTTTCTTCCTGTAGGATTTCCTTAAAAAGGTGCTTATGATTTTTTTATAGCAACAAGTAAATATTTTCATGGTGGAGAGAGTTTATGATATCTATTTCTTGTAATATTCCTAAAATTATGTCGTTAAATTAATGTCATATTAACAGCTCAGCTCTTAAATTAATTTGTAATAGCTTCGTGTTAAATACTTTTCGGATTAATTTGCACCATTAATATGGTTTGTCGTAGCAAATAAAATCCCTTACTTCTCTTTTTAAGTAAGGTTATACTTTACAGTAACTACTTGTAATAAAAATTGCTTGAAAAAATCAATCGAATTCTGGTTGACTTTTTTACATGATCTGTAGAAACCAGCCATGTCTGTAACTTTAACTTTATGTAAAGCTCTGGATGAGGTGTTTTTGGAGAGACTCATTTTTTGTTTGTGTTATTGTTCTTAAAACTATGCTCTTTAAAGTTTTCACTTCTAAGACATAGACAGCCAAAAATAAAATTTCCCCCTAAAAAAAAGTGCATCTATGTAAAATTGCATATATACAAAATATATACATAGGTATATCAATACCTTGATTATAAGTAAATTAAATTATATCTATTCAATGTGATTTTTTTTGATTTTTTAACACACTGTCGCTTCTTTGTATAGCAAAATGGTGTAATTTTTTAAAAAAATCGTACCTAAATACTTTCTGAATTTTAATTTTACAGCAATTATTATTAAAAAAACGTGGGTTCATTAAGAAAACCGATGTTAATTCATCATACCTAAACACAGAAAGTGTAGTATAAATCTTATCTGACCCTGTAATAATACTAAGCCTTGAATCTGAAGTTGCCCATACTAAACATATCATTTGCCCTTCCATTCCGTACAAGCGGGCGAGGCTAGACAAGAGGCTTTCGAACTGGTATTTTGGTTTTGTTTTGAACTAATTCAAAATGCACGAAACGAAAGTTCCTGTTTTTAAATCGTAAAGAATTTAAAAAAGGAGCGTTTTTATGATGCCGTTTGAGGTTTGTTCTTATTCCATAAGAATATATTTGCTCCCAAAAAAGTAAGCATTGCTGGAAGTACCCAACCTAATTTTTGATGGCTCAAAGGTATCATTGATTTAATTCCGTCTATACTTTCGGGAATAAACAAACTTAAAAAGTCAGGAATACTAAATAACAGTGTTACGATGGTAACACTTCTAAAGACAACTTTACTTGACCACTTCTCTGGCACAATGTTTAACAAAATTAAAACGATTGTAATAGGGTAGATAAACATTAATGCTGGAATGGCTAAATCGATGATTTGGTTTACTCCGTAATGTCCTAATATAATTCCCAAAGCACAGCTTATTAATGTTGTTAAAACAAATGCCACTCTTGAGTCTTTAAAAACTCCTTTGGCATAATCTGCAGCACCAGTTACAACACCTACTGCCGTCGTAAAACAAGCTAAAACTACTAGTATATTGAAGAAAACAGATTCTTCACCACCAAGCGTTAAATGACTTAAATTAATCAGAACCTGTGTTCTAGAAACATCTCCTAACGATGTACTCATTAAAGCTCCACTTGCAATTAAACCCGTGTAAATGATTAATAGCCCTCCTCCTGCAATTAAACCAGATTTGGTCAATAACTCTTTTTTATCTTCGTAAGAAAGTTTTTGTTTTCTCAGATTGATAGAAACAATCAAAACAGCACCTAAAATAACGCCTCCTATAGCATCGAATGTTTGGTATCCTTCTAACATTCCATCGGTAAAAGGAGACTCAAATGTATTGCTAAGCATTTTACCTGGGTAAGAAAATAATGCTTCAATAATCACTACAAAAAGAAGTAAAACAATGATAGGTGTTAAAAACTCCCCTATTGCTTTAATTATTTTCGCTCTATTCACTACAAAAGCAAAGGTCAAAGCAAAAAACAGACTACTTGTTACCCAAGGATCAATATCTACGTAGGGTTGTATCACAACTTCATGAACCACAGAAGCAGTTCTTGGAACTGGTAATAAAATGGCTATTAAGTAAATTAAGATACAGAATATGACACTAAACCAAGGAGTAACTTTTTTTCCTAAATCAAATAAAGTACCTTGTATGCGAGCGTGAGCAAAAATTGCTAGGATAGGAATGATCACTCCTGTGATCATAAAACCGAGTGCTACCCAATACCATTGGTCTCCAGATTTCACTCCTAAAAAAGTAGGAAGAATTAAATTACCTGCACCAAATATAAATGCAAAGAGAGCGAAACCGCTCATCCATATTTCTTTTGTTTTGTTCATGATTGATTGTTTTTGTAATGAACTTTATAATTTGGAATTTCTAAGCAATAGCTAAGGTATAAAAAATACTTTTTTAATTTATTTTAAAATAAATCTAATTTTCAATTTCATTTTTATCATAAAATTAGACAAATAATAAAAGTGCAGCTGTCATTTTTTCTTTAATTGCAGAGAGTTAAACACAATTCAACCATATCATTATAAGGTACTTATCTCTTAAGTTGATGTAAAAAAAAGAATTGTTTTTGTTTGAAAAGATTAACAAGTCAATAGCTAGTAGTAGTACGAATTTTTTAAAAGGGTATAAAAAAAGTGAGCTTGAAGCTCACTTTTTTATGTTATGCAGAAACTATTAGCTTTCTGAGGTCAAGTATTTTTTACTCAATTCCATAGAAATAGCAGCTCTTTCGAATTTAATCTTTCCTGCCCCAGTTTCTATAGTCACAGTTGCGTCTTTTTCATTTAAATCGACGATTTTACCATGAATTCCACTTGATGTAATTACTCGGGAACCTCTTTTAATTTCTGCTTGAAATTGTTTCTCTTTTTTTTGTTTTCTGACCTGAGGTCTAATCATAAAAAAGTACAATACAACAATCATTGCCAAAAAAGGCAACATGCTCATCAATCCTCCTGATCCAGAGCTTTGTTGTAAAAAAATAGTTTCAAATATCATTACGATTTTGATTTTGGTGTTACATTTCCTTTGATAGTCAACACTTCTGTTCCTTTAACTGTATTGGTAAGAAGTGTAATCGTTTTCGTTTGTCTGTTAGGTTTTCCAGATGTATTAAACTCAGCAACCACCTTAGAGGTTCCTCCTGGTTTGATGGGGTCTTTAGACCATACAGGAACAGTACATCCGCATGATGGCTGTACATTGGTAATTACCAAATCGGTTTTTCCTGTGTTTTTTACAACAAATTCAGCTTTCACAATTTCTCCTTCTTTTACAGTTCCAAAATCGTGTTCTGTTTTGTCAAATTCAATAAGAGCAGCTCCTTTACTGATTTCAGTATCTCTCTTTTTTGCTGATTCTATGTTTTCCTTTTTTACTTTTGATGATGCATTTCCTTTGTTACATGCTACAAAAGTGAATGTGAATGCGCCTACTAAAAAGGCTGTAAATATTTTTCTCATGACTCTAAATTTCTGTAAAAATACTAATTTATAGCAATCCTCTACCTACTTTAACTAATCTTTTACTTTCTGTATATTGCTTCGATAATTTATCTAGAACTCCATTGACGAAATAACTACTTTTCTTGGATGAATAGTCTTTTGCTACCTCAATATATTCGTTGATGGTTACTCTGGTAGGGATTGATGGGAAGTTTAAAAACTCACAGATACCCATTTTAATAAGAATTAAATCCATTTCTGCAATTCGATCTGTTTCCCAGTTTGGTGTGTGTGTTTTAATATCACCCTCAAACTTGTGATGGTGCAACATTACTTTTTTAAATAATTCTGATACAAAATCTTCATCATCTTTATTTTTATAAAGCGACCCTAACATAAAGTTTCCATTAGTACTTTGCTTATTCAAAGCTCTTATGGTCCATGTGTTGACAAAAGGGATATCATCTGCCCAAGTAATATTAAAATCCTCGTAATACTCGGCTAACTTCTCATTTGGCGCAATAATTTCTCTAAAGAAATCGATGACAAAACTTCTATCTACCTTGTAAGAATCTTCAATTGTATTCAAGTACTTCTTGTAAAGATTGCTTTTTTGAAGCTGATCCCAGATAATCTTTACATATTCATCATCCTCTTTCCAGTTATTGAGTTTTTGAGCCTCAAGATGAAGTGCTAAAGAAGTACTATTGGCCAACTTTTGAATTAACTTGTTCTGTACAAACTTCAAATTAGGAGATAAATCCTCCTTTGTTGCCAAGTATTTATTCTTTGAAATTTCAATTTTTTGTTGTGCTAATTTTTGTACTTCAACCAATAACTGAAGCTGTAAAACATAGAGGTCGAACATTCTTTGAATACTGTACTTAAGAAATTTTTCTTCTTTTACCATGTCATCACTGTTAGATTGTATCATGGCGTAAACAGATTGCATTACCTTAACTCGAATATGTCTTCTATTGATCATTTAAAAAGAACTTATTTCATAAAAAAGAGCGAATGAAAAATTCAAACGCTCTGCAAAAATAGTATTATTTATGATCTACTATTAAGAGTTTTTCTCTTTTTTTCGTGTATCAATTCTATTTTGGGCAATATTAAAGGCTGCTCTGTGTGTCGTGATATTTTCCTGCTCAGAAAGGTTAAAAATTTCCAAGGTAGTATTGTAGATATTTTCGGTCTTCTTCTTGATTTCATCTTTTCCGTAACCTTCTAACTCAGCATATACGTTGATAATTCCCCCTGCATTGATCAAGAAATCAGGCGCATAAGCAATCCCTCTTTCTTGTAATAGCTTCCCATGTTTCACTTCATTTGCCAATTGATTGTTTGCAGCCCCAGCAATTACTTTTGCATTCAACTGATTGATTGTATGATCATTTATTGTAGCACCTAAAGCACATGGAGCGTAGATATCGATATCTAAACCATAAATATCATTGCCTAACACAACATTGGCATTGTACTTTTTAGACAATTCTTCTAATCTAACTTCATTGATATCGTTGATGATTACCTGTGCTCCTTCATCAGTAATATGTTTCACGAGAGTTTCTCCAACATGTCCCACTCCTTGTACCAATACTTTTTTACCCTCTAATTTATCCGTGCCAAATTTGTACTGAGCTGCCGCTTTCATTCCCATGTATACACCATAGGCTGTTACGGGTGATGGATTTCCAGACCCTCCGATGGATTCAGATATCCCAGTGACATGAGGAGTTACTTCGCGAATCACATCCATGTCTCTGGTTTCCATCCCTACATCTTCCGCAGTAATGTATTTACCACTTAAGGAATGTACAAATTCTCCAAATCTTCTCATTAAATCATCGTTCTTCTGAGTCTTGGCATCTCCAATAATGACAGCTTTACCTCCACCTAAGTTTAAACCTGTAATTGCCGATTTGTAAGTCATTCCTCTCGACAATCTCAATACATCATTTAAGGCATCCCATTCTGTTTTGTATGACCACATTCTAGTCCCTCCTAAAGCAGGTCCCAAAACTGTATTGTGAATACCAATTATTGCTTTTAAACCCGTATCTTCGTCGTTGCAAAAAACGATTTGTTCGTGGCCATCAAAGGAAAGTTGACCGAAAACTGGATCGTTTTTAATAGCTGCTGCATCTATTATTTGTGATGTCATTTATATTGATTTAAGGTAGTTAAAATTATATTTTTCTCAAAAAATAAAGTGCAAAAATACGATATCTTCAAATCATATCAAATAAAACGCAGTCTTATTATATATTATTTAACAAAAAAATATCAACATAACTATTAATGAAAGCCTTACAATACTTAAACAAGTACTTTTTAAAATACAAATGGCGCTTATTAATAGGAATATTCATTACGATTTTATCTAAAATATTATCGCTTCAGATTCCACGTGTCATTAGTGGCTCTTTAAATTCAGTAGAAAATTACTTAACTCATAAAAAGGCAGGAGCAAATCCTGATGTTTCTGAGGTAAGAGAAGACCTTTTATGGAACATTTTAACCATTGTCGGCTTAGCCATTTTAGCAGGCTTTTTTACCTTTTTAATGCGCCAGACTATTATTGTGACTTCACGATTGATTGAATTTGATTTGAAGAATGAAATTTATCAGCAATACCAAAGACTCTCAACTAATTTTTACAAAAAGAACCGAACGGGTGATTTGATGAATCGAATTAGTGAAGATGTCTCTAAAGTGCGTATGTATTTTGGACCTGCTGTTATGTACACCATGAATATGTTATTCCTTTTTATTGTGGGGCTCACTCAGATGTTTAAAGTAGACGCAAAACTTACTTTGTATACGCTAATTCCATTCCCCATTCTCTCAATTTCCATATTCATTATCAGCAAGGTTATTCATAAAAAAAGTACCATTGTTCAACAGTACCTTTCTAAGCTGACAACATACAATCAGGAATTCTTTTCTGGGATTAATGTTGTAAAGTCTTATGGAATTGAATCAGTAGTGATGAGGGATTTTAGAACTTTGGCGAATGAAAGTAAAGAGAAAAACATTAGTCTGAGTAAGGTGCAGGCATTGTTTTTCCCATTGATGATTTTATTAATTGGAATTAGCAATCTTACTGTAATTTATATCGGAGGTAAGCAGTATATCGCAGGTGAGATTCAAATTGGGGTCATAGCAGAGTTCATTATTTATGTAAATATGCTTACTTGGCCCGTGGCAGTTGTAGGTTGGGTTACTTCTATTGTACAACAAGCTGAGGCATCACAAAAAAGAATCAATGAGTTTTTAGAAGTGATTCCTGAAATACAGAATACAAGTTCAGAACCTTTTGAAACTGATGGTAAAATTGAGTTTAAGAATGTTTCTTTAACGTATGACGACACCAATATAGAAGCCCTGAAAAATATCAGTTTTACGGTAAATTCAGGAGAGACTATTGCAATACTTGGAAAAACAGGCTCTGGAAAATCAAGCATTGTCAACTTGGTCTCTAGACTCTATGATGCTACTTCGGGAACAATTCTTGTGGATGAAAAACCCATTAAAGGTATCAACTTAAATCAATTACGTTCTGATATAGGTTTTGTTCCACAAGATCCATTCTTGTTTTCAGATACCATAGCCAACAATATTAAGTTTGGAAAGGAAAATGCTAACAAAGAAGAAATTATTGAAGCTGCAAAGAAAGCCGTAGTTCACCAAAATGTTATCGATTTTAAAGAAGGCTATGACACCATTCTTGGTGAAAGAGGAGTTACTTTATCTGGTGGGCAAAAACAACGAATTTCTATTGCCAGAGCTATTATTAAGAAGCCACAAATTTTAATTTTTGACGACTGCTTGTCTGCTGTAGATACAGAAACCGAAGAAAAGATTCTCGGAAACTTAGAACAAGTTTCAGAAAATAAAACAACCTTCATCATTAGTCACCGTGTATCTTCCGCTAAAAACGCTGATAAGATTATTGTTTTAGAAGAAGGGCATGTTATTCAGCAAGGCTCTCATAATCAACTGATCAAAGAAGATGGTTATTACAAAGATATCTACGAACAACAACTTCTTGAAAAAGAATTTTAGCCTCAAATTTTGACAAGAAAAATATTTTGTTAGATTTGTTCCTCATTACATAAATAAAAATTTAATATTAACCTGAGTTATGGCAGAAAGAGTTGAACAAGAAGAAATCTTTTCGCAAGTATTAAGAGCTGGTAGGAGGACATATTTTTTTGACGTTCGATCAACAAAAGCAGAAGATTACTATCTAACCGTCACTGAAAGTAAAAAATTTACTCACGACGATGGTTCTTACCATTACCAAAAGCACAAAATTTACTTATACAAAGAAGATTTTAGTGACTTTAAAGAAATGTTAGAAAAAGCAACTGACTTTATTGTGAATGAAAAAGGTGAAGAAGTTATTAGCGAACGTCACCAAAAAGATTACAAAAAAGAAGAAGTTGTTGAGGAAAAAACTACAGAGAGTTTTACAGACGTAAGTTTTGAAGATATTTAAAAGCTAAATTCAAATTCAATTTACACAAAAAGAAGTCACCAATATTTTTTGGTGGCTTTTTTTATAAAACTTTTTTGATTGTCTCGGATTTTGCTAACGTTTCTAACCATTCCTTTTCAGCATTACTTTCAGAAGTAATGCCTCCACCTACATAAATAATCACCTCATTCTTATTTAATTGAGCACAACGTAGATTTACAAAAATCTCGGAATTCCCATCAGGCTCAATCTCACCTAAATAACCTGTATAGAAAGATCGATCGTATGATTCGTTTTCAAGAATAAACTCTTTTGCTGCTTCTTTTGGCATTCCGCATACGGCTGGAGTTGGGTGTAAAATTTGAATCAGCTTTTGTGGAAGAACTCCATTCATCTTACCTTCTATATCTGCTCTTAGATGCAATAGGCTTCCTGCTTTAACTGTATACGTTTCTGAGACTTTAAACTCAGCAATCCCTTCGCAATTCTTTATTTGAGAAACAATATAATCTACCACTAATTGATGTTCTCTTTTTTCTTTGTTTCCCCACTCAATTGGAACATCTTTCTGTTCCTGTTGTGTACCAGCGAGCGCCATTGTCATAAATTTATCTCCTTCTATGACAATCAATCTTTCTGGTGTAGCTCCCAACCACAATCCTATTTCTGGATGATACCACACATATACAAAAGCATTTGGATACCTAGCTAGCATTTTTCTAAAAATAGTGTCTATTTCCGAATGATCTAACTCTAATACTTCCTCTCTCGATAAAACAACTTTTTCTAACTGCCCTTTTTTAATATTTTCAACTCCCCTATTCACCAAATTGATATGCGACACCTTATCGGAGTGTGTTATTTTGAAATTTGTTTTAGCGCTTATAACAAGATCATTTGAATATACTTCCTCTAAGACTAAAGCTTCTCTAGTAGAAAAAAAGATGCTTTTTTTGCGATTGTCAAATGGAGAAAAAACAAATCCTTCCTCATCATATTTGTCTGTGTAAGCTAACTCGGAATCCTTGCAAAAAACACCTTTGATAGTATCCGAAAAAGGTTTTCGATAACAAACAAAGGGCCATTGATTTGTATAATGATTTTTGATTTGACTGTAAATACGATTCAATCTTATTGCTTTAGAAGTTCATTACGTATTTCTGAAAAACGCGACCATACCAATCCGTGACCTGCCTCAGGTAAAGTTACCAAAGAGAATTGATTTTCGGGAAATTGATTCTCCAAAAAAGTTGAGTTTTCATAAGGAACGATCCAATCAGCATCTCCATGAATGCTCAATACTTTATTCGGATTGGTATTCCAAGTATTCTCAAACTTTGTTAAATCCTCTTTATGTGTTAGCTTTTCCTTAGAGGCTTGTTTCCATATAGGTGGAACCAACCATCGAGTCAATTTCCAGCGATAGAAATTTAACATCCATGGCATAGGCTCTACTTTGCTATAAACAGCGGGTGCAAGCAATACAACCTTCCTGTAGTTTCTCTTAGATGCCAAGGCAATAGGACCTCCATAAGAATACCCCACAAGAATCGTTTTTTCAGGTTGAATACGCTGCGTGATTGACTCCAACATGTCTCGCTCAAAAGCAATGGATTCTTGTACACTATTATTTTCATTATAGTTGTAACCTATTCTGTCGTATACAATCATATTAAACTTTTCTAGTAAAAGGCTATCAGTCATATATCTTTTAAAGTCCAAAACAGATCCTATGGTTCCATGCACAAAAACAATTGTCGGCAGACTTGTATCACGAACAACAGCTACTTTTCTGTAGTCAAATTTTTGGTATTTTTCCTTGGTTATTTCTGGTTGAATACCCAACTTTTGAAACTCTTCAAAAACACTCTGGTCAGATTTCGGACTTGTAGCCCTATAAAAAAGTACATAGAGTACAATTACAATAATACCTAGAAGAGTTCCCAGTATCTTGAGAATCTTTTTAAAAAGCTTCATAATTATCGATTCTTATCTAAAATTATGTTTGTCATTTTACAAATGGATATCAGATTGTCCTTTTCATCAACAATTCTAACTTCCCAGAGATGAGTAGATTTTCCCATGTGAATATTTCTAGCCGTTGCATACACCACTCCTTCTCTCTTGCTTCTCACATGATTAATCGTCAGCTCAATACCATTGACTAATTGATTTTTACCATCAATAAAAAAATGTGAAGCAGCACTCCCAACTGTCTCTGCAAGTGCAGCTGATGCTCCTCCATGCAATTGACCGTAAGGCTGATGCACTTTAGAAGTTACAGGCATTTTAGCTGTCAAAAAATCTTCTCCAACATCAACATACTCTATATCAAGTGTTTCCATTAAGGTGTTTTGACAACGATCATTAAACCTTTTTAGAATTTGATTTTTATCCATTAGAATTATTTAACTATGTAAAAGTACATAATAAAATGTTGTAATTTTACGGCATAAATTTCTGCAAGATACATGTATAAGATTCGAGTTATCCTAGACACAGAAGAAGATGTAATTAGAACTATTGTCGTAGATCATAAAATTAATTTAGAAGCTTTGCATTACGCAATAGCAACATCTTTTGGTTTTGACGGAAGTGAAATGGCCTCATTTTACAGATCAGACCAAGACTGGAATCAAGGTCAAGAAATTCCACTTTTCAATATGTCTGAAGCTGGTGAAGGAATTTCTATGCAAAATAGTTTTCTAAGAAAAAGCCTACCTGAAGTCAATGATAAGCTCATTTATGTATATGATTTTTTCAACATGTGGACTTTCTATGTTGAAGCCATAGAAATCTCAAGAGAAGAGCTTGAAGGGCTTCCTAAAACGATCTTATCCGTGGGTGAAATGCCTGCCGAAGCTCCCAACAAGGAATTTACAGCTGATACAGTAGATAATTTATTTGATGATGGGTTTGGAGATGAGTTTGATAGTATTGATGATATGGATTTAGATAATTTCTAGGTTTTAAGTAAAATTCGGCAACATATTTACAATCTTAAAATACTTTTCTCTCTCTCAAACTATGCAACTTTGAGACTTTGCAACTTTGAGACTCTGCAACTTTGAGACTTTGCAACTTCACTACTTTCAAACTTTATAGCCAACACCTGTAACAAATTTGTATCTTGGTCGTCTTACTTTACAAAATTAACCAACGTATACATCTTTGGAAACAATCTTATCTCTTAAAAATCTCGACAAAAAATACGGTCGAGTTCATGCCGTAAATAACCTTTCTTTCGACATTCAAAAAGGAAACGTATATGGTATTCTTGGTCCCAATGGAAGTGGTAAATCTACCACACTAGGTATTATTTTAAATGTGGTGAATAGAACTTCTGGTGAATTCAGTTGGTTCGACGGGAAGTTATCAACTCACGAGGCTTTAAAACGTGTTGGAGCTATTATTGAGCGACCTAACTTTTACCCATACATGACCGCAGTTCAGAATTTAGCACTTATCTGTAAAATCAAAGGTATTCCTGCGGATAAAATAGATGAAAAGCTAAAGACGGTAAATTTATACGAAAGAAGAAACAGTCGATTTAAAACTTTTTCTCTGGGTATGAAACAGAGATTAGCCATTGCTTCTGCTTTACTGAATGATCCTGAGATTTTAATTTTAGACGAACCTACCAATGGCTTAGACCCACAGGGGATTCATGAAATTCGTCAAATTATTAAAGGGATCGCTAAAAATGGTACTACAATTTTATTAGCCTCTCACCTATTGGATGAAGTAGAAAAAGTATGTAGTCACGTTGTTGTTATTAGACAAGGGGTAAAACTTTACAGCGGTCGAGTTGATGAAATGACTGCTTCAAATGGCTTGTTCGAATTACGTGTAGACAGCAAAGAAGATGAATTACTGAATCTTTTGGAAAGCCATCATTCTATTGGATCTGTCAAAAAAGATGGTGATTTAATCATTGCCAATCTTAGCGAGCAAATGGAAGCTAATGAGATTAACTCTTTCTTGTTTAACAAAGGAATTGTTTTATCTCATCTCGTAAAACGTATGCCAAGTTTAGAGCAACAGTTCTTAGACCTAACCAACAACAACTAACCTAAAAAATACGTCATGTTAAGACTTTTATCTATAGAATTTCACAAATTAAGATACAATAAGGCCAGTAGGATCTTATCCATCATATATTTTGGATTATTAACCTCAATTGCACTTATTGCGGCTATTAAATTTGATATTGGACCTGTAAAGTTTCACCTAGCTGAAGCAGGAATTTTCAACTTCCCATACATCTGGCACTTTAATACCTTCATGGCGGCCATTTTAAAGTTTTTTTTATTGCTCGTTATTGTATCCATGATGGCCAATGAGTATAGCTATAAAACACTGAAACAGAACTTAATAGATGGTTTAAGCAAAAAAGAGTTCATTCTCTCTAAATTTTACACTGTTATTGCATTTGCTGCTGTTTCTACGGTTTTTGTATTCATCGTGTCCCTTATTTTAGGATTCATTTACTCGGATTACAATGAGTTTAACATTGTGACTTCTGGACTAGAATATTTACTTGCTTTTTTTATCAAGTTAGTAGGTTTTTTCTCTTTTGGCTTGTTCTTTGGAATCTTAGTAAAAAGATCGGCTTTTGCAGTAGGAGGATTGGTAGTTTGGCTAATCATTGAAAGTATACTTAAAGGAATTCTTTTTTATCAGTTTAGAAACTTTGATAATATGACCGAGAGAGTAAACGGTGTCATGCAGTTTTTCCCACTTGAATCTATGGCTAACTTAATTAAAGAGCCTTTCTCACGTTTGGGTGCAGTTCGATCGGTTGCCAATCAAGTTGGAGAGCAGTTTACAAAAAGCTATTCTGTTCAGATTCTGGATGTTCTTATTGTTTCTGCATGGACATTTATCTTTATCTATTTATCATACAAATTACTTAAGAAGAGAGACGTATAAAAGTATCAAAAAATAAATCATTAAAAAGCGCAAGTTTTTACTTGCGCTTTTTAATTCCCATTCATAACAAAACAATACCTATACACACCTTGTTAAAAAACAAGGTAGTGTGATACTTTTAAGCTATATTTGACGTTTTGTATACACAACAAACCCTTATCAAATGCGTTTGAGAGCTCTCATTCTTCTGTTGCTTTGTATTTTCGCTAGCCAATCGATATTAGCACAATTAAGTACGAAACACTATATTCCACCTTTAACATCATCCGATGGTGTAGGAAATCAATACATCTATATCTCTACTCCAAAGAATAGAGACATCCCTTTTTCGGTTACTTTTGTAGGTCAACCTGCTTCAACTACAATTACAGGTACTGTTTCCAATGCGAATCCACGAGAAATTCTAATTGGGAATAATTTTACCCAATTAATTACTCCTACCTTCTTGGTAAGTTCTGTTGTAAACAACAAGGGTTTTATTATTGATGCTGATGATGTTATATATGTATCTATTAGAACACGCTCTGATAATACATTCCATGCAGGGGCATTGGTAAGTAAGGGGTTAACTGCCTTAGGAACACAGTTTAGAGTTGGAGCTTTTGTAAGAGAAACTCAGGTAATCAATCATTTGGCGTTTGCTTCTGTAATGGCCACAGAAAATAATACAACTGTTACATTCAGTGATCTTCCTGCAACTGCTGTTTTGTTGAATTATACAGGAACATTTCCTTTTAGTGTTTCTTTAAATGAAGGAGAAAGTTATATCATCGCGATACAAGATAGTGGAGCCCAAAATCCCAATGATTTAATTGGAACATTAATCAGCTCAGATAAGCCCATAGTAGTAAATTCAGGGTCTTCTACTGGAAGCTCAGGTTTAGGTGCTGGTCGTGATTATGGAATCGATCAAATTGTAGATGCTTCAAAAATAGGTTCAGAATATATATTTGTAAGAGGAGAGGGGCTTCCTGGAACTTCTGATGCATGGGAAAATGTAATTATTGTTGCTCACCAAGATGCTACAGATATCAGAATTAATGGAACTTCACTGGTGGCAACCATTAATGCTGGTCAATACTATGTTATAGAAGGCAACCTTTTCAACGGCTCAGGGAATATGTATGTAAACACTTCAAAACCTGTATTTGCCTATCAAAGTGTAGGGGGTACAGCTGGTTCTGAAGCGAATCAAGGAATGTTTTTTGTTCCTCCTTTAAGTTGTGAAAATCGTGGAGATGTAAATAATATTGCTAGCATTAATAATATTGGGAATGAGATTTTTAATGGAGGTGTGACCATTGTAACAAATGCGGGCGCTACGGTTACCGTAAATGGAAGCCCCATAACCTCAGCCCCATCTATTGTTTCTGGTAACCCCAATTATGTAACTTATAAAATTAACGGTTTAACAGGAAATGTGTCTGTAGCAAGTACACAAGAATTGTATTGTGCCTATTTTAACAGAAATGGTTTTGCTACTTCGGGAAGTTTCTATTCGGGTTTCCCATCTCCACCTGAGATTAATTTTTCCAACAATGTTTCTGTTTTAGGAAATTGTATCCCTAATTTAACGATTGTGTCTCCTAACATTGCACTGTTCGATACTGTTGAATGGTTTTTTAATGATGGAAGCGGGTTTGTGACTACAGGAAATACAACAAACACGATTACACCTACTCAGGCTGGCCGATATAAATTGGTTGGTACTATTACTTGCTCTGGCTCAACTTTTGACTCTCAAGAGATTCCTGTAAGCTTATGTCCTGATGATCTCGATGGAGATCTTATCATTGATAACGTGGATGTAGATTTTGACAATGATGGTATTGCAAATTGCGACGAGTCTAGAGGAAATGTTAATATCGATTTCACCAACATCAACAACCCTATCCTTAACTTTATGGATAGTTCTACAGATGCTACTTTTATAACGCCTACGTTGAATCAAACTGGAGTATCTACCATCACAGGTGATGCCACAGGAAATATTACTACCAATGTAAATCCTGCATTAAACAATGAACTTACGTATACTCTTGCTTTCAATGAGCCTGCTAACGTTGAGTTCCTGCAAAACACTGCCGTTACACATACCATAGTAGACGGAGAAGTATTTACCATATCTATTGGGCCTTCTACAAAAAACATCACTTTAGTAGATCCTGATAATATCTTATTAATTGATACTGATTTTGATGATTTTTTCGAAACAGGAGTGAATAATTTTTCAGCTTCTGTAATTCGTTTTAAGTTAAATCCTACGCCTAACGGAACAACCCCTTTTCGCTTTGTAGCTAGTGAGGTTACTCAGGTTTCATTTCGTCATTACTTAGGAAATCTAACACAAGCCTCTTCGTTTGCTGGAAACTTTAAACTCACCTGTTTTAAGCGAGACAGTGATGGAGATAACATCCCGGATGCTCTGGATGCAGATTCCGACAACGATGGTATTCCTGATTTGGTAGAGGCTTCTGGAATGCTGGTAACATTGACTGGAAATGACACAAATTTAGATGGGTTAGATGACTTCTTTACCTCGGGTACAATTACTCCTTTAGATTCTGATGGTGATGGAGTTCCCAATCATTTGGATTTGGATAGTGATAATGATGGTGTCTACGATCTCTTCGAATCTGGTCATACTCAAAGCGATGCGAATTTAGATGGTCGCATAGACAATGCTGCCGCTACTGTAGGCGCAAACGGACTAGTAAATGCTCTCGAAACAGCTCCCGATAATTTTATTCTATCCTACACTGTTGCCAATCCTGATGCTGATGCCTTACTAAGTTTTTTAGATTTTGACAGCGATGGAGATAATTGTTCAGACGTTATAGAAGCAGGTTATATAGATGGCGATGGCGATACTATTATCGGTACTTCGCCCGTAACAGTAAATGCAGTAGGAAAAGTAACAGGAATTCCCGATGGATATACAGTCCCTAACTCTAATTACAGTACTGGTGCTCCTATCATACTAAATACTCCTTTTGTAAATGTTTCATTGTGCGAAAATTCTACATCTACCATCACCATAGACAGTACCGCTGATGCATTCCAATGGCAACAAAGCACGGATGGAGGAACGAACTGGACAACACTCGCAAATAATGCTTCCTATAGCAATGTAACAACAAACACATTACAAATTGCAAACCTATCACGAGGTTTCAACAATTATCAGTATAGAGTTCAACTACAACGAACTGGAAATAGCTGTGGAAGCACGTCCAATGCAATTACCTTAACTGTAGAACCTGTGCCTGTCATCAATACACCTATCAATTTAAGACAGTGTGATGACAACAACGATGGTTTCAGTATTTTCAACTTAAACGAAGCTGCTGTAAACATCTCTGCAAATTTTGCGAATGAAACCTTTGTCTTTTACCCTTCAGTTGCAGATGCACAAGCTGGTACAAATGCATTTACAACCGCCCAATCCCAAGCATTTACAAACAGAACTGTGAATACCGATGTTGTGGGTGTAAGAGTTATTTCTGCTTTTGGTTGTCATAGTGTGGGGCAAGTTAACTTAGTGGTATCTCCGAGTGCCACCATTGTAACTTCTACATTTACGCCAAGAACATTTACTACCTGTGATGACTTTGCTCCAGATACAAATGGTGTCAATAATGACAGAGATGGGGTTTCATCCTTTGACTTTAGTCAGGTTGGAACAGATTTATTAAGCCTATTCAATGCTTCCGTTAGACCCAATTTAATCGTTTCATATTACAGAAACTTAAACGATGCACTTTCTGAAATCAATGCAATAACAAACCCTGCTAACTATCGAAATATAGGGTATCCTAATTCACAACAAATCTTTGTTCGTGTAGACAATCGAGTGAACAACGATTGTGTTGGGGTGGCTCCTTTAATCAACTTAGTTGTCGACCCTGTTCCAACAGCAGGTACCGTTCGTAATCTAGAGCTTTGTGATAATCTAGATGATGGCGATGGCTTTAATGGAATTGTGCAAACTTTTAATTTAAGCAGTCAAACTGCGACTATTTTAGGCTCACAAAATCCAGCAAACTATCAGGTAACCTACCATGTTTCTCCTGGAGATGCCGCTTCTGGAGCAAATGCCATTACAAATACAACAGCCTATGAGAATAGAACTTCACCTAATAGGCAAACCATTTATGTAAGAGTCACCAATACATCAAATCCAACACGGTGCTTTACAAACCATACAAGCTTTGATTTGATTGTACATCCGCTACCAGTAGCGAATCCAGCTGGGCCTGTAGAAGTTTGTGATGATGATTCTGATGGGTCTGCACAGAACGGAATCTCTCAGTCTATTCCTATAAGAGCTAGGACCGAAGCAGCCATTCTAGGAACACAAGACCCTACGCAGTTTTCTGTTTCTTATCATGCCACTAGACAAAATGCAATTAATGGTGTACTTCCATTGAATGATGTTATTTCCAATCAAGCTCTGACAAATAATATTGTCTATGTAAGAGTATTTAACTCCACCACCATGTGTGCAAACGGTATTTCACAATTTGATGTCATTGTTCATCCACAACCAGCACTTCCTATAAGCATAACCAACTACGAAGATTGCGACAACAACTCTAACGGTACCTTTAGAGATGGAATTATTAGTGGTATTGATTTG
>JANQMD010000059.1 GCA_028280265.1 Flavobacteriaceae bacterium
TGTTCACAATACTGTCTTGGTGGGCGTTGCTTTCTTTTTCCTTCTGTTGATTTTTCCATGATCTAATGATTTATGGTCAACTTTTTTCAGGACTAGACAAAAATTGAAAAACCCGCTTGATGTTCTCAAACGGGTTCCTAAATATTTTGAATTTATTCAATACATATTCAGCTCGCTTGAGGACAAGTAAGAGAATGATGGCGATGGTGTTGAATAAATTTCATGTCTTATTTTATTTCTGAACAAAGGTTTCAAATAAATTTTGAATTGTGCAAGCAATCGATGTAAAAAATTAACTACAATAAAAATAATAATTCATCTTTAAATTAAATTTGTAAGCGATTTTTATTTCGAATAATGTAAAAGCTAATATCATCTGTTAATAAAAATAATTAATTGAGAACCCCATATTTTGTTGTATTTGAGCTTTTTTAGACGTATCATCATCAAAAATAATTTGGAAGTTAAAATTTGCTGAGATGTATTTATTGACCTGCATTATTAAGTTTGCCTGATAGTTTACATCAACATTGCTTATTCTTCGAAAATAATCAAAATGACTACTGAAAATATTTTCAAAGCTAATATTTTTCATAAGATTCACTTTATAATAAGCGTTCGCAAGAAGCCCAAACTCATGCCTCCAAACCTTTCCATTTCTAATATTATACATAGGAGCTAATTCTTTTTTAGCAAAAGTGGTTTCAAGTGTAATCGGGGAAATATGAAAGTGATCGTTTTGAGATTTTTTAAATGTATACCCTGGTGATACTGTTACATATCCTGGCGAAAAAAAGTCTGATATATACTTCTTAGGGAATGAAAAAAGATTGTATCCTCTAGTAAATTGACTTCTTACATTAACAATCAAAGAATGATACCAATTGGTACTTGTTCTTTTTCTCATCATAGAGTTGAATTCAAAAGAATCGCTAGTTTTTTGTAGCTCAGTATCTCCCACTTTACTCATTCCGTAATTGGCTATAATTTTAATATCCCAATACAATTTATCTTTCGAATAATTGTATTCATGATTTATATTTACTGAGCCTGAAAAGGAGTTTTGTCCTCCCGAGACCCAATTGGAAAATGAAGCTTGATGCAAAAGTAAGCTGAAAGAACCATTTTTCGTCCAATGTTTTGTGGAATCGTTTTGTACACTGTATTGCGAAAATGTACCAGTATCATTAAATTGTTGTGAGTAGCCAGACAATATGCTAAGGATAAAACCTAATACGAGTAGTATTTTAGAAAACAAACTTTTTAAGTGTACTTCTGAGTTGGAAGTAGCTACTAAAAAAATTCTACTTAAGATGTTCATAAAATAATTATCTGATGATAGCAAACAAATATAATGTAAAACAATACAAATACGATTTAAGAAAATCAATATCAGCTTATTCTAATCATACGGATTTAATTTTTTCTTCCAAGCTAAGACCCTAGCTAAACTAATAAGAAAGTGTGTTCGGCAGACAGGTCGAAAATAGTCGATTTTAGGACCAAAAAATGATTCTAGAAGTCTTTCTTGCCAAGTAGACAGATTCGTATAATATTTTTTAAGCTTTTTTTAGCTTATTTTCTAATAGTAAGGTGAATCCAATTCATAAGAACCAAAGAATCTGACCTAGCCCAAAAATTTCAGTGAATAATTCTAAGGGATAAATTGTTAGAACGCCTGCTAACCCTACTAAGAGGCCTAAGAAGTTCAATCCTTTTGAAAATACCTTCCCAGATAGGGCTGCAATGCTTATTAACAACACCCATAATCCACCAACAATTTCATTTCCTCCTCCTAACCCTTCTGTTACTATATTGATACTCGACCAGACTATCATGGCTTTCTCTGGATTGTCTGCCCCCATTTCAATCACTGAAGTCAAACCAATATTCGAGATCATTCCACTGGCAATCACCAATCCTACCCAGACATATCCAAGTACAGAAGCGACTTTTGAAATAATAGGAGTGTTATTTTTCAATCTCTGATGAATGCTCATTACCAAAGGAATCAATAAAATTCCGAATAGTACATAGATGATCAAATTTAAAATAGATAAGGTAAGGTAATTGTCTGTAAGGAATTGTAAATTCTCCTGAGTACTAGCATTAGCACTTGGATAAGTTAATACGCCTCCATATACAATAAAAGCTGAGATGTAAATAAGAGCTTGTAAAATAGAGGCAATACCTCCTAGACTTTGTAGTTTTTTAGATTTCATGGTTTTCTTCGTTTCAAAGAAAACGAGCGAGATGAAACTTTGTTACCAAGAATTTGAGCTCTATTTACAAGGTGTATTTCATCAAAAAAGCTCAAGAATTTTCTTGAGCTTTTGATTTGTATTGAATTTCTATGACTACACTTCGACGGGTTTGTCTGCCCTGCCTAACTAGGCAGGCTCAGTGTGACATTGTATAATAATTAACGAACAAAATTAATCTTACGCATTCGTAAGCTTTCTGGAGTTACTTCTAAATATTCATCTTCTTTGATATACTCCATACATTCTTCTAAAGAAAAATCAATCTTAGGAGCAATTTTTACACCATCATCGGAACCAGACGCTCTTACATTCGTTAATTTCTTTCCTTTGATTAGGTTTACTGCTAAATCGTCCTGTTTTGCATTCTCTCCTACCACTTGTCCTTTGTAGATTTCTTGGTTAGGATCGATAAAGAATTTTCCTCTGTCTTGTAAACGATCAATGGCATAAGCAGTTGCTTTCCCTGCTTCCGAAGAAACAATCGCTCCGTTTACTACGTCGTTAAATTCTCCCTTATACACATCGTAGCCTCGTAATCTATGGTTGATAATTGCTTCTCCTTGAGTTGCTGTTAATAATTTATTACGCAATCCAATTAATCCACGAGAAGGAATATCAAATTCGAGATGCTGTAAATCTCCTTTTGGCTCCATAACTAAAAGATCACCTTTGCGTATGGTAACTAGATTAATAGCCTTACTAGCTAATTCTTCTGGCACATCAATAACCAAAGTTTCATAAGGCTCACATTTCTTTCCGTCTATTTCTTTTAGAATTACTTGTGGTCTTCCTACTTGCAATTCATACCCTTCTCTACGCATGGTTTCAATCAATACAGACAAATGAAGAATTCCGCGTCCAAATACATTGAATTTGTCTTCACTATCAGTTTCATCCACTCTCAAAGCAAGATTTTTTTCCATTTCCTTAAACAGACGATCACGTAAGTGACGAGAAGTGACGAACTTTCCTTCTTTACCGAAGAATGGCGAGTTGTTAATGGTAAATAACATACTCATAGTAGGCTTGTCAACTTCAATTCTTGGCAATGCTTCTGGTGCTTCTAAATCTGCAATAGTATCGCCAATTTCAAAACCTTCAATTCCTGTAATCGCGCAAATATCTCCACTTCTCACCTTGGAAACTTTTGCTTTTCCCATTCCTTCAAAGACATGCAATTCTTTGATACGAACTTTTTTAGTTGTACCGTCTGCTTTGCATAGCATGTAATCTTTATTTTCTTCTAAATCACCTCTAAATACACGTCCTATGGCGATTCTTCCTGTAAAAGAAGAAAAATCTAACGATGTAATTTGCATTTGTGGAGACCCTTCTCTATAGGGAGCTTCGGGAATGGTTTCAATGACAGCATCTAAAAGCGGAATGATATCTGTGGTTTGCGTTTGCCATTCCGTATTCATCCAACCTTGTTTTGCTGACCCATAGATGGTTGTAAAATCCAACTGATCTTCAGTTGCATCTAGAGCAAACATGAGATCAAATACCTTTTCATGAACGAGATCTGGAGTACAGTTTTCCTTGTCCACTTTGTTAACAACAACAATAGGTGTTAATCCTAATTCTAAGGCTTTTCCAAGAACAAATCTTGTCTGGGGCATTGGTCCTTCAAAAGCATCAACGAGCAATAAAACACCATCAGCCATCTTTAAAACACGTTCAACTTCTCCACCAAAATCAGCGTGACCAGGAGTATCAATCACATTAATCTTTACTCCTTTGTAAGTTACCGATACATTTTTCGATAGAATTGTAATTCCTCTCTCTCTCTCTAAATCATTGTTATCTAGTAATAAATCGGTACGTTCTTTGCGATCATCTAGTATTTTCGCTTGATCGATAATTTTATCTACTAAAGTAGTTTTACCATGATCTACGTGTGCTATAATAGCGATGTTTCTAATGGATTGCATACTGTTCTTTTTTGACGTTGCAAAAGTACGCTTTTCTAAGTGATTAAAAAGGAATAAGAATAATGAATTTACAGTATTTCGATAGGACATTTATTTTATTCTTTATCAATCAATTAAGCAAATAATTAAACTAATTTATTAGCTGTTCAAGTAATAATGTAGTTTTATTAAAAGAGGGCCTTGGAGCTTCAGGGTCAATAATATTTCCTTTAGGATCTATTAAAATAAAACGTGGAATAGAATTTACTGCAAATGCATTCATAAAATCACTATCAAAAGATTTATCAACAAATTAGTAGTGTAGGAAGCTGAATTATAAATTTAATAACAAGCAACAACTTTATTCTTCCTCTTCTCTAAAAGCGCTAGGCAAAATATCTGGAATCAGTTTGATCACAAGGGGAAGTAATAAAGCACCTCCAGGGAGCATAAAAATGGCGAAGGCTGGTATGGCCTTAAAGATGTCAAGAAGTTGTACTTTAATCTTATCTTTTTCTTCGTCAGTAAGACTAGAATATGTCGATTTTTTGATCAAAGCAACAGCCTCTTTACTCTGTTGTAATTCTTTGCTTAATCTGGCCTTATTTTTTTGGAGTAATTCCTTTATTTCGTCTACAGAAGTCATTCTAATTTTCTTCTTTTACGCTCTTGTTTGATTAAATTGAGTTCCCTACTTGTTTGCCCAGCAACGGAAGTGTTTTCTTCTGCTCTTCGAATCAAATAAGGCATCACATCTCTCACGGGGCCAAATGGTAGGTACTTTGCTGTATTGTAGCCTTCTTTGGCTAAGTTAAAACTGATATGATCGCTCATTCCATACAACTGACCAAACCAAAGACGCTTGTCTTCTGGTTTTATTTTGTGCTTTTTAGCAAGCTCAATAAGTTTGTACGAACTTTCTTCGTTATGAGTTCCCGCAAACAGCGTCATTTTTTTATGCTCCATCATGTAAACAATTGCTTCGTTGTAATTGTCATCAGTGGCCTGCTTGTCTACACAAATAGGAGAAGAATATCCTTTTTCTTTTGCTCTTTCGCGTTCTTTTTCCATATAAGCTCCTCGAACAACTTTTAATCCGATATGAAAGTCTTTTTGATAGGCTCTTTGGTGCAATTCCTTCAGATAATCCATACGATCATGGCGATACATTTGCAGTGTATTGAATACAATTGCTTTTTCTTTGTTGTATTTCTCCATCATTTCTTCAATCAGGTTGTCAGCAGCATCTTGCATCCAACTCTCTTCAGCGTCAATTAATATGGGAATATCGTATTCATACGCTTTTTTACAAATCCGATCGAATCGGCTTACTACACGAATCCACTCACTTTTCTCTTCATTGTTAAGAGGTTCTTTCTCTGTAAGTTTTTGATACAGTTTAAATCTACCTACTCCAGTAGGTTTAAACACAACAAAAGGTATAGACTCTTTTTCCTTACAAAAATCCAAGCTCAACAAGGTCTTTTCCATAGCAAAATCGAACTGTTCTTCTGCTTCTTTCCCTTCAACAGAATAATCCAACACAGAGTATACGCCATGTTTAAACATCTGATCTATATTGTTCATACAATCTTCTTCGGTAACACCTCCACAAAAGTGATCGAAAACAGTTGAACGAATCAATCCCTCGACAGGTAAGTGAGCTTTTAGGGCAAAATTTGTAACAGCCGTACCAATTCTCACCATAGGCTGACTTTGGATTAGTTTGAATAAAAAATACGCTCTTTCTAATTCTGAGTCAGATTTTAATGAGAAGGCAATTTTTGTATTATCAAAGAGTTTCATTCTATTATTCTTGTATTGATTTTGATGAAAACAAAGATAGAGAGCTAAGTGAAATTATTCAATATTTTGTCATTAATTTGCAGCATAATTATTAAAGTATGGAGTCTATCAAATCGAGTACTTATTTTGTGCATTTTAAAGAGAATGGTTATAAGGAGCTAAATAACTGTATTGCAGATAAAAAGTATTCAAGCATTTTTATTCTAGTGGATGAAAATTCGATGGAACATTGCTATCCTAAATTCATGCCTCAATTACATACTGACATTCGGATAGAAGTTATTGAGATTGAATCTGGTGAAGAGCATAAAAATTTAGAAACTTGTTCTGGAATATGGCATGCGCTTACGGAGTTAGAAGCTGATAGAAATAGTTTGTTGATTACTTTAGGAGGTGGTGTGATTACTGATATGGGCGGCTTTGTCGCATCTACTTATAAAAGAGGGATCAATTTTATCAATATTCCTACTACCCTATTGAGTATGGTTGATGCTTCAGTTGGTGGAAAAACGGGTATTGACTTAGGTACTTTAAAAAATCAAATTGGACTCTTTTCCAATCCTCAAATGGTTCTTGTCGATGACGATTATCTTATGACTCTTAACGAGCGAGAGATACGTTCTGGAATGGCCGAAATCATTAAATATGGGTTGACAAGAGATTTTAAACTAATAGATCAGATAAAATACTTCAATAATTTAAAAATCAAATCATTAATAAAAAGGTCAATACAAATAAAAAATGAAGTTGTATTGGAAGATCCAAAAGAAAAAGGGCTGCGAAAAATATTAAATTTTGGACATACAATTGGGCATGCAATAGAGTCTTATTTTTTAGATTCTAACGAGAAAGAATCCTTAAAGCATGGGGAAGCCATCGCTATAGGAATGGTGTGTGAATCTTATATCTCATCTCAACTTCTCTCCTTAACCCCAGAAAAAACACAAGAGGTGAAAGAATTGATCAATTTTCTATTTGATAAGGTTATTATTTCAAAAGAAGATTATGCTTCTATTTTATCCTACTTAAAGCACGATAAAAAAAATATTGCAGGAAAGATAAACTTTGTTTTGCTAAATGATTTTGAAGATTTTCAATTAGACTGCTCTGTTACCAAGGAGCTCATGATTGAAAGTTTTGAGTATTACAGTGCCTAAAGTGCTTTTTCTAGTACCGAACTGTAGATTTCTTCATAAACTGGAAGAATGTTTGATAGCGAAAATTGCTTGGTGTGCTCTTTTGCATTTTTCTTAAACTTCATCAAAACTTCATCACTTTCCAAGATATTGAGTGCATTATTTGCCATTTCTTTTACATCTCCAACATTGCTTAAAAACCCTGTTACTCCATGCACATTTACTTCTGGTATTCCTCCTGTATTTGTTGATATTACTGGCGTATCAGCTGCCATAGCTTCTAATGCAGCTAACCCGAAACTCTCACTAACTGATGGGAGTAAAAAGACATCTGAATAGCATAATATTTTTGCCACCTCATTGCTATTTCCTAAAAAGATGACTTTATCCTTGATTTTTAATTTTTTTACCAGCTTTTCAGCATCAAATCTCTCAGGACCATCCCCTACCATTAATAATTTTGAAGGCACTTCTTTTTGAACTTCATAAAAAACCTTAATCACATCATCAACCTTTTTAACTGGCCTAAAGTTTGAGATGTGTGTTAAGATTCTCTCATTAGGCTTAGCCAACGCAATTCTTTTACATTCAGCCTCATGTTCTTTGTCGTATTTTTTTGTATCAATGAAGTTATGAACAACTTTAATAGACTTAGAAATATTGAACAATCTTTTAGTATCCTCTTTCAAACTATTGGAAACTGCTGTTACTACATCAGAATTATTGATACTAAACTCAACAGCTATCTTATATGTAGGGTGACTTCCCACTAATGTAATATCTGTTCCGTGTAGCGTTGTTACTACTTTAATATCTATTCCTTTCTCTTTTAGCATCATTTTAGCCATGTAAGCAGCATAGGCATGTGGAATTGCATAGTGAACATGTAAAATATCTAGTTGATGCTTTCGTACCACTTCAACCAGTTTGCTAGACAAAGCCAATTCATAAGGTTGGTACTGGAAAAGAGGATATTCCTCCATTAAAACCTCATGAAAATGCAATTGATGAGAGATAAAATCCAGACGGACAGGCTGATTATAAGTAATGAAATGAACTTCGTGACCTTTGTCTGCCAGTGCCATACCTAGCTCAGTTGCTAATACTCCACTACCACCAAATGTTGGATAACAAACAATACCTATTCGCATAAAAGAATTTTAATTTAAGTGACGTAAAGATACTTCTTTACTTACACCGATCTGTAAAAGAAAACATAAAAAAATCTCGAAGGTTAACTCCGAGATTCTTCTATATTATATTTGTTTGATTAGTAATCTCCTAATGTAGCAGGATTCTGATCTAAAGCTGTTGCTAATTGCTCGTCATTTGGAGCCTTTCCGTGCCAAGCATGAGTATACATCATAAAATCAACACCGTTACCCATTTCTGTATGCAATAAAATACATACAGGTTTTCCTTTACCTGTTCTTGATTTTGCATCTGCCAAGCCAGCTTTAATGGCTTCAACATCATTTCCTTCCTTTACTTCCAAAACATCCCATCCGAAAGCTTCGAATTTTGCTTTAATGCTGCCCATTGGTAAAACATCATCTGTTGATCCGTCGATTTGTTTTCCATTTAAATCTACGGTAGCGATAATATTGTCTACTTTTTTTGCCGAAGCGTACATGGCTGCTTCCCATATCTGTCCTTCTTGCAATTCTCCATCGCCATGTAAAGAATAAACAAGTTTGTCGTCACCATTTAACTTCTTCGTTAGAGCAGTTCCTAAAGCTACACTCATCCCCTGTCCTAGTGAGCCAGAAGCAATTCGAATACCAGGAAGTTTTTCATGAGTTGTTGGGTGCCCTTGTAAACGAGTGTCTAATTTTCTAAATGTTGCTAACTCTTCTACTGGGAAAAATCCACTTCTTGCCAGCACACTGTAGTATACTGGTGAAATATGCCCGTTCGATAAAAAGAAAACATCTTCGTTCTTACCATCCATGGAGAATTCTGTAGAATAATCCATTGTATCTTGATATAGTACTGTAAAAAATTCTGCACACCCAAGAGATCCTCCAGGGTGGCCTGAATTAACAGCATGTACCATTCTTAAAATATCTCTACGAACTTGTTGCGTAAAATCTTGTAATTGTTGTGTAGTAGCCATGAAGTTTTAATTGTTGGACAAATGTACTTTTTTACACTACAATCAACAACTAAATTTTAGAAGTAAAATCAACAGGTTATTAACGAAAAAAAGGAGCTAACATCACTTTCTTTTTATAGCAAAAATTATATTTTATTCGGGTAAAATAAAAAATTGTGATGTTGCCCCCTCTCAACTTGTGTGTAGTGTAAAATTACAACGATTTGCATCATTACACATACGTAGTTGTACTTACATTATGTTTTTTGTTTCTTTTTTTTGGCCGATGGAAAGAGTACGTTGTTCAAAATGAGGCGATAACCAGGTGATGTTGGATGTAAATCTAATTCAGTTTTTGGGTCTCCTACTCTATGTGTATAGTCTTCAGGATCGTGGCCTCCATAAAAAGTAAAGAATCCTTTACCCTTGGTTCCATGAATATACTTTCCTTCTCTATTCGTTTTGTTTTCACCCATTACCAATACGTTTGGCTTTATATTTTTTCTATCAAAAGAGGTCGTTTGCCCCATAAAACCTTTTACTAGTTGTGTGTGATTTTGTGTCAACATAGTAGGAATTGGGTCCCATTTAGCTGAATATTCTTGTAGTGAAAAGTAATCTGATGTCTTTGGAATCCTACGTTTCCGTGTCATATCAATGGATGAAAACTCATACACAATCGGATTTCGAATCAAATTATAACTTTTGAAAGCAAAGGTTTTTGAAAAATCAATTTTAGACTGATAGTTCGATTCTGAAGGGTCTCCATCAAACATAGACTCAGCAATATCTACTCCATCTGCTGATAAAGCGATATCAAAGCTATCTGTGGCAGAACACATCGCAAACATAAAACCACCTCCAACTACATAGTCGCGGATTTTTTTAGCAACGTCTAATTTTAATTGAGATACTTTTGTATACCCTAACTTTTTTGCTTCTGCCTCCGCTCTTCGTTTACCTTCTATGTACCAGGGTGCAGTTCTAAAGGCTCCATAAAATCGTCCATACTGACCCGTGAAATCTTCGTGATGTAAATGCAACCACTCATACAATAACAGCTTATCGTTTAAAACTTCTTCATCATAAATAACATCAAATGGAATCTCAGCATAAGTTAATACCATGGTTACTGCATCGTCCCAAGGCATCTTATCCTTTGGCGAATACACAGCAATTTTGGGCGCTTTTTCCAGAGTAACTGCTTCTTGATTCTTTGATGGTGATGAAATCTCTTGTAAAATTAATTGCGATTTGGCATCCGAAATGATCTGGTAAGAAACTCCTCTAATTTTACACTCATTCTCGATAATCGGATTGTTCTCAATGAGAAAGGCACCTCCATCGTAATTGAGTAACCACTTGGCTTTTAACCCCGATTGTAGAGAAAAATACACAATTCCATAGGCTTTGAGGTGATTCTTCTGATTGTCGTGACTCATAGGAATGTAAACAAAAGAAGCCCAAATGGAATGAGATAAGAATAAAAATGTAAATACTAATAGGAGTTTCTTCATAAATCAAACTAACATGTCATACTGAGCCTGTCGAAGTATAAAAATACAATCTTTTATGAATTTGTGGAGTTGTGGATTTGTTTTTTGTGAATTGTTTAAGAATATAAGTTTATTTGCCTGACAAGTTCTTCTCCTAGCTTAGATAATCTAAACTGATCTGTGTCCTCTGTATGATCATAATATGGGCTGATATTATCGTCTAAATTAAATCCTGTAATACTAGGGCTAGGTTTAAGTTTTAATTTTGGAGGTTCTTTTTCCACCAGACTTAATCGAATCAAATTATCCATAAGTAGTAAGCCAGTGTGGTAATTTACTTCACTGATCTTTATTAACTTAGATTTAGAATAGTATGGTCTATCATCATTGCTCTGAATAAAAGACATGGAGAATAAAAAATTTAATATATAAATCTCATTAACAGATAGTTGGTTTAAAAGTTGAGAAAAAACATGATTTGAATTAAATTTATTATTAGGGTCTATAGTATTAACTAATAACGATGCCCATTTATTTTGCATTTCATCATTATCTTCAAATGAGGCATACTCTAGTAAAGTTGTTATATCTTTAATAGGGATTTTTTTAGGAAACTTTAAGCCTTTATTTTCAAATGCTTTTTTAGCTTTTAATACAATATCAACTCTGTTTTGAATTCTAAAACTTTCAATTCTATCTTTTAAAACACCAACTCCATCCTTAAGAGGATCTAATAAGATTTCTTTTAAAAAGTCTAAAGCTTTTTCAGCAGTCGTACTTGTTATATCAATTTTTGTTAATTCTTTTTCTTCTTTCATAAGTTTAATATTATTTCGAAATGAGATTCGAAGAATCGATTGAGCCCACCTGCTTAGGGCAGGAAATCTATAAATCCTAAGTAAGCTCTTGAACACACTTTGACTCCACTTCGACAAGCTCAGTGCATACGAAGAGCTGACAATAAGGAGAGAGTCGTTTAACCTATCTCAATAATAAGATTGCTTTGTATCAACGTGTAGGATACTTCTATCTCATTAATATCAATAGTTTCTTGTGTATTTTGGTTCATGTTGGTTAGTTTCTAAAATGGTACATCGTCCTCGTCTGAACCAAAGGCATCTTTCGGTTCAATACGTTGGTCTGGGAAAGCATCGTCTCCAAAGCCTCCATTCATACTTGATTGGAACTCGCTGCTGAATCCTTCCTCCAAATCGGAGAATTTTGCTAAGTGACCTGTAAATTTTAAACGAATATTATCCAGTCCACCGTTTCTGTGCTTAGCTACGATAAACTCTCCTTGTCCTTCACAAGGTGAATGATCGTCATCGTCCCATTCTGTCATTCCATAATATTCAGGACGATAAATAAAAGATACAATATCTGCATCCTGCTCAATAGCTCCAGATTCACGAAGATCCGATAGCAAAGGACGTTTACTACCACCTCGTGTTTCTACAGCACGAGACAACTGTGACAATGCAATCACAGGAACATCCAGTTCTTTTGCTAAGGCTTTTAGGTTTCTTGAAATGGTAGAAATTTCTTGCTCACGATTCCCACCTCCTTTCGTCGCAGTTCCTGCGGTCATCAACTGTAAGTAATCAATCACAATAATTCTCACTCCGTGTTGTGATACCAATCGCCTAGCTTTTGCTCGTAAATCAAAAATAGACAACGAGGGTGTATCATCGATAAAGATAGGGGCATCTGACAAGCGCTTTACTTTCACATTCAACTGCTCCCATTCGTGTGGTTCTAAATTTCCTTTACGAAGTTTTTCTGAGGTCAAACCTGTTTCCGATGAAATCATACGGGTAATCAACTGTACAGACGACATCTCTAATGAGAAAACAGCCACTGGATGTTCGAAATCAATGGCCATATTTTTAGCCATAGAAATTACAAAAGCGGTTTTTCCCATACCCGGACGAGCAGCAATGATAATTAAATCAGAGGGTTGCCAACCCGAGGTCAAAGCATCCAGTTTGGTAAAACCTGTTGCCAAACCACTCATCCCTTCTTTATTAGAGATATCTTGTATTTTCTTGAGGGCTTGTTTTACAAGATCTCCTGCACCTTCAGAACTCTTTTTAAGGTTTCCTTGGGTTACTTCAAACAGCTTTCCTTCTGCATCGTCCAACAGATCAAAAACATCGGTGCCTTCATCGTACGCATTTTCAATAATGTCACTGGAAATTGCAATCAACCTTCTCTGTATGTATTTCTGTAGAATGATACGAGCGTGAAACTCAATATGTGCAGAAGATGCTACTTTTTGTGTGAGACGAATCAAATAAAAGTCACCTCCTACAATGTCTAGCTTTCCTGTTTTTTTGAGCGCATTGGAAACTGTTAGTAAGTCAATGGGTTTTGATTCCTGAAACAACGCATAGATAACGCGATAAATCTCCTGATGTTTGATTTCATAAAAAGCATCAGGATGTAAAATATCAATCACATCATCAATTCCTTTCTTATCAATCATCATGGCTCCAAGTACTGCTTCCTCTAAATCTACGGCCTGAGGAGGGATTTTTCCTTTCTCCAAGCTAATCAATCTAGATTTGTCTATTTTTTGACCAGAAAGTGATTGTGTTTTTTCCATGATAGCAAATGTAAATTTTTACCCGAAACCTGATCTATCTTTTTTGAAATTTATTTGTACACATGTTTTGTTCACCAAATTGTTATTATCATGTTAACAAAGTATCAAGTTGTAAAATTCTTGTGTATTTTTACTTTGATAATTGAAAGATCAAATATTAAAAAATACTCTTTTAAACATCTAAGAAGAGATTTTATTTTATTAAAAAAATCAATCTACTAGCATTGTTTTTTCGGGTGTTAAATTTTTAAAAATCAGACACATTAACCTTCAATTATTGAATCGTTGAGTTCTTAAATTATATACCTCTTGAAGATACAAAAAAGAAATCTATACCTCTCTCTATTTTTAGTCATCCAGGTCATTTTGATGCGATGGGTAGAGTCTCACCCGCAGTTTGTAGAAAGCTACTACTCCAATGGTATCTATCCCTACATTAGTTCATTTTTTAGAATTTTATTGGGCTGGATTCCTTTTTCTATTGGAGATTTACTAATCTTCTTTTTCATAGCATATTCGTTACGATTCATTTACATTCTCTTTAAAACTCGCTTTAAAAATTTCGTAGGAAAGTTAGTGGGTATAATCGCTTTCTGCTCCGTTATTTATTTCTGTTTCTACCTATTCTGGGGGCTGAATTATTACAGAGAACCATTGTCTAAAAATTTAGGCTATCAAAAAAGTAAATATAGCAACGAAGAACTTTATCAATTGTCGACTTTATTTATTGAACGACTGAATGATATCCAAGTACAAATCACAGGTTCTGATAGCACAAAAGTAGAAAACCCATATAGTCAATCTGAAATGTACCAAATGGCTAGACAGGGGTATGACTCTTTGGCCTTGACGTATCCTCAATTTACATACAAATACGGAACAGCGAAAAACTCATTAATGAGTCTTGTACAAAGCTACAATGGAACATCTGGGTATTTAAACCCTTTAACTGGAGAGGCTCATGTAAATAAGAGAATTCCCAAAACTAGTTTCCCTACTACTACCTGTCATGAAATGGCGCATCAGATAGGATTGGCTGCCGAAAACGAAGCCAATTTTGTCGGTTTCTTAGCAGCTGTTCACAACAAAGACATTTACTTTCAATATGCCGCATACAGAATGGCTGTTCGTTACGCTATTTTTGAATTGTATCGAAGAGATCCCGAAAGATATAAACCTGTTTTTAGCTCTTTGAACCTTGGAATAAAAAAAGATTTTAAGCACTCTAATGAATTTTGGAACTCATTTGAAAATCCTCTCGAACCGCTCATCAAGAAAGGATACAATGCTTATTTAAAGTCTAACAAACAAGCCAAAGGAGTAGATTCTTACAACTATGTGGTGGACTTATTTGTACAGTACTTCAAAAATGAAATTTCTGTAAAAGCAGAGTCATAAAACTTGGTACAACTACCATTTTAGTGGTATTTTTATTTCTTAAAATTTTGTTAAAAGCTTTTTAATTTCTCTCTGTAAAAAGAGTTCTCAATAAATTTAAAGACTATTCAAATAATTAATACATGAGAAAACTACTCTTAGTACTCATGATGCTGTCAGTTCCCCTACTGCAAGCTCAGGAGTACTTCCCAACCAATACGGGTGTTAAGACTACAAAAAACACGACCGTGGCATTTACAAATGCTAAGATTTATGTGAGTCCCTCACAAATCATCAAAAAAGGAACTTTATTGGTAAAAGATGGTAAAGTTGTTAACGTTGGTAAATCAGTAAGAATTCCGAAAGGAGTGAAAACTGTTGATCTAGCTGGAAAGACGATTTATCCTTCTTTTATTGATGTCTACTCTAACTTTGGGGTAAAAAAACCAAGAAGACCGAGATCAAATAGTAGAAGACCACAGTACGATGCTGAAAGAACAGGTTACTACTGGAACGACCACATAAGACCTGAAACCGATGCTTCTACTCAATTCTCTTTTGACAATGGAAAAGCGAAACAACTTGTCAAAGCTGGTTTTGGAGTTGTCAACACACATGTACATGATGGAATTGTCCGAGGAAACGGGATGCTCGTTGCATTAAATTCATCTTCTAATGATGCCTACAGAATACTTGACAAAAGATCTGCTCAGTATTTGTCTTTTAGCAAGAGTGTATTGTCTAGACAATCTTACCCAACATCTAGAATGGGAGCTATGGCCTTATTGCGTCAAATGTATTTAGATGCTGATTGGTACTCGAATGGAGGTGCTAAAAATAAAGATGCAGCTCTTGAAGCCTTGAATAACAATAAGAATTTGAAACAAATTTTTGAAGCTGGAAGCGTATTAGACGCCTTAAGAGCAGACAAGGTGGGTGACGAATTTGGAATTCAATATACCATTTTAGGTGACGGCCTAGAGTTTGAAAGAATCAGCGACATCAAAGCGACAGGTGCACATATGATTGTACCTATCAATTTTAGAAACGCTTATGATGTAAGCAACCCTTTGCTTGCTCAGCAGATTTCTTTGGGTGACATGAGAAGATGGAATCAAGAGCCTTCAAATTTGGCAATGCTATCTAAAGGCGGTGTTCCGTTTGCACTAACCACACACGATTTAAAATCTGTAGCCTCTTTCCACAAGAACTTGCAAAAGGCAATTAAAAGAGGATTTGACAAAACCAAAGCCTTAGAAGCACTCACATCTGTTCCTGCTAAAATCTTAGGAAGAACCGATATTGGAAACTTAAACACGGGTAGTCATGCAAATTTCTTAATTACAAACGGAGATATTTTTGACAAGTCTACTACCCTTTTTGAAAATTGGGTTCAAGGAGATCGCCATGTGGTAAATGATATGAGCATACAAGATATCACTGGTAATTACAGCTTTTCTGTAGATGGCAAATCATTTGATTTAGCGGTTACAGGAAAAGGTGCAAAACAAAAAGGAAGTTTGAAGTCTGGAGATAAAAAAGTAAAATCCAAATTTAACTTTGCTGCTGGCTGGATCAATATGACGATCAATGACGGTGGTCATTTCACGAGGATTGTAGCACAACCGAATGCTTCTGGCATGACGGGAACAGTCTATGACATCCATGGAGATGAATTCTCTTTTTCTGCTACTAAAAAAGCAATGAAGAAGAAGAAAAAAGACAAGAAGAAGAGTAAAAAGAAAAAAGATGCACCAGTTGTCGTTGCGGTAAGTTACCCCAACATTGGACTTGGAAATGTTACGCAACCAAAACAAGAAACCATTCTTATTAAAAATGTAACTGTTTGGACAAGTGAGTCCGATGGTATTTTAGAAAACACCGACGTACTTTTAAAGGATGGAAAAATAGCTCAAATTGGAAAAAACTTAAACGCTAGAAGAGCAAAAGTAATCGATGGTAAAGGAAAGCATTTAACTGCAGGAATCATTGATGAGCACTCTCATATTGCCGCTTCAGCAATTAATGAAGCAGGTCATAACTCTACTGCAGAAGTAACCATAGAAGATGTGGTAAATCCTGACGACATTAATATTTACAGAAATTTAGCAGGAGGAGTTACCTCCATTCAAATCCTACACGGCTCAGCAAATCCAATTGGAGGACGTTCTGCGATTGTTAAGTTAAAGTGGGGAGAAAATGCTGATGCTATGATTTATGACAATACTCCTAAGTTCATCAAATTTGCTTTAGGTGAAAATGTAAAGCAATCGAACTGGGGCGATAACAATACCATTCGCTTTCCACAAACCAGAATGGGAACAGAACAGGTGTTTGTAGATTATTTCCAAAGAGCAGTTGAATATGACAAAAAGAAGAAAAGTGGTCAACCCTATCGTAAAGATATTGAGTTAGAAACACTCGCTGAAATCGTTAATAAAGACCGTTTCATCTCCTGTCACTCCTATGTACAAAGTGAGATTAATATGTTGATGAAAGTAGCAGAAAGATTCAATTTTAATATAAATACATTCACGCATATTTTGGAAGGCTACAAAGTGGCTGACAAAATGAAAGAACACGGCGTAGGAGGTTCTACTTTTTCCGATTGGTGGGCATATAAATATGAGGTAAACGATGCTATCCCATTTAACGCAGCGATCATGCATGATGCAGGAGTAACTGTAGCGATCAATTCTGACGATCGTGAAATGTCAAGACGTTTGAATCAAGAGGCAGCTAAAACCATCAAATATGGTGGCATGAGTGAGTTAGATGCCTGGAATACTGTAACGATCAACCCTGCTAAGCTACTACACATCGATAACCGCACAGGAAGTATTAAAGTTGGTAAAGATGCAGATGTCGTTTTATGGAGTCACAATCCTCTTTCTATTTATGCAAAAGCAGAAAAAACAATCATTGACGGAAAAGTTTATTTCGATATAGACGAGGACATGAAAAAGCGAGCTGCCATTAAAAAAGAGAAAAGCCAGCTTATTAACATGATGCTAGCTGAGAAAATGAATGGTGGAAAAGTACAAGCACCTAGAAAGAAGATCTTGAAGAATTTTCATTGTGATACTGAATAATCTTCAAAAACAAATTAAAAATGAATATCATGAAAAAACATTTTATATATAGTTTGATAGGGCTGTTCATCTCAGTAAATGTAATGGCTCAGCAGACACCCGCACCTGTACAATCAAGTGCGTATTCTATCGAAGGTGCTACTGCTCATTTAGGAAACGGCAAAGTGATTGAGAATTCACTGATCATGTTTAACAATGGGAAACTAACTTTTGTTGGTCCAGCAACCAATAAGATGGCACGACAAGGAACTGTCATCAATGCCAAAGGTAAGCATGTATACCCTGGATTTATTGTACCCAATGCCTCCTTAGGGCTAGCAGAAGTCGATGCTGTAAGAGCCACAAGAGATTTCGATGAAGTGGGGCCTATGCTCCCTCACATTAGGAGTTTGATCGCTTACAATGCAGAGAGCAAAGTTGTAGAATCTATGCGTCCTAATGGAGTTCTTATCGCTGAAATTACACCAAGAGGTGGTACCATTTCGGGTACCTCTTCAGTAATGCAACTAGATGCCTGGAATTGGGAAGACGCAGCCATCAAAGTAGACAATGGAATCCACATGAACTGGCCAGGAAGTTTTACCAGAGGGAGATGGTGGTTAGGAGAAGATCCTGCACTAAAACCAGACAAAAACTATCCTAAAAATATTCAGCGAATAAAAGATTACTTTATGAAAGCCAAGCAATACTTAGCAGGTGATAAATCTGAAAAGAATTTGGCTTATGAAGCTACACAAGGGCTTTTCAATGGTTCTCAAAAGCTATTCATCCATGTAAGTGGTCATAAGGAAATAACAGATGCCATCAATACAGCAAAAGCGGTGGGTATAAACAACATTGTAATTGCACATGGTGATGGTGCAGATAAAGTTGCCGACTTATTAATTAAAAACAACATTCCTGTTGTTGTTGATAGAGCTCACAGAATTCCTGATAACGAAGACGATGATTATGACTTACCATTCCGAACCGCTAAAATTCTCTTAGACAAAGGAATTACCGTTGCCATTGGTATGGAAGGACAAATGGAACGTATGAACACGCGTAACATTCCTTTTTATGCAGGAACCTATGCTGCCTATGGAGTCGACAAAGAAAAAGCTGTGCAAATGATCACAGGCAATGCAGCTAAAGTTTTAGGAATTGATGATATGGTAGGAACTCTAGAAGTAGGGAAAGACGCTACTTTATTCATTTCTAAGGGAGATGCTTTAGACATGCGTACTAATATTTTAAGTGATGCATTTATTCAAGGACGTAAGATTAGTTTGGAAACTCATCAAACGAAATTGTGGAAACGCTACGACAAGAAAATAAATGATAAATAATAGTGAAGGCGTCCGATGGGCGCCTTTCTTTTTTTATTGAATATATTTGCGGCACACGACTTTTGAATGAGAATAGAACAACTTACCTTCACCCGATTTATAGCCGCCTCTCTAGTAATGATTTTCCATTATGGCGTAGATGTATTCCCTTTCAATATTCTTAGACAAACGTTTTTAGGCGGGAATATGGGTGTGAGTTATTTCTTTATTCTATCAGGATTTGTCATGATTATAGCCTACCACCACAAAGACAGCATCTCACCACTTGAATATCTTAGGAATCGGTTTGCTAGAATTTATCCCATTTACTTTCTAGCACTAATTTTTTTAACAACCTACTACTTGCTGGTCACAAATTTGAATGTTCATCTTCAAGATCTATTTCTGAATGTATTTATGATCCAAAGCTGGGTACCAGGAAAGGCTCTTACACTTAATTTTCCAGGTTGGTCCTTGAGTGTTGAACTCTCTTTTTACTTACTTTTTCCATTCTTATTCAACCTTCTTTACAGGAAATACTCTTACAAAAAGCTCATCATACCTTTTTTCATTTTTTTTGCAATAAGTCAGATCATATTTGTTGTTCTTCAAAATTCAACCTTTAATCAGGGATTGCATTCTTCAAATCACGATTTACTGTTTTATTCACCTTTGTTTCACTTAAATCAATTTTTAATAGGAAACCTTGCTGGATTGTTTTTTGTCAGTCAAAAGAAGAAGACATCCCGAGATTATTCCATGCCAATTCTTATTCTAATCACAGCTTGTGCAGTACTCGTTTCTTTTAGATCTACATTGGATTTTCACAACGGACTTCTGGCTTTTCTTTTTGTCCCACTCATACTCTTTGTCTCTTATGACAACGGTTGGATATCAAAACTATCTAAGTTAAAAATCTCTATTCTCTTAGGAGAAATTAGTTACGGTATCTATATTCTTCAAGTTCCCATATTTAACATCACCCGAAGAGCTTTCATCTACATAGGTATTCGAGATCAAACAATTATTTTTTATGGTTACTTTATCGTTTTATTGATATCTTCCTATGTTCTATACAAGCTTGTAGAAGTTCCTTTGAGAAAAAAAATCAAAAGCATTAATTTAGCTTCGAAACAATACTAAATCTTCATATTGATGAAGCAAATAGAGAGTCTACAAAATTCATTTATTAAAAACATCCTTAAGCTGCAGGAGAAATCTAGAGAGCGTAAAAAACAAAAATTATTTGTTGTTGAAGGAAAACGAGAAATTCAACTGGCTAAAAAAGGAGGATTTCACATCTCTTCTCTCCTATTTGTTGAAGAAAAAATGGATACAAATTTTCTCGATGAATTTTTGGAGGCTGAACTGATACAGGTTACCAAAGAGATTTATCAAAGAATCGCATATAGAGAAACAACAGAGAACGTATTAGCCCTGGTTGAATTTAAAAGTGTGGAACTCAATGATATTCGATTCAAGAATGACAATCCACTTATCCTAGTTGCCGAATCTATTGAAAAACCTGGTAATATTGGAGCCATGTTAAGAACAGCTGATGCAGCCAATGTAGATGCTGTGATCCTAGCCAATCCAAAAACCGACTTGTTCAATCCCAATGTGATTCGTTCAAGTGTGGGTTGTGTATTTACCAATCAAATTATTATGGCAAGTTCAGAAGAAGTTGTTACCTTTCTAAAAAAATCAGGTATCAATATTTATAGTGCTACATTGCAAAATTCGAACGAATATACAAAAGAAGATTACACACATGGCAGTGCAATTGTAGTAGGCACAGAAGCAAGTGGTTTGACACAAATCTGGAGAGATGAGGCGACTCAAAATATTAACATTCCTATGCAAGGTGAGATTGACTCGTTGAATGTTTCTGTATCAGCAGCAATTTTGATTTTTGAAGCAAACCGACAAAGAAAAATTTAAAGATTATATATGGAATTATTAGGAATAGATATTGGTGGATCGGGTATTAAAGCAGCAATAGTTGACTCAAATACTGGAAATTTAATAACTGAGAGGCATCGAATTCCCACCCCAAAACCATCAACACCTGAAGCAGTTGCGCAGGTGATAAAACAAATGATTGAACATTTTAACTGGACTCAACCTGTGGGATGTAGTTTCCCAACCACAATAGTAAATGGAAAATGTATTCACTCAGGAAATTTGAGCAAAAAATGGCTTAATGTTCAAGTAGATGAACTTTTTGAACAAACATGTGGCTTGCCTTTTTATGTAAGTAATGATGCCGACTTGGCTGGGATGGCTGAAATGAGTCTAGGAGCTGGTAAAGAAGAAAAGGGTGTTTCCATAGTGATTACTATTGGAACAGGAATTGGATCGGGATTGTTCTACAATGGTAAGCTGATTCCCAATTTAGAATTGGGAAAAATGCTCCATAAAAATGGCAAAATCATTGAATTTCATACAGCGGACTCTATTAGAAAAAAAGAAGATCTTTCATTGGAAGAATGGGCAAAACGCTTCGATTTTTTACTCGACTACACAAGAATTGTCTTCTCTCCTAGCCTGATTATTTTAGGAGGGGGAATTAGTAAAAAATACGATCGTTTTAAAAAATATTTGACTCCCGATGTTCCTGTAAAAGTTGCTCAATTTCGCAACAATGCAGGAATTATAGGAGCTGCCATGTATTCAAGAGATCAAATGGGATAGAATTCTTTATGTACAATGTTTCTTAAGAGTTAAAAAAGAGCCTCTAATATGGGCAAGTAAACTCAATAAAATATGCTGCAGAGGACAAAAACGATTGTAAAGGAAATCAACCTACTCATTGAGCATATTGAACGAGAAATCACTCAGTTAAAAAATAGCTAAGAATGAAATATATTTGCAGCTCCAAACCATATATATTGTGAATCCACAAACACTTTTTTACATTTTAATAGCTATCCTAAGCCTAAGTTTTATTTTTGACAAGATACTAGACACGTTGAATGCCAGACGCTTTTCAGATAGCATTCCGAAACTATTAACAGATGTCTATGATCAAGAAGAATATAAAAAGTCGCAAGATTACAAAAAAACCAATCATCGGTTTGGCAACTTAACTTCTTCATTTTCAATTATACTTACCCTTACTTTTTTTTTCCTAGACGGATTTAAATTTGTGGATGACATTGCTCGCTCTTTTTCTAACAATTCCATTGTCATTGCACTTATCTTCTTTGGAATTATTATGATCGGAAGCGATTTACTTACCACTCCTTTTTCATATTACAAAACCTTTGTCATCGAAGAAAAGTTTGGATTTAATAAAACCACACGAAAAACATTCATCCTTGATAAAATAAAAGGGTTGCTTATGACGGTTGTTCTCGGTGGTGGGATCTTATCAATCATCATTTGGTTTTATGAACTGACTGGGAAAAATTTCTGGCTGTATGCATGGGGATTGGTTGCTGTATTTTCTATTTTCATGAATATGTTCTATTCTAAGCTCATCGTTCCATTATTCAACAAGCAAACACCTTTGAAAGAAGGAGAATTAAAAACTGCTATTACAGAATATGCTCAAAAAGTAGGATTTACTCTAGAAAATATCTTTGTCATAGATGGTTCCAAACGTTCCACGAAAGCAAACGCCTATTTTTCAGGTTTTGGAAAGCAAAAAAGAATTACACTCTATGATACATTAATTAATGATTTAGAGGTCGATGAAATTGTAGCCGTCTTGGCACATGAAGTAGGTCATTACAAGAAAAAACACATCATCTTTAACTTGTTCAGCTCTATTATCCTTACAGGTATCACTCTGTACATCCTGTCGCTTTTTATCAATTCTCCGGTTTTATCACAGGCGTTACAGGTATCTATTCCTAGTTTTCACATAGGCCTTATTGCATTTGGAATTCTATACTCACCTATATCAGAAGTCACAAGTTTGGTTATGAATCACTTCTCTCGAAAGTTTGAATATCAAGCAGATAACTACGCAAAAAACACGTATCGTGGAGAACCCTTGGTCTCTTCATTAAAAAAACTATCTAAAAACAGTTTGAGTAATTTAACTCCTCATCCTGCCTATGTTTTTGTGCATTATTCGCATCCCACACTTCTAGAAAGGGTAAAAAACTTGAATCAATAATCTCTTTTTAAAACTTGCTCAAACCTTTTTTTTGTGCTAATTTCATTTTTACGAATGCATGGTTAGGCATACAGATAAATTTACAATGATTCATGGCGTACACTGCTACCATAGAGGAAGAGAACAAAGAAATAGCAAAAAGGTATAAAGATCTTTTAAAAGATTCGTATCAGATTTTATCTCGTTCAGATAAGTTGATGATCAGAAAGGCTTTTGATGTGGCAGTTGAAGCGCACTCGAAGCAAAGAAGAAAAACGGGAGAACCTTATATTTTTCATCCCATAGCTGTTGCTAAGATAGTAGCCAATGAAATTGGATTAGGAGCTACTTCTATTGCCGCTGCTTTGTTGCACGATGTTGTAGAGGACACTGAGTACACCATCAATGATATGGAGCAATTGTTTGGAGAAACCATTGCTCGAATTGTTAGTGGACTCACAAAGATTTCAAGCCTTAAAAAAGACAAAGATCATTCCATACAAGCAGAGAACTTCCGAAAAATGCTATTGACTTTGAATGATGATGTTCGTGTGATCTTGATTAAAATAGCGGATCGTTTGCACAACATGCAAACCATGGATGCCATGCCTCCGCATAAGCAAGTAAAAATTGCTTCTGAGACCTTGTACATCTACGCTCCCATGGCACATAGGTTAGGCTTATACAATATTAAAACTGAGCTTGAAGATCTTGGGTTGAAATACACAGAACCAGATGTTTACAACGATATCTCTAGTAAAATTAAAGAGAGTAAAGAAGAGCAAGATGCATACATTCAAGCTTTTGCAGATCGATTAAAAAATGGCCTAAACAAAGAGAATTTCTCCTATGTTATCAAAGGACGGTTTAAATCCATCTTTTCAATTCGTAGAAAAATGCAAAAGCAGAAGGTGTCTTTTGACGAGGTTTATGACAAGTTTGCAATTCGTATTGTTTACAAACCTACTTCTACCGATGAAAAGTTTGATGCTTGGAAAATTTACTCCATAGTCACAGATTATTTCAAACCGAACCCATCCAGGTTAAGAGATTGGATTTCGCAACCTAAAACAACAGGTTATGAGGCCTTACACATTACTGTAATTGGACCTGAAGCCAAATGGGTAGAAGTACAAATTCGTTCAGAAAGAATGGACGAAATCGCTGAGAAAGGATATGCTGCTCATTTTAAATACAAGCAAGCAGATCATAATGAAAATGGTTTAGAGGGCTGGTTGAATAAGTTAAAAGAAACACTGGAAAATGAAAACATCAATGCAGTTGATTTTGTCGAGGACTTCAAACTCAACTTGTATGCAAAGGAAATTTATGTCTTTACTCCCAAGGGAGATCTAAAATCTCTGCCTAAAGGAGCCTCTGCGCTTGATTTTGCGTTTTCTATTCATACAGAAATAGGCTTAAAATGTAGAGGTGCCAAAGTAAATGGAAAGTTGGTCCCCTTAAGTTACGAACTTCACAGTGGTGATCAAATTGAAGTTTTTACATCTTCCACCAATAAGCCCAATACTAGATGGCTGGACTTTGTAATTACAGCAAGAGCAAAATCAAAAATTAAAACGGCTCTCAAAGAAGAGGAGAAAAAGATTGCGGAAGAAGGAAAAGCGGTTCTAAGTAGAAAATTGAGGCACTTAAAAATCAATTTTAATGAAAAAATTGTCAACGAGCTGGTTAGTTACTTTAAACTAAGAACAAGCTTCGATTTGTTTTACAGAATTGGAAATGGGGCTATCGACAATACTCAATTAAAAGCTTTTGTTAGTCAAAGAAACAATGCTTTTGTCAATTTCTTCAAAAAGCGATTAAAAAGAACCCCTTCTAAAGAAAACATTGACAAAGAGGAGGTTACAAACAAATACGACGATCTCGTTTTTGGTCAAGATGATGAAAAACTCGATTACAAGCTGTCGAAGTGTTGTAGTCCCATTCCTGGGGATAAAGTATTTGGGTTTATTACAATCAACGAAGGAATTAAAGTTCATAAGAAAAATTGTCCCAATTCCATCTCGCTTCAATCGAACTACGCGTATCGAATTATTAAAGCAAAATGGATCGATTCCTCAAATCAAGAATTCAAAGCCATTCTTCATCTCACAGGAGTTGACAATACAGGAATTGTAAACAACCTCACTAGAATTATATCCAATAGCATGAATGTCTTTATTCATAGCATTAACATCTCTGGTAATGAAGGTGTTTTCGATGGAAAATTATCTTTAAGCGTGAAGAACAAGACACAGCTAAATAAGCTTATTGAAAACATAAAAAAGGTAGAAGGCGTACGAAAGGTAGAACGTGTTAATACAATGTAAATAACCTTCTTTAAAATAGCTTCTATTTCCAAATAATAACACTAAATTTGTGCTTTGCTAAATGCATATAAGTTATGAGCTCTAATGACAATCAAGAAATCGTTAAAAACGTTTTCACCAAGTTTTTAGAAGAAAACAAACATCGTAAAACACCTGAGCGTTATGCCATTCTACAAGAAATTTATGATGTTGATGAACATTTTGATATCGAATCTTTATATATCAAAATGAAGAACAAAAACTATCGAGTAAGTAGAGCTACCTTATACAATACAATTGACTTATTATTAGATTGTGGATTGGTGAGAAAGCATCAATTCGATGGGCAGTCTATGGCCCGGTACGAAAAAAGTTATTTTGATAAACAACACGATCATGTAATTCTTACAGATTCTGGTGAAGTAAAAGAATTTTGCGATCCTAGAATTCAGATTATCAAAAAAACTATTGAAGAAGTCTTTGACATAGATATCCACAATCATTCATTATACTTTTACGGAACTAAAAAGAAATCTGACAACTAAACGAACTAATTAAATGGCAGTTGATTTACTACTAGGACTACAATGGGGAGACGAAGGAAAAGGTAAAATTGTAGATGTCCTCACAAAGAATTATGACATTATCGCACGTTTTCAAGGCGGACCTAATGCAGGACATACATTGATCTTTGATGGACACAAACATGTATTACATACGATTCCTTCTGGGATATTTCATGATACTGCTTTGAATGTTGTTGGAAATGGAGTCGTTATCGACCCTGTTATTTTCAAAAGAGAACTCGAAAATCTAGACAAGCATAATATCAATTACACTGAGAAGTTACTCATTTCAAGAAAAGCACATTTAATTCTTCCTACTCACAGATTACTAGATGCGGCCTCAGAAACTTCAAAAGGAAAAGCCAAAATTGGCTCTACTCTTAAGGGAATCGGACCAACTTACATGGATAAGACAGGAAGAAATGGAATGAGAGTTGGTGATCTCGAATTAGAGAACTGGAGAGATAAATACCAGTCTCTGACTGCTAAGCACATTAAAATGCTTGATTTTTTCGATGTTGATATTCAGTATGATTTAAAAGAATTGGAGGAAGAGTTCTGCGCTGGAGTGGAAAAACTAAGAACATTACAATTTATTGATAGTGAAGAGTTTTTAAATAATGCCATTAAAGAGAAAAAAACAATTTTAGCTGAAGGGGCTCAAGGTTCTCTTCTAGATATCGATTTTGGAACCTATCCATTTGTAACATCTTCCAATACTACTGCTGCTGGTGCATGTACCGGGCTTGGAGTGGCTCCAAATAGAATTGGGGATGTTTTTGGGATTTTCAAAGCGTATACAACACGTGTGGGCTCTGGTCCCTTCCCTACTGAGCTTTTTGATGAAGACGGCGCTACGATGGCTAAAGTAGGGCACGAATTTGGTGCTACTACAGGAAGACCTAGACGTTGTGGTTGGTTAGATTTGGTTGCTTTAAAATATGCCATTCAGGTGAATGGAGTTACCCAATTAATGATGATGAAAGGTGATGTACTCTCTGGATTTGATACAATTAAGGTATGTACATCATACAAATACAAAGGAGAAGAGATTACGCACCTTCCTTACAATATTGAACCTGAAAATGTAACACCAATATTTACGGAATTCAAAGGATGGGAAAAAGATTTGACTTCTTTAACTGAAGAAAATCAATTACCTGAAAGCCTTATGAGTTATATTGAGTTTATAGAAAAGGAAACTGAAGTGCCTATTAAGATCGTTTCTGTAGGCCCAGACAGAAAGCAAACCATTCTTCGTTAGTTTTATCGTTATTTTAAGAGTTTGGCATTGTCTTTTCTATAATTTAGTCGATCTGATCAATTTTCAAAAAATGAAAAAGCTTCTGCCATACCTTTTTTTACTTATTACTTCGGTAAGTCTTTCTCAGCAGAAAAAAATTAAGATCCTCAATGCAGATCTTAATTACACCAATGAGGAGAAGTACCCAGGAGCAACTATTCTAGATGGAAATGTAAAAATTGCTCATGAAGGAGCCATTCTTACTTGCAGAAGAGCATTTTATTACAAAAAAAAGAATTTCTTTAAGGCGATTCAGAATGTAGTCATTAATCAAGGTGATACCATTAGACAGACTAGTGATTATGTTAATTACAACGCAAATAAGAAATTTGCAAAATCATGGGGAAATGTAGTTTTGACGGATCCTAAAATGACCCTTAAAACAGATACACTGAATTTCGACCGTTCGAATCAGAAACTATTTTACAACAGTTTTGCTACGATTAAAGACGAAACCAATACACTAAAAAGTAAAAATGGAAATTATTTTCTTGAAAATAAAAAGTTTAGAGCGACTACTAGTGTTACCATTACCAATCCAGACAATTTAATTGAGTCGAATCATTTAGACTATTTTACGGACTCAGGGCAAGCTTATTTGTATGGTCCCTCTACCATTACCAATCTAAAAGATCAGAATCGTATTTATACAGAAAGAGGGTTTTACAATACGAAAACAGATGTCTCTCACTTTGTTAAAAAATCAAGATTGTATTTAGACAATCGCGAGATTGTTGGAGACAGTTTGTATTATGATAAGAAAAAAGGATTTGCTTCAGCAACGAATAATATTCAAATCATAGATACACTCCAAAACACCTTTGCAAAAGGTAACTACGCCGAGTATTATCAGAATAAAGATTCCATTTTTATTACTAAAAGAGCCGTTGCCATTTCAGTAGTAGAGAATGACTCAACCTACACACATGGAGATATTTTATTGGTTACTGGTAAAAAAGATGAACGCATCCTGAGAGCTTTTTACAATGTCAAAATTTTCAAATCCGATTTACAGGGAAAATGCGACTCGCTCCATACAAATCAAGCTACTGGAATTACTAAAATGTTTACAAAACCAATATTATGGTCAGGAAAGAGTCAAATCACAGGCGATCATATACAGTTGCTATCCAATAAAAAAACTGAAAAATTAGATTCTATTAAAATACTTGGGAACTCTTTCATTATTCAAAAAGATTCCATCGACCCTAAAAATTTTAATCAAATAAAGGGAAAGAACATGTATGGAAAGTTTAGAGAAAATGAGTTGTGTTTTCTTTTAGTAAAAGGGAATGGAGAATCTGTGTACTACAATAGAAATGATGAAGGAGTTTTAGAAACTATTACTCGTGAACTAGCGAGTACTATTGAATTTGAATTAGAAAATAACGAGATACAAAGCATTAAGTATATTGATCAATCAGACGGTACTACCTATCCCCCTTCCAAATTTCCAGAAGAAATGAAACGATTAAAAGGGTTTATTTGGAGAGAAGATGAACAGCCAAAAAAAGTAGAAGATATTTTTATTAAAAAGAGTAGCTCTGATAAAAAAAGCCAAAAAGACACTTCTGATTCTTAAATTTGAGTATGAAATGAGTGTAAACAAATTTCATTATTGAATACCTATCAACATGATTAAATTTTTTACACGAATTCCTGAATGTGCAGAAACCTGTCTAGTCGCCAGCCTGCCGGCTAGGCAGGGCAGACAGTTTTTTAGTTTCTCCATTTTTGGTAACTACAAATTTTAAACAGATGAAAGAAGACTTCTTGAAATACCAAGGTCAGACTAGTCCTTTCCCTCTAGGAATAGAAATAGAAAAAGCTGAAGGTTCCTATATATATGATACGCAGGGAAAAAAGTACTTAGACTTTGTAGCTGGAGTTTCTGCAAATAGTTTGGGGCATCAACATTCAAGAGTTACTGAGGCAATTAAATCTCAATTAGATTTATACACACATGTAATGGTGTACGGTGAGTTTATTCAAAGTCCACAGGTTGAGCTTTGTAAACTTTTATCTCAAACTTTCCCTGATAATTATAGTGTCTATCTTACCAATTCAGGAACCGAAGCCTGTGAAGGAGCTTTAAAGCTGGCGAAAAGAGTGACGAATCGCTACGAGGTAATTGCTGCCGAGAACTCGTACCATGGCAATACGCAAGGTTCTATGAGTGTTTCTGGTGTAGAACGACAAAATGGAGCTTTTAGACCTTTAGTCCCTGGTGTTCGATTTATTGAATTCAACAATTTAGAACATCTTGAAAAAATAACGATCAATACTGCTGCTGTCATTTTAGAAACCATCCAGGGCGGGGCGGGATTTATTGTTCCTAAAAATGACTATTTATTAAACGTTTCTAAACGTTGCAAGGAAGTAGGTGCCTTATTGATTTTAGATGAAATTCAAACTGGAATTGGAAGAACTGGTAGATTTTGGGGCTTTGAACATTTTCAGATTGTTCCAGATATCGTGATTACTGGTAAAGGTCTTGGCGGCGGTATGCCTATTGGAGCTTTTATTGCCAAAAAACAGTACATGGATTTGTTAAAAGAAAATCCTACACTGGGTCATATCACTACCTTCGGAGGACACCCAGTGATTGCTGCTGCAGGAAAAGCTGCACTAGAAGAAATTAAAGACGCTCACTTAATCGAGTTTACTATAGAAAAAGAAAAAATTATACGAAATCACCTTCAACATTCACTCATTGAAGAAATAAGAGGCAAAGGTTTAATGCTTGCTGCTATTCTAAAAGATCCTGAGCTTACACCAGTTGTTGTTCGTAGATGTCTTGAAAAAGGTTTGATTTTATTTTTTTTATTGTTTGAAAAAAGAGCACTGCGCATAACTCCCCCTTTAAACATTAGCAATCAAGAACTTATCGATGGATGTTCTATTCTAAAGGAAGTTCTTGATGATCTCCACTCCTAGTCTTTTTCTAAAATTTTTGTTAAGTTTTTATTAAACCAAGGCTTTTAGTGAAACATTTTTGCCTTTGGGTAGTCTTATAAGTGTATTCATTGTTAAAAGAATTAATTAGAAATTCTATTAAACATACAATCGTAATTATAATTACAACGGTTGGTTAGTTGGGTGCCTGAATGCAACTTCGTGTTGCTTCGGGCATTTTTTTATGGGTACATTTAAAGGATTTAATACCCCAAGGCTTGCCTCGAAATTAACATTTAGTCGGATCAGTCGCAAAAGTTGTGTGTATTTTTAAACTGATTCTGTGAAAAAGAAAAAAATAGATTAATTTATAATCATTACTACTACACTAATAAAGAAACCTATT
>JANQMD010000061.1 GCA_028280265.1 Flavobacteriaceae bacterium
TGTAAATCAACAATTTGGATTGGATTGTCATTCCTGCGTAGGCAGGAATCTATTAAAATAATTGAATTTAGATTCCCGTTTTCACGGGAATGACACCTAATTTTTAAATAAAATAATCCAATTATCTGACTATCAGAAACAATTATATCGAACTCACGTTAAATAATAAAACCGACTGAAAAACAACGAGACAAATTATTCGGATTTCAGTCAGCTTTATACTTTTATTTCTTGACTATTTTCTTGGTAAAACTTTTTCCATCTTTTAATTGTACAATTCTCATCAGATATATGCCATTAGGAAGTAAGGAGATGTCTAATTTTGTAGACAAATTTTGATGTGTTAGTGTTTTGTACAAACTTCCATTCAAACCAAATATCTGAATAGAGTAATCTATGATATCTGTATTGACCTCTATGACACCAGAAGTAGGATTGGGATACAATTTAAAATTATTGGCGAAAATCTGCTCATCTAGACTTAAGGTAGAAGCCGGAATCTTACCTCCTACAATGGATGGATGATCTACAGTACCAGCAGGTAATAGTTCGCCCCCGAAAGATGTAGAAGGATTGTTGGTTAGGCTCTGCAACTGTGCATTTGTTTTATTTCTATATGTAGCAGGTACAATTACATCTGAAGGAGGATCTCCAGGAGCTACCGCTAATTGAAAATTGCTGTTGGTAATCGGGATAAAATTTGCATCTTGTTGTTGATAATACAACGGAGAGTTATTAAAAGGGCCAAAATTCAATGTGATGTTATCGTTTAACAAGAAATACAAAGGTTTCTTAGCTTCATCAGAAAAGTCGTTTCCGTCCTGTACCTCTTGATTTAAAGTGAATCGAGGATTCATTACAATATTTCTATTTGGATTTTGAAAGGTAACGTTTGAAATATTCATCGTTCTTCCTACCTGTCCATATTCATTTGGGGTTTCAGAATCGAGTAAAAAATTAGACTCCTTAATTTCAATATCCGTGTATTGATTGTTAAAGGTACCTCCATTAATGTTAACTGTGGCATTTAAAGGTGTGGAAAGCCCAATATTACCATTGTTAAAACCTTCAACTGTGTTGCTGGTTAAAAACCAATTGTTGGTATTGTGCCAATGGTCAACATCAATTCCAATAGCAGTATTAGGGCTGTTGTATCCAAGAATTCTACTGTTCTGTATTGTTATATTAGAAGCATATAAAAACTCAACTCCTTTATTTCTGAAGTTCCATATAGTAAAATTATCAAATACCGCATTAAGTGAGTTATAGTAGGCTTGTGTTGGCACATTATATTTACTCTGTTTCTGTTCTAAGAAACGTGATTGCACATAATATCCAGCGAGTCCTTTTCTTGTAGCATAAGCAATATTATTAGAAAAAGGTTTGGAAGGTATTAACCAACATTCTAATACAAAATTTGAAGGGACACCATTTAGTTTATCTCTTTGTGTACTACTCGTAATATGAAAGTTAATATTACTGCGCATCATTCCTAATCCTTTTTCAATCAGACCTTCGGGCCAAACAATAAACCCATGTGCAGAAGCTCCAGCTGCAATATTTCCGGTGACTGTAATTCCCATTGAATGAAACCAAAATGCATCTCCCTGCCATGAATAATCTTGAGCTCCTTCTCGTAAGTCAACCAAAGCATTTTTATTCTTTACGTTAGACAAAGGATCGTCGGGGTTTACAGACCGTATTGCTATGTTATCTATAAAAGAACCTGTCTCGTCTCCTGCTTCTGTCATATAAGCTCCTCCTACTACATTGTAGGAAACATTTTTTACAAAATCCACTCGTGCAGAATGATTTACAAACCCCCATCCCGGATCATTATTTACTGTTACTCCTTCAACATGTGCAGGAGTCAATGCAGGATTAACACCACCACGATGAAAATGCACCGAATACCTTCCACGTGGATTTGTATAGGCTCCTCTTGGAGGTACATAACTAGGGTCTTCTTGCAGGTCACTCCAATAATAATCATCTAATGGAATTCGCTTATCTGTTCTACCCATATTTGTTAATTCTACATACCTCATATCCACATTCAAATGGTGCATAAACATTAAATGCCCTCTTCTTTTGGCAGATACACTCGCATTTTCAGAGGATATTTTAATGTTCCTAGTTAAATTTGCCACATGAACTTTTAAATCACTGGCTTGCGCTGGTGGTTTATGATCATACACTAAAGGAGTCGTAAAGTTGACTGTATTTCCTGAAATGCTTGTGATAGTTACTACATCATCACTCGTAGGGTTGTCTGTAAGTGTTGGTGCCACTACCAATTGATCTCCTACTTTCCATGTTGTTGGAGCTGTATCTAAAACAAGGCTCGTGCTTCCTGCGGAAGGATTTACTTGCAAGGTTTTCCAACTAGTCTTCATTTGTCCACGCATTTTCACAGGTCCCATTAAAACAGCTCCTGGAGCATAATGCTCTGGATCTTTGGCAGTACTCACACCTCCCAAATCTACAATGACTAAACGCGCTACAACCCCCTCTTGAATAGGATTAGCTGCTGTTCCTATTTCCAAGGTTCCTGTGGTGTTACTTACCATGTATTCTACTCTCAATTCCGTATTTACATTATTGGCAAACCGAAGAGTACCTCCTTGAAGAAACAAGGATTTGAACTTTGTGCTAATTTGTGCATTCAAGGTTACAATAATTCCACTGGGGATAACGATGTTCGCGTTTGCTGTGGGAGCATTTCCTCCCCAGGTAGAAGCATCAGACCAATTACCAGTCTGTGTTGCTGTATGCGTGGTTGTGCCAACAACCGTAATTGGAGTTTGCGCTGTTGCTGTTAGACACAAAAGAAATAGGACGGTACAACAGAATACCGCAATGCGTGATTTAAATTTCATTTCTAATTAAGATTTGATTTTCTTTAATAAAAGATGATCTTAGTTTTACCCAGCCTAATTTGCTCTCAACTTAATTAGCTATAACTAACCTTAGTCAAGTATAGAATCTTGCTCTAAGATTTGATAAAAAAAAGTAAAATGTCTAGCATGAAACAACTACTGATAATTTCAGTAGTATTTCATCTTGTTATTGTTTCTATATTATATATCACCAAAATCAGTATTGATTTTTATGTAATCTAAAAACTCTTGTTTTGTTTCTTTTTGTTTGAACTTTCCTCCAAACTCTGCAGTTACTGTACTACTCTCTATATCTTTAATTCCTCTTGAATTGACACACAAATGCTTAGCATCAATAACACAGGCTACGTCATCAGTTCCAAGAGCTTTTTGCATAAATTGAACAATCTGCATGGTTAAACGTTCTTGTACTTGAGGTCTTTTTGCAAAATAATCGACAATGCGATTCATTTTCGATAAACCTATGACTTTGCCACCTGAAATATAGGCTACATGTGCACGTCCAACGATAGGCAATAAATGATGCTCACAGGTAGAATAGACAATAATATTTTTTTCTACCAACATCTCACCATAGTTGTAACTATTATCAAAAGTAGATGCTTTTGGTTGATTCTCTGGATTCAACCCCATAAACAGTTCTTTTACAAAAGCTTTGGCTACTCTTCTAGGAGTACCTTGTAAGCTGTCATCTGTTAAATCCATCCCTAAAGTAATCAAGATGTCTTTTACACTATCTTCAATCTTATCCATCTTCTCAGCATCTGAAAGCTCAAATGCATCGTCCCGCATCGGCGTTTTAGCAGAGGTCATTATATGATTGTCTCCAATCTCTTCAATTCGATCTTCTTTCATTTTAAGATTTAATTCTATCATCCCGAATTTTATTTAGGATACAAATTTACGACATAATCCTGAATGTAATCTAGAACTAATTATAAATCTATCTTATTCTGGTAATGAGTTCTTCTATAGTACAAGAAAACTCATCTCTATTCACTACATCTTTTAAAATAAACTGGTCATTTTCTATCTTAGAGACTATGAAGGGAATGCCTCTTTTCTCGGCATATTTCCACTGCTTTTTCTGCTGATTGTTGCTAGATGCCGTATCTGGATAAATCTCAGCTTTGATACCAGATGCTCTCAGTTGTTTTAACACTTTCAATTGTTGAACATTCTGACTTGCATCAAAGTTTAAAAACAATACTTGAGGCTTGGGCAAATCAACAGTTTCAAAGAGATTCAGTTCTTCTAAAACCAGATAGATACGATCCAATCCAAAAGAAATTCCTACTCCACTTACATCTTTCAATCCAAAGATCCCTGTTAAATCGTCATACCTTCCTCCTCCTCCAATAGATCCCATTTTTACACCCTCTGGCGCAGCAACTTCAAAAATGGCTCCTGTGTAATAGTTCAATCCTCTTGCCAAGGTTACGTCTAGCTGTAAGGAAGCAGATTGTAAGCCTATTTCTGCAATGGAGTTCACTACAAAACGCAACTCCCCCACTCCTTCTTTCCCTTCTTCAGAAGATGCTAACAAGCTTTCTAAGGTTTGTAATTGTTCTTCATTGGAGCCTGATAAATGGAAAAGTGGTTGTACTTTTTCAATCGCTTCTTCAGAAATTCCTTTTGATAACATTTCTTTTATCACTCCATCTTCTCCAATCTTATCAAGTTTGTCTAAGGCAACCGTAAAATCGATCAGTTTCTCTTTCGCACCAATCACTTCAGCAATTCCAGACAATATTTTACGATTGTTGATCTTAATTGTGGTTCCTTTTAGGCCTAAATTGGTAAAGACTTCATCGTACAACTGCACAAACTCTACCTCTTGCAATAAAGATTTGCTTCCTACAACATCCGCATCACACTGATAGAACTCTCTAAAACGCCCTTTCTGCGGTCGATCTGCTCGCCAAACTGGCTGAATCTGATAGCGCTTGAAAGGAAAAGAAATTTCATTCTGATGTTGTACTACATAGCGTGCAAAAGGAACGGTAAGGTCATAGCGTAAGGCTTTTTCGGAAATCTTAGCAGTGACCTTATTACTTTCTTTTGATTCCAAAAGATTACTATCGACTTTAGATAGATAATCCCCAGAATTCAAAATCTTAAAAATCAAGCGATCTCCTTCTTCTCCATATTTTCCCATCAGTGTAGAGGAATTTTCGAAACTTGGCGTTTCAATGGGTTGAAATCCATAGAGTTCAAAAGCTGTACGAATCGTATTCATGATATAGGTACGATTGGCAACTTCTGTAAATGAAAAGTCTCTGGTTCCTTTAGGGATGCTTGGCTTCATATTCAATTGTCAGTTTTCAGTTATCAATAAGCAATTATCAGTGAAAAATGATCAGTTATCGGTTATCAATTGTCAATGATCAGTTATCAATTATCATTGTTCATTGTTTATTGTTTATTGTTTATTGTTTATTGTTTATTGTTTATTGTTGAATTAAGGGGCAAATATCTGAAATAATTGTTTAACGTAACAATGTTCTCATTGTAATATATCCGTGCTTTTGTCTTTTCTTTTTCAATCCCTCAGTAAGGAAATCACACCTTAGATTTACACTCTCTTAAACTGGTCGTGAAACAAATATATATAGTAGAATGTCATTCCGGTCATCAGTCTGCTGGCTAGGTGGGAAGACAAGGAGTATAATAATTGAGGAATCTCTGGGATTTCTCCTGTCAGTCGGAATGACAGCTTTTACAAAAGGATCATAAAAATAAGTGAATTATACTTCAAATACATTATTCTTGATGCTTTTGCTTTAGAGCATAAATACTTGCATTCAGTTCAAATCCTAGTAAGAGAATAATGGCATTTAACCATATAAATAACATTAAAATTAACAATGTTCCAATAGACCCATAGAGCTGATTGTACTGTGCAAATTCATTTACATAGTATCCGAAGAGATAAAAAGTTAGAATAGACAATATGGTTGTAAAAATTGATCCTGGAGAGAAAAATCGAGAGAGTTTTCCAGATTTTGTTCCAAATCTGTAGAGAATAGAGACAATGGTAAAAATCATGATGACGAACAGCGCTCCTCTTCCCAATTGCAACCATAAGACTTCGTCTTCTACCCAACCTTTTTTTATGACTGCATCAATCAAAAGTTGGTAAAAAACTGTCAGTGATACGGTTATTACTAAAAACAGAGCCATTACCAAAGAGATGAGCATGGAAATAAAATATGCGCGGACAATGTTTCGTGTTTCTTTGACATGGTAGGAGTATTCAAAACCACCAAATATGGCATTCACTCCATTAGTCATTAAAAAGATAGAAACCAAAAAACCAAAGGACAGTAGGCCCGCTTGTTTGTTGTTCAAAATATCGAGTAGTACAGTATCGACAGCTTCGAAGGTTTTGGGAGGTAATACCTCAGAGATAAGGGTAATTAAATTGTCTTGAAATCCATCAATGGGGATGTAAGGAATCAACGTAAGTACAAAAAGCATAAAGGGGAAAATTGCCATAAAGAAACTGTAAGCAATCCCTCCTGCTCTTGTGGTCAACGCCCCTTCTACAATTCCAATGACATACATCTCCAATACATCGTATAAAGACATGCCCTCCAGACCTGGAATTTTAATTTTCTTTCCAAATCGGACCAACACATTGATGATTGGTATTTTTTCTAGTCTATCTTCAATTTCTTTACTCATTTCTTGATTTTCAAAGTTTTTGAGTTACAAAGTTGCTAAGCGATAAAGTTAGTAAGTTACAGATTTTCAAAGTTAAGTAGTCGTGGAGTTTCAGCCTTTTCAATTCTTTATCTTTTGGATTTAAGGCTTCTTATAAAACTAGACAACATTCTTTCTATTTCTCTAGAAAGATCGTACAATTTATCAAACTTTTGTTTGTTGATGTATTTTAAATTATAGGCTATTTCTATCTGAGTTTGTAGTTCAAATAAAGAAGAAATCCCAATGTTTAAGAATCGAATGTACTCATTTAGACTCTCTCTTCCGAAACCTTCTGATATATTACTCGGAATAGATACAGCAGATCTTCTAATTTGAGAAGTCAAACCAAAATTTTCATCACTTGGAAATTTATTAGATGTCTCATATATTTCAGTCACGAAACTCATTGACTTCTGCCAGACAATTAATTCTCTAAATGTTTTCATTTTCTTTTTTAGCAATTCAATAATATCAAATATAGACATTAAAACCAAGCCCTCGATGTTGAAATTCGCAAACTCTGAGGCTTTTAACTCTCAATAAACAGATTACTTCTCACGCCAAAGCGTGATTGTAAAGACGAGTAGGTTTTATTCTTTAAAATTATGCAACTTTGGAGTTTTGACTCTCTCTAACTTTGAAACTTTGTCACTTTACTACTTTGAAACTTTATAACTCAAATCGCCTTCAAACTCAAGTCCATATTGTAGACCGAGTGGGTCAATGCCCCTGAGGAGATAAAATCCACTCCACATTCTGCATATTTTCTAATGGTTTTTTCGTTAATTCCACCGGATGACTCCGTGAGACATTGTCCGTTGATCAGCTTTACTGCTGCTCTGGTATCTTCAAAATTAAAATTATCGATTAAAATTCGATAAATTCCGTCATGCTTTAAGATCTCTTTGATTTCCTCCAAACTTCTTGCTTCTACAATAATTTTGATCTCTAGATTTTTTTCTTTTAAGTATTGTTGTGCTTTTTCAATAGCTTGAGAGATTCCACCGGCAAAATCGATATGATTGTCTTTGATCATCATCATGTCATACAAAGCAAATCGGTGGTTCACTCCTCCTCCAATAACAACAGCCCATTTTTCTAAAGCACGAATCCCTGGAGTCGTTTTGCGCGTATCTAAAATTTTTGCTTCTGTCCCTTGTAGCAAGTCAACAAAAAACTGAGTTTTAGTCGCAATAGCGCTCATTCTCTGCATGGCGTTCAATACCAATCGCTCTGCTTGCAGAATCGATTGTGACCGCCCAGTAACATGAAATACAACATCGCCATAGTTTACTTTCGCCCCATCTTCTATGAATGTCTCTATTTCAAGTGTTGAATCGACATAGTGAAAAACTTTTTTCGCAAATTCTACGCCTGCAATGATCCCCTCATCTTTTACAAGAAGTTTTGCTTTTCCTAATGCATTTTCGGGAATGGTTGATAGAGATGTATGATCACCATCGCCAATATCCTCTCGAATGGCATTCTCTACAATGATATTTAACTCTTTCTCAAATTGTTCTGGAGATATCATGAATTTATAGCTTTAGTGATGCTAAAATACATTGATTTTTATTACAAAAGAAGATAATGTAAGTTCGAGTGAATTTATAAATGAAAACGAATAAATTTGTACCTGCCTTGTCTTTTAAATGAAAATTAGACAATCTAGACAGGTCAAGAACATAACAATTAAATGCTTCTCAATGTACTCAGAAACTCACTTCGAGAACCTCAGTGTTCGTTTCTGAATATTCAAAGTGACAGGATTATGAAAATTAAATTACTCGCCATTGGTAAAACAGACGATAAGCAATTGCAACAATTGATCGATGTCTATTACAGGCGTTTACAGCATTACATTAAGTTTGAAGTTGAGATCATTCCAGATATTAAAAACGTTAAAAATTTAAGTCAGATACAGCAAAAAGAAAAAGAAGGTGAACTGATATTAAGTAAGCTCCAAAATACAGATCAATTGGTACTACTCGATGAAAAAGGAAAGGAGTTTCGTTCTGTTGAGTTTGCAAACTACCTACAGAAAAAAATGAATTCAGGGATCAAACAGCTTGTATTTGTCATTGGTGGCCCTTATGGTTTTTCAGAAAAAGTATATCAAAAAGCAATGGGAAAAATATCGCTTTCAAAAATGACTTTCTCCCATCAAATGATTCGTTTGTTTGTCACCGAACAAATCTACCGTGCTTATACCATTTTAAAGAACGAACCTTATCATCATGAATAATTCTCTCCCTCAACTTTTTGCGTTGTATTGTATAAAAAGATGATTTCTGCAATCAATATCGGAATTGAGAGAAATACCGCTATGGGAGATAAAATAATGGTGAGCAACAATGCTCCATTCACTATTTTAAGAATACCGACTGTTTGAGCAAAAGACCCCAATTGATCTTTTAATTTTCGGATTCCCAGACCTAGAATCAATTCCGAGATTCCTAAAGTTAAAATCAGTACAATTCCTGATAAGATTTCTACAACATCTTCTTCAAAATCGAAGACTGTCAGTGAAATGACAATGGAAACAGCTATTATTTCCAATATAAAATACACATAGGTTCCAGAAACCAATGAATTGATTCCAAATCGATCACCCAAAGCTTTGTAACCTCTTAGAAAGAAGAATAAAGTGATCAGGGTAAATGTTCCAGAAATTGATCGAAAAAACAGTTCGCCAGAATCATGTTGATTATTGAAGTAAAAGCCCTCTAAAATCATACTTACCACAGTGATAATGGTAAATAGTATTGCTGTTATCCAGCTGGTATTCAAAATTGTTTTCTCTCGACTTGAAAAAGTCGCTTCATTGGATTTAAAGAAATTAGCGCCATCTACTCCCAAAGCTTCCAGAATTGTCTTCACTGTAAAACTTCTGGGGGTTACATCTCCAGCTTCGATGCGCTGTATCGTTCTTACGTTGATATTGCATTTTTCAACAAGTTCTTCTTGAGTAAATCCTTTCTGTTTTCTTAACTCAAGAATTTTTTTTCCTAATTCGGGTTGTTTCATGATATACAAGTTTTTGTTTTTCATGCAATGTTAATTTGAGAGTTTCATTTGTTCAATTATTTTCAATGATTTTAACCCGACATTTTCACGACAAACGAGTCGTACCAATGGATGAGAAGTTTTCAAGTTTTTGCAAGATACTTCTTTTTATTGCATTTTTGAATGAAAAAATTCATGTACTTTTGTGCATATTCACTCCGTATGAAATTAGTTTTTGCGACAAACAATCCTCACAAGTTAGAAGAAGTACAACAAATGCTTACTGGAAAAGTCAAATTACTATCTCTAAAAGAGATAAACTGTCATGAAGAGGTAGAGGAAACTTCGGATACTTTGGAGGGAAATTCAAAATTAAAAGCAGATTACATCACAAATTCTTATGCTTTTGACTGTTTTGCAGATGATACGGGTCTAGAAGTTGAGACTTTGAATGGCGAGCCTGGAGTGTATTCTGCTCGCTATGGTGGAGAACCTAGAAGCGCAGAGAAAAATATTACCAAGCTATTGGGTCAATTGAACGGAGCTGAGAATAGAAAAGCTCAATTTAGGACTGTCATCACGTTGAATTTAGAGGGAAAACAATATTCCTTTGAAGGTATATGCAAAGGGATTATCACCAAAGAAAATAAAGGAGAAGGTGGATTTGGATACGATCCTGTTTTTCAGCCAGAGGGATATACCAAAACTTTTGCTGAACTAAGTTCTGAAGAGAAAAACAAGATTAGTCACCGAGGTCTAGCCATACGCAAACTAGTGGCATTTCTAAATGAATATCCGAATTGATTCATTCGAAATCGTATACCAAACAATTCATAGGTTTAACTCTATGCTTACTAATACTTTCGTTCGTTAGTATTAGCATTGGTTCTGTTTCCATTCCTTTTCATGAAGTATTTGATATCATTACAGGAAATGGAAGCTCAAAATCCAGTTGGAATCTCATTGTTTTGAATTTTCGTTTACCAAAGGCAATCACAGCTATTTTGGTAGGGTCTGGTCTGTCGATTTCTGGATTACTGATGCAGACACTTTTTAGAAATCCTTTAGCAGGGCCTTTTGTTTTAGGAATTTCATCAGGGGCCAGTTTAGGTGTGGCTTTACTCATCTTAGGAGCTGGAATTTTTGGAGGAATTCTATTTACATTATCGTTATCTAGTTGGGCACTTGCTGCAGCTGCTAGTTTGGGTGCCGCCCTAGTGTTGTCGGCTGTACTGATTACTGCTAATAAGATTCGTAATACCATGTCCATATTAATTATAGGACTGATGTTTGGAACCGTTACTGCTGCAATTATTAGTGTACTTACTTTCTTTAGTGATGCACAGCAAATTCAGCAATACATTTTTTGGGGATTTGGAAGTTTGGGAAATTTATCATGGAATGAAATTTCTGTCTTTGCCGCCATCTTCCTCATCGGAATTTTATGTCTTTTGCAAGTTATAAAACCTCTAAACAGTTTATTATTAGGAGAAAATTATGCAAAAAGCATGGGGATAAACATTAAAAAAAGCAGAAATATTATATTGATTGTCACAAGTTTACTAGCTGGAGTAATTACAGCTTTTGCTGGTCCCATAGCTTTTATCGGTTTGGCCGTACCGCATATTACCAAGCTTGTTTTTAAAACTTCCAATCACAAAATTTTAATTCCTGCTGTTGCATTACTAGGCTCCATTATATTGATCATTTGCGATTTTATTGCTCAACTCCCTATGAGTGAATACACATTGCCTATCAATGCCATAACTTCTTTATTTGGAGCTCCTGTGGTTATTTGGTTATTAGTTCGTAAAAAGAAAGTGTATATATGATAGAAAATCAAAATAATATCGTCTTAAAGACTGAAGGGCTTTCTATTGGATACACCTCAAAAAAGTCGCAACTGATTATTCAAAAAGACATCAACCTCTCAATAAAAAAAGGTCAGTTGGTGGCCATATTAGGGAAAAACGGAATAGGAAAATCAACATTGCTCAAAACACTTACGAGAGTGCAAAACCCTCTTTCTGGTGACATCTATTTGAATGAAAAGAAACTAAGTTCATTCGATGTTAAAAGTTTTGCAAAAAAAGTTGGAATCGTTTTAACAGAATCTTTACCTGAGAGTCAACTAACTGTTTTTGAACTAGTTGCTTTAGGCAGACAACCCTATACAAATTGGGTGGGTAAACTGCAACAAGAAGATATAGATAAAGTACTTTGGGCACTGGAAATAACGGACACTTCCGATTTATCTGAAAAATATTTCTATGAATTAAGTGATGGCCAGTTGCAAAGGGTACTTATAGCAAGAGCGCTCACTCAAGATACAGAACTGATTTTTTTGGATGAACCTACCGCTCACTTAGACATGCACCATACGATCAAAATATTTCAGCTATTAAAAAAACTTGTAAATGAAACTCAAAAAACCATTATCATTACTTCTCATCAGGTAAATCTAGCCATTCAAACCGCATCTCAATTGGTTTTACTTACCGAAGAGGAATTATTTTATGGAAGTAAAGAACAGCTCATTTCAAAAAATATTTTTTCTAAACTCTTTCCTTCTGAAATTGTTCAGTTCGATTCAAATTTGGAACAATTTATCCTTCGAAAAAAATCGTAAGTTTTTTTCGTTTGACTACTCTTCAGTAAAGTAGTATTTTTAGGGTCTTTATTATAAAACCAATTAATTCAATGAGGAAAATATTTTATGCAGCTAGTTTTATAGCGTTGCTATCTTGCAGTACTACTCAAAATACAACAAAAAAACTCGGTGGCAGTAATGAAAACACGAATGTCGATTTATCTTTAAAGTATGCAACTACCATAACAGCCAAGGATTTAGGAAGTCATTTATTCACCTATGCTTCTGATGAATACGAAGGAAGAGATACGGGAGAGCCAGGTCAAAAAAAGGCTGTAGCGTATCTAAAAAGCTTTTATATGAAAGAAGGAATTCCTTCTCCACTAGGTGGCGATGATTATTATCAAGAAGTTCCTGCCTCTTTCCTAAATCGATTTGTTAGAGGAAAAGGGTTGAAAGATTCAGAAAATGTGGTAGCTTTTATCAAAGGAACAGAAAAGCCTGATGAGATTGTTGTCATCTCAGCTCATTTAGATCATATTGGTAAAAATAGCAATGGAGAAATCTACAACGGTGCCGATGATGACGGTTCTGGAACAGTTGCTATTTTAGAAATAGCACAAGCTTTTAAAAAAGCAGCAGACGAGGGAAATGGTCCTAAGAGATCTATTCTTTTTTTACATGTAACAGGTGAAGAAAAAGGATTGTTAGGTTCAAAATACTATACTCAAAATCCTATTTTTCCAATTGCAAACACAGTAACTGATTTGAATATTGATATGATTGGTCGTGTCGATGAAAAACACAAGGGCAATCCAAATTACATTTATTTAATAGGGTCTGATAAGTTGAGTACAGAGTTGCATAACATCTCTGAAGCAATGAATAAAAAGTATACAAATATTGAGTTAGATTACGAATACAATGCCGATGATGATCCAAACAGATTCTACTACCGATCTGATCATTATAATTTTGCAAAATACGATGTCCCAGTCATTTTTTATTTCAACGGAACTCATGAAGATTATCATGGAATTGGTGATACTGCCGATAAGATAAACTATGAAATGCTACAAAGCAGGGCTCGATTGGTCTTTCATACCGCATGGGAAGTTGCCAATAGAACTGAAAGAATTGTGGCAGATAAAGCTCAAAAAAATGATAAAGCCTCAAAATAATCATACATATAGCTACTAAAAACTAGATTTAAATACAAAAATGATCGGAGTAAATTCCGATCATTTTTTTATGCTTGATACACGATTAAAACATTAAAAACTCGAAGTTTTTAGAATCAAGACGGTTTATCTGCATCACTTTACTAAATCATGTGTAATCGTCAAAAAAACCAATCTTCTTTGTGCTGGAATATTCGGCAGAGGTCTATAAATTACATTTGTTAAATTAGTGGTGCTAACATCTAGGGTTAGGGAGTTATTAAATTTATATCCTAAAGAAACATCTACGAGAAAATAATCATCTACATTGCCATTCCATATCCCATCTCTTGCTCGAAAAGCGGCATCGTACCTCCCTACAATGCTTCCGTAAAAACCTCTTTCATCAGAGATTATCTTATTGATTCCAAATCTAGCTCTAAAAGGAGGTGTGTTCAAATAGTATACTCTTCCTGAAGCTGGATCATCCCCCAACTCTTTGGTATCGAAAACTGTATCACTCAACCAAGAAAAAGTAGCAAAAGGCACATAGCCTTTTTCTGTCGTATATTTTAAACTGGCTTCGATTCCAAAATATTTGGCAGAACCTTGATACGTTCTTATTCCCGTATTACCCAGACCTCTGGCATCTTGAAACCCTTGAGCAATTCCAGCAATTACTTGATCAGAATATGCTTTGTAATCCCTTCCAGCAAACTCACTTGCAGCAGCCTGGATACTTGCGATCTCTGCCGCAGAGGCACCAGCAGCAGTTAAAGCATCTGTTAACTCTTGTACAATATTATTAAAATTAACTACAGGACCTATTTCACTGACATTATCCAACATATTTGTTTGCCTTTGATAAAAAGCATCGATCGTGTATTGAAATCTTTGATCTTCAGAAACTCCTGTATATCCAATTTCAAATCCATCTGTAAATTCTAACTCGGCTTTCCTAATAAACTGATCTGAAACCTTATTAAACCTAGTTCCAGTTAAAGGGTCCGTTATTGTAGATGTTGCATTGCCCATAAGGTTATAGGCGGAAGCTAGTGTAGGATTGATGCGTTCCAATATGCTTTGCAAAGTAGGTGTTTCTGTATTGAAAGGGGTTGGATCTGCCAATGGTGGAGCTACATTTCCATGGTATAAAACAGTATTTGTAAAGGTTTGTGATTCTCTTACTCCCATTAAATTTTTTCCAGCCAGTCTTGTATCAAAATTGGTTAAAATGGGAGAAGGTGCTCTGTATGAGCGACTCAAAGAAACTCGTAACGAATGGTTTTTATCTTTATCTGGATTGTATATCAAGCCTAATTTTGGAGATAATGACGAACCGTAAATTGAGAATTTGTCGACCCGCATTACAGCATTCAGCATTAATTGATCGTTGGGTTTGTATGTTGCTTGAAAATATCCTCCGATTACATCAAAATTATCATCGGCATCGAATCTACCATGTCTAGAAGGAAACCCTGAAACCGTTGCTCCATCAAAGCGCAATAATTTTACATCTAGCCCTGTGACAAAATTCCATTTTTCACCACCTTTAAAAGGTAGCTGAGATGCAAAATCGTAAACATTAATATCGCCTCTGGTATCAATAGACGTGGCAATTAAGGCAGCAGATCTATTCCCTCTTGCTGTACTTCCATTATTTCCATCCCATCCAAAGGCTTTAAAGTAATTCAAAGAAGCAAAAAACTGCTTGTAGTTTACCCTTCCTTGAATGGTAAATATATTTCCCCAATCTCTTGTGGGAGTGGCTGCATTTCTAAAGTTAATTTCAGATTCGCCATATTGAGGAGCAATCGCAATTTTTAAATCTTTGTTAGGCTTGTATTCAATAGAAGCTTCTATGGTATTCGAATGAAAATCTGGAATCATATTGTAAACAAACTCTCCTGATCTCGTTGGATGTGGAATTCTGTTTCCATTAGCATCTAATAAAAAAGGCAATTGAATGTCTGCACCTCCAATAAGTGGTTGGATGATACCGTCTCTTCCTAGTCCTGGGGGACCGTCGTTATTCAACACATTTGCAGCAGTAACGATGTCTTCTGGAATAGAAGAATCGTATACAAAATCATCACCGCTTCTATGACCGTAAACAATTTTATATCCCCACTTTCCATTATTTTCTGCATATCGAAAATTAATTTTCTTGATATTCTGACCTTCAACACTGTAACTTGTACTCACACTTGTTCCCGGATGTTTGAAAGGGTCTTTCGTTATAAAATGGACAACTCCAGAATTTACGCCTGGTCCCCACAAAGCTCCCGAAGGGCCTCGAACAATTTCAATTCTTTCAATATCTAAAGGATTTACACCCATCCTCTCATTATCAATAATTGTTGTATGTGGATTTTGCATGGAACGATAGTCCTTTAAAACCAGAGTCTGAGTTTCATTAACAAGAGCTTGTCCCCGTAATGAAACATTTACTTTGGCAACACCATTGTTTATTAGTCTAACTCCCTGTACATTTTTAATTAGATTTAATGACTCTACTTCTGTGGGTTGCGATTTTATATTTTTAGCATTTACAACGGAAACTGATGCCAGAGATTCCGTTATTTTCTCTGATTTTCGAGAAGCTGAAATAATAACTTCATCTAAAAGTGATGCTTTTTCTTCCAAAATAATGTTCACTAGTGATGAGTTTGAATCAACAATTATTTCTTTTGTTCCATAGCCCGTGTAGGATACTACTAGTGTCCATGGGAATGATAAATTACTAATCAATGTGAAGTTACCACTAAGATTTGTGGTTGTTCCTTGAGTAGTACCTTTGATTATGATATCAGCACCTATAATAGCTTTTTTGTTTGCTCCAACAATTTTACCAGTGATTTTACTTTGAGCCTCAACACTGTATGAGGTGAATCCTATCAAGAGAAAAAATACTAGCTTTAGTTTAAACGTTTGCTTCATATCTGATACAATTAATGGCGATCAAAACTTAGTTTTATCAATATTCAAATTCTAAAAAGAAAACAATTTAAAGAATTGAAAAAGTACCTATCATAAATCCAATAGCCATAAAAACACACACATAAGTCTATGCCAAAAATGATGATTGATTTCTGTAGCTTACAGAATTAAAATTGGTATTTAACTCCAAATTGAATTCTAAACTGATCGCCTCCGACATTATACCTTCCTGCTATTGGGTTGACAGAATATACTCCATTATTTTCATTGATTAAATTGGTATTTCCAACAACATCAAAAGAACCTTCTTTGTAGTCAAATAAGTTTAATATATTGAATATATCCATTCTTACATTTAACTTATGTCTTGTTTCTCCAAAAGAAAACTCTTTGATTAAACTCAAATTGGTATTGTAAGACCACGGTTGAATACCTCCATTAAAATCTGCAAATTTTCCTCTATTTGCATTGATGTATTCTCTATACTCTGGACTTGTAGAAGCCAACATTAGATTAAATCCTTCATAAGGATTGTATTGAACTAGTGTATTGGGGTCTATCAATCTTGTATTCTCCACTTCTGAGTCTGTAGGAACGTATGCTAAATTTGTAGTTCCTATCCCATTTCCATTCGCATTAGGTGCTGTTGTCGCTGAAAATCTGCCAAACTGCCCTGCGATTAAAGAACCACTTATGGTAAAGCCCTTAAATTCTGGAGAAACAAAACTAAAAACCAATTTGTTTGGGATGGAATTGTCATCATGCCAACCTTGTGCCTCAATAGGGTAACTATCATACGAATACGAAACGGGTTTTCCATTTTCTATTCCACCTCCAGCGTTGTAATATGAAAAACCTTTTGATGCAGATTTGGTAAAGGACAAACTAATAGTACCTCCTTTAGGAAGTTTTGCGTATGCTTCAATGGATCCTGCTATAAATGTAGCCCTCCAATCCGAATTTTGAAAAACATGAATATTTCCAAAACTAGGATTTGCTCCATTGCTATAAACCGCTCTACCATCCAATGGGTTTGTTCCTGTTTGTTGTAGATTTATATTGTTATAAAAAGGTACATTTTTAGTATTGTTATAATAAAAGCTTCCTCCTAATCTAAACCAGTCGTTAAAAAATCTGTGATAGCTTGCACTCATTTTAAAAGTCATTGGCATGTCAAAATCTGGATCCAAAACAATAACATCAGCTGCTAAGGTATTTACATTTTGACCTGTAAAGTTGCTAAAGTCTTGAAGGCTGATCTGATTTCCTACATTTACCCAACCTCCATTAGAAGTAAAAGCTTGATGAATTTGCTGAAGAGCAGCCGCATTAGTAGTACTCACCTCAACAAACCTAGTTCCACTAAGCCCTAAGCTTAATGTATATGGTTGTGTTGTAAATTGGGAAGAGAAAAAACCTGCGCCAAATTTAAAAATCTCTTTTCCTTTTCCGTCTTTATCCCAAATAAGACTCAAACGAGGTTGAATGTTGTTAAAGTCTCTCAATCTGCTATCGTTTACGAGAGGGTTTCCTCTAAAATTAATAGCTCCTAAGTTTGAATTCGTCGGATTTTGATTTGGGGAAAAAACAGTTATATCCCATCTTAAACCTAACGTTAATTTGAGATTCTCTAAAAGGTCGTATTCTCCTTGGGTGAACAGTGCCAACTCAGTAGATGTATACCTTAATCTTCCATCATCATTAGGATCTAAAGTGAACTTTTTATTAAAAAAGAAAGGAGTCCCGTTCTGAAAATCCTGCAACGAATTGTATCTAAAACTTGAGGCGGTATTATGTGGTATATTTTCGTTGACGCTATTTACCAAAAGATCGAAGCCAAAAGTATAAGTGTCGTTTCCTATGTTTTTGGTTAACACATCTATTAATTGGAAAGTATTGCTATACAATTGCTCAGGGACCCATGTTGCTAATCCTGCTCCTACTCTAAACAGAGGTCCATTATTTATTGAGCCTACTGAAATTCGAGGTGAATGTATTGTTCCAGAAGCCAGAGAGTTTATTCTTTCTGTTCTTCCTATACTTAATTTCAAATTATTTGATCCACTTTCAAATCTTGATTTTAATTGTGCAATTAATTTATGATCTTTTGATAAAAAGGGATAGCCCCTAGAAAACAAAGTTACATTGTCAAAGCCATCAGCGCCGGCTTCAAAACTGTCTTCATAATTTAAGTAATTGTAGCTTAACGATGCATGATTCTTATCATTGACATTCCAATCAAAGCGTAAGAACATATTTTCAGTTGTTTTCTTTTCCAATTGCTCTCCTATTTGCCCTTGCAATGAGTTTGACTTTAAAATTCCCAATGTTGCTAATTCATTGACAAAATTTTGCACATCAGATTGTACAAAAGGATAGGTTTCACCCGAATTAAAATTGATAAAACCAGATGAATTATTTCCAACTCCAGCTGCGTCTTCTTGTATAAATCGATCATAAACAGCAACGAAATTTAGCTTATCCTTAATTATTGGACCCGACAATCTAAATCCTGATTGGTTGTTGTTAAAATCGACTCTCTTTTGTGATCCATTAAAATTTCTATCTCCACTTAATCCTTGCCCCGATCCATAATACCATGCTGCACCAGTCCAGTCGTTAGAACCTCCTTTGGTTACTGCTTTTACTGAGCCTCCCGAACTTCTTGGTCCAGAGACATCGTATTCATTGGTCACAATCTCAAACTCTCGAATTGCTTCTAAAGAAATCGTAAACGCAGGTCCATCTACAACACCTCCAAAAACCTGCCTCCTAACATTTACTCCATCTAATGTAAAACCTGTAGTTCCTCCATTGGAACCAGCAATGGAAATTCCTCCGAAACTACTTCCTCCAGCTAATCCTAGTTTTGGAGTAGAGAGAGGTGACAAACTCGCCAAATCTTGGTAGTTACGGGATATTGTTGGTATTTTTTCGAGTGTTTTTCCTGTAATAGAAAGCGCAGAGCCAAGTCCTTCTTTATTCTGAAAAGTACTCGGTTTGGAAGTAATGACTATTTCATCTAAGTTTTCTCCAGAATTTAACTGAAAATTTATCTTTAGTTTATCCCCCAAATTTAAGGTATACCCTGTTTTTGTTATGGATTGATAACCTATATAACTTACTGTTATAGAATATGGACCTCCTAGTTGTATGTCCCTTATCAAATAGTTTCCATTTATATCTGTGGCTACACCTGCAATAAATCCTGTTGATGTATTTTTAATAACAACTGAAACACCTGGCAAGGGTTGTGAATCTAAAGCATCTGTAATTTTTCCAGAAATTTCGGCTTCACTTTGAGCATGTGCAAATGTTGTTAAGAGAAAAAGAGAAAAGAAGAAAACGATTGTTTCTTTTTTTAATTGAAAGCTACTTATATTCATAGTAATTGCTATTAACTTACATTGTGATGAGTGCTAAAGTATGTAATATAATTATGAAAACAGACAAAAAGAGAATTACAGCTGGTAAAATACTGGTTAGTACTAATAGCAGAATGATTGATGAGTTATTTTCAATCAAAGCTTATTGACAGAACCTAATTGTCGTATGTTTTTTCAATTTTCATAGAACCTGTACAATCTTTCTTGGCTAAAACTATATATTTATATAAAAAAATTATGGATGGATGGGGAGCACTTACCATGTTAATAAAGCGACAGAACGCAAGTAGAAATAGAAAAGCCGATCTACGTTATGAACTGAGAAAGAAAAAAGAAGAATTACTCAAACGTAAAGGATCTCATCAAGAGTTTGATTTTCCTGAAATCTCTAAAGAAGAACTGGAGAAAGATTAGTCGCAAAAGTTGTGTGTATTTTTAAACTGATTCTGTGAAAAAGAAAAAAATAGATTAATTTATAATCATTACTACTACACTAATAAAGAAACCTATT
>JANQMD010000006.1 GCA_028280265.1 Flavobacteriaceae bacterium
ACCGCTGTTAGCTATGATAAGAATGGAAACATTCTTAACTTGCAACGACAAGGGCACACCAATGCGAGTGCTACTACTTTTGGCGTAATGGATAATTTGGCGTACACATATGATTCTGGCAACAAGCTCACCAAGGTCTTAGACAGTGGAAACGGTACCTATGGTTTTAAGGACGGTGCAAATCTCGCTACGGAATACACCTACGATGCTAATGGGAATATGGTCTCTGACCAGAACAAGGGAATCACAAGCATTACCTACAACCATTTGAACTTGCCAACTCGTGTGACCATTAATGGGAAAAATCTAGATTATGTCTATGACGCTACTGGGGTAAAACTAGCCAAGATCAACAGAGGCTATTCGCATACACCAACCACCCAGTATGCTGGAAACTACGTGTATGAAAAAGTTTCTGGCAGAGGAGGAGGATCGACAACCCTCCAATTCTTTAATCATCCCGAAGGCTACGTAAAAGCAGACCAAGGCTCGTTTAACTATGTTTATCAGTACAAAGACCACTTAGGTAATGTTCGACTCTCATACGCCGATACTAATAATGATGGGACTATAGATGCAGCTACGGAGATTATAGAAGAAAGTTCGTATTATCCATTTGGAATGAAAATGCGTGGGTTTAATAATGTTGTAACATCCAACGGAAATAGCCTTGCTCAGAAATTTGGATTTACAGGAAAAGAACATCAAGATGAACTTGGTCTTGGCTGGATAGATATTACAGCTCGTAACTATGATGCTGCACTTGGCCGTTGGATGAACCTTGATCCACTTGCTGAACAAATGAGAAGACATTCTCCTTATAATTATGGATTTGATAATCCAATTTATTTTATGGATCCTGATGGAATGATGCCACAAGGATGTTGTGGAAGATGGAACCCGATATCTGGTATAGGAGAAGGAATCGCTAGATCTTTTGAAACAGCAGTAAATAAAGTAAATAAATCTTTGAATGATATGGCTAATAGCATAGCATCCCTTTTTAAAGAAGATATTGAGCCGACTGTAGATTCTGGCGATGATTTTGTTGAAGTAGGAGCTAAAGTTGTTGCTGAAGAAACAGGAAGCAAAGTGGCGAAAAGTATAGCGAAAAAAGCAGGTGTAATAGGTACAGTAAACACATTGACTTCTTTAACAATAGAAGCAGCAGAAAATGGAGTGTCAGAAGAATTAGTACAAAAAGGAGCAGGTGAACTAGTATCTAATGCAACAGGACCTGCGGCACCATTTACAGAAATAGTTTTGCAAGATGGTCAATCTGATGATGGTGTAACAAATACTTCAAATATGTCTAATAATTTTTCTCAAAGTGGAAGACAGCGCAATGCCTATATATATAGAAATTTCACTATGAGAAATCAAAGGACAACTGATACTAGACCTGCTTCTGTTAGAAATGCCGCCGCCGCCGAAAAAGCTAAAGGTAATCCAATAGCGCAATTTTGGTTAAGAGTATTACCAGCAAGAGATTAACTAAACTGAAATGATTTTTTTATATAAATATTACGCCAGCATACTCGGATTGATTAGGTTTATTGGTATAGGTGTTGGAAATGAAGATGCTAGAGCTTCTTCTGTATTTACGGTTACATTTTGTGCTATATTTTCAATAATAGCTAAATCTATTGGATATAATATTAAAAGTTTTAGCACTTTATTATTAGTGTTTTTAGTGTTATCTATATTCTTTTTTGTTTACTATTTTTTTACAAAAAAAAAGAATAAACAAAAAATAAATAACTGGTTAAACTTAAGTTCTAAAAAAGAGAAGATAATTGTTGGTTTATTATCGCTAGTAGTATTTATAACTTCAATAATAATATCACTTAAAACTTATGGCTAAGAAAACATTAATACTACTTTCTTTTTTTTATACAATACTTTTTTATGGTCAAGTAGATGTTACTAAAGTAGAAAGGATTAATACTATCCTTTGTAGTTGTTTAGAGTCTAATAAATCTAAAAATGATAGTATTAGATTAGAAGAATGTACTGCGGTTTTGTATGATGGTCTTTCTGTAATTAAAGAAGAAAAAACTAGAGAATTATACGCACAAAAATCAGATACTTATTTACAACGTAGTTGTATAGAATATGTGAAAATCATTTACAAAAATGTTCCTAAGTCAGACATTGAATTAGTAGATAAAGACGTTTTTCATAGTGCACACAAAGTCATTAAATCAAATATTACAGGTGGATATTATTATAAAGATTATTTAGGAGAAGTATTTAATGTCGAAATTTTTGAATCATCTTGGAATGAGAAAATAGCGTCTACTGATAGATATATTAATTTTAGATTTGATGAAAGTAGTAGCGTATTAACCTTTATGAATTCTAATGATATTTTCTTTAAAGATTTTTATGGAATTGACAAAGAAATAGAAATCAGGTATAAAATTTATGATAAAAATAGCTTTTTAGTGATTCTTAATTTAGGAAACGGAATTTATCTTAAAAAAACTCTTAGAAAAAAGCAGTGAACTGGGCAATGTAGTAAACTGGCATTTAGTAAAAACAAATATTATTTTACTTTGATTATCAGTTGATTAAATAAGGATACCACACAAAAAAGTGTGGTATCTTCTTTTAGAAAGAATAAAAGTTCCTTAAACCTCGCTATTATTGGGTTTTTTCCAGCTTTATGTAGTACTTTGGCACCTATAATATAGTGCTATGAAATGTATAAAGTGTCATGCTGAAAATTGCATCAAAAAAGGATTACGAAATAACAAACAACGATTTTACTGTAAACCTGTGCTGAGCTTGTCGAAGTAATGTCACCATTATTTTCAGGATAACTATGTATATCTCGCCTACAAACCCGATACTAATGATTTTATTAAGAAGCTTTTAAAAGAGGGCTGTGGTATTCGAAGTATTGGTAGAGTGTTGAAGATTTCTAATAAGACAGTTTTGTCTAGAATGTTGAAAATCAGTCAACAGATTCAGCCTCCTAGCTTCAATGAGTTTGGTTGCAAATTTGAGGTTGACGAAATGTGGACTTACATAGGTAGAAATACTCCAAAAAATTATATTTGGATTTCTTATGCACTAGAGAGGAAAACAAAGTCGATTATTGATTTTTGTGTTGGAAGTAGGTCAATAAAAAACATAAAACCAATACTGGATAAAGTATTAGTAACGAAACCCAAACGAATTTATACAGATAAACTACCTCTATATCTAAATTTAATTCCAATTGAAATTCATAAACGATTTCAGTACTGTACGAATAAAATTGAACGGATGAATTTGAACTTAAGAATGCATATCAAGAGATTGAGCAGAAAAACCATTTGTTTCACAAGAGATCAAAAGTATTTAGAAGCTCATTTACGAATTTATTTTTGGGGATAAACACTAGATGATGAGAACTTAAAGCTCGCACCATCTAGTGTTTTCTTTAATTCTGCATCAGCAAGAAATTGCAAATCTTTTCATCAATCTTTTTTATGCCCTTTCCATGGAGCAGTCAAATTCCTATCCGGGCAGTAGGAAATACCATAAATTCTCCCATCTAAAATATATCCAGAATGATAGTATTCATAACTATTATCTGAAGTAGAGAATGCAAAATAGAGTCGTTTCCATTGCGTATTGATTCTCGCACCTTTAATTTTGCTTCCGTAAAAGAACCCTTGAAAAGTCTTGTCTTTTATTTCAGTGACCTTAAAAAGTTGTAGATATTCGTTTGCTTTAGGACTAGGCCTTAGATCAATTTCCCAGCTACCCCTCATGTTTTCTTTTTTCTCTTGAGCAAAAGTGTGCAATGAGAAGAGTGTCATAATGGCGATTAAAAAATGTTTTTTCATGATGTTTGTTTTTAAGTTATTTTCCAATTCTGTTTTTTTCGTCTTCAATTCCTGTATCTCTTTTTCTCGCTTTTCGTATCTCGTTTCTTCCAAAATTATAGGTAAGATTAACGCGAAATTGCCTGCTGTCGTTTCCTCCATTTCCTAAGATGGTTACATTCCCAAAACGCGTATCACCAGCCCATGGAGATGTGTACAGAATGTCGTTAACAGCCAAACGCATAGTCATCTTGTCGTTAAAAAATTTCTTCTGTATTGCGATGTTCAAGGATCCAAGACCACGAGTTTCGTAAGTTCCACCCCAAATAGAAGGAGCGCTGTACCATCCAGAAATTTCTGCTCTCCAATTATTGGGTAGTTTAAAGGTATTTTGTGCATACAAACTCATAGAATTTCTTGAGATGGGATTAAAGTCCTCATTAGTGGCTTCAAACATGCTTCTGTAAGCATTCACACTAAAATATACATTCCACCATTTGGCAAATTTCGTTGGATACGATACCCCAATATTTACAATTCTTTGGTTCGCCACATTTCTAGAAATTAATACGCTCTGATTGGCACCTACCGCCTCAGTTACCTGAGCTGAAAAATCTCTGATAAAACTGTAACTAATGGATGTGTTCAATGTATATTTATAAGTGTGAGATAGTTTAATATTATCAGTATACTGAGGCTGTAAAAATGGATTTCCCTGGCTAAAAGACAATTCATCAATATTGTAAATGAATGGATTCAAACTCTGATAATTGGGGCGTTGAATTCGTCTACTGTACACCAATGCTATTGAGTTAATCTGATTAGCTTGATAGGTAAGACCTCCACTAGGGAACCAATCGATGTAATTTCTTTTCACGCGATTATTGTTATTGGCTTGTGTACTTGTTAATTGACCATCAGAAGATGTTTGCTCCATACGTAAACCAGCTTGAATACTTAACTTCTTGTATTTTCTGTTATAATTGATATAAGCTGCGTTGATCTGTTCGTCGTACTGAAAGGTATTCGTTCTATTAAGATTAATAATATCTTGGCCATTCAATCGATCAAAAAAGTTGAATTGATTTTCCGTATTGATTTTGGAATATTTTACCCCCAGACCTAACTTCCCTTTCCAAAGATTTTGCTCATAGTCTGCTTTTGAAGTAATCAGGTTAATGGTAATGGGAGTCACCATATAATTAATCACCTGACTTAAAATAATACTCTCATCTCCGTTGTAATAAGTGTTTGGTTGCAAATTGGTACGATCACTTTTATAACGACCAAAGTCAACATCTACATTGAAAGAAGTTCCTTTCTTATCATTGTACTTGTAATTGATGTTTCCATACAAATTAGATACATCACTTCTTGTATCACTTCCAGCAACTAGCACTTGATTTGGAATTGTATTGCCAATAGGAGTAATTGGAGTTCTAGAATCACTATCGGAATTCCCATCATTAAAATTCCCAGAAAGAATAATCCCAAAAGTTGATTTTTTGTTTGCGTAATAATCGAAACCAAAACGGGCGTTGTTGCTATTGTTATAGCGTTGAGACTCTGTTCTAGAATCAAAAACAATATTACTCTGAGTTCTGTAGAGATTGATGAAATCGAAACTGTTTCCAATACGATTGCTGAAAGTACCATAAAAACTCGTTTTCTTATTTCGATTGTTGAAGGAAACAGAGTTGTTATAACGAGCAAAGTCTCCATAGGTAAACCCTGTTCCCAAAGTACCATTGGTTCCTAAAGATTTATCTCTCTTTAAAACAATGTTTACGATTCCTGCATTCCCTTCAGCATCGTATTTTGAGGAAGGTTGTGTAATGATTTCAATGGATTCGATATCACTAGATTGTAGTGTTTTTAGGAAATTAACCAAGTCTTGACCTCTTAGTACGGAAGGTTTTCCATCTATATAAAATAGAACACCTGTTTTTCCTTCTACAATCACATTGTCATTATTATCCACAATAATTCCTGGCGCTTTTCTTAGCAAATCGAAACCAGAATCTCCTGCGGCATTGATTGTATTCTGAATGTTGAAAACAGTTTTATCTGACAATACTTGAACCATGGGTTTTTCTGTTTTAATGACCACTTCCTCAAGATTTTCAGATTCAGTTTGCAGTTGAATGGTCCCTAAGTTGATGGATTTTGTCAATTCAATTTCCCTGCTGGACTCTTTAAACCCCAGGGTACTAATCTTAATCTCATAGGTTCCTTTTTTAACTCCTTCTATTGAAAAGAGTCCTTTATCGTTAGACAATGCCGCCTTTAAAAATTTTTTATCCGGAGCGTTAATTAGAGAGATCACTGCCGCTTCTAAAGGTTGATTTTCGTCATCTACAATTTTTCCTTTGATTGTATTTTGGGCAAAAGATGTTACCACACATAAAAGGAAAATAATAAGGAGAGTTCTTGTTCTCATGATATTTGTTTTTGATTACGATGCAAATATTTAGAAAGAAAGGATGCCAGTCATTTCAAAACCGACAAATGGGCTTTTAGACCGTTGAGCGGGGTTTCCCATTCGTCGGGAAATAGGACCATTCGTCGGAGAAAGCCATAAAAAGAAAAGATGTACCTTTAAATTTGTTGAAACCTTTTGAGTCATGAATAAATTAAAAAGTAAAGAGATTCTCCTGATAGCCGCATTCTATTTTGTTTTCTCTATTATCTATCGTATTGTATTATGGTACAATCAAGGGGGATATGAAGACGATGGTTTTTGGGGATGGTTTAACTTGAAATCCTATTGGTTTATGTCAGGAATGTCTTACACGCTTTACTTTCTGTCTTCGATTCTCATTTGGTTTCTCGGAATTAAATTACTTCATAAGAGATCGATAAGATTACAAGTATTCATGGTTGTCATTTTGGTCACCGTCGTTATTTACCTTGTAAGAGACATCCGTTATGCAATTTTAGATCACTACAATATTGGTCATTTAACAGGTACTGGAGCTATTTGGGACTGGTACATACCTTCTTTGCTGTTATTGATTCAGTTTGGCGGTTTTTTTGCATACAATTATCACATTGAAAATCAGAAAAAAATAAAACTGGAAGGAGAATTAAGAACTGCCGCTTTAAAAAGTGAATTGTCAGCTTTAAAAGCGCAATTGAACCCTCATTTTTTATACAATGTTTTCAATACGATCAGTGCATCGGTTCCTGCGAAAAATGAAAAAACGAGGAGAATGATTGCGGAATTGTCCGATTTATTTCGATATCAATTGAAAGCATCACAGGTAGAAAAGGTTCCTTTACATGAAGAGTTAGAATTTATCAATAAGTATTTAGAGCTTGAAAAAGAGCGTTTTCAAGAAAGACTAAACATCCAATTTGATGTTGATAAAGATATTATGAACGAATTGATACCGCCCATGCTGTTACAACCTTTGGTGGAAAATTCTATCAAGCATGGATTGTCTTCGCTTATTGAAGGGGGGGATGTAACTGTACGAATTAAAAGGAAAGATGAAAAGCTCTTTTTTGAAATTTCAGATACAGGGATTGGCGTTAAAGATAAAGAAGCGGTTTATGAGAAAGGAATTGGATTGACAAATACAAAACTGAGATTGGAAAAATTGTATCAAACGACATTAAAGCTATCTGATAACTATCCAAGAGGATTAAAAATTAGTTTTGAAATATAATTTAGTTTAAAAGTTAGAAAGTTAGAAAGTTAGAAAGTAGGAGAGATAAAATTTAATGAAGTAGATAAACAATTCATAGCTGAGATAATAAATAAAAAATGAGAAAAGTAATCATAGTTGATGATGAAAAAGCGGGACGCCAACTGATCAAAGAATATCTAGAGGACTACCCAAATTTGATCCTACTTGGAGAAGCAAACAATGGAGTAGATGCGGTAAAAATCATCAACGAGTTTAAGCCCGATTTGGTATTTTTAGATATCCAAATGCCTGGGATGACAGGTTTCGATGTTTTGAAACATTTAGAAGAATTGCCACAGATTATCTTCTCCACAGCTTATGATCAATATGCTTTAAAAGCTTTTGAAGTACATGCGGTTGATTACTTATTAAAGCCTTATACGAAAGATCGATTTAAGATTGCTGTAGAGAGACTATTTCAAAATCAAGAAACCAATAAAGCAGAGGGCTTGGCAAGTAGCTTGTTGATGGAATCCACCAACTACCCTTCAAAAATATTGGTACAATCTCAGAACAAACTGGTTACGATTGCTTTAGAAGATGTGATCCGAGTGGAAGCTTTTGGAGATTATTCCAAACTCATCACAGATGAAAAAACATACCTAAGCAACTATGGAATTTCTACCTTAGAAGAGAAATTGAATCCCTCTATTTTTATTCGTGTACATCGTTCTTCCATTATCAATTTAAACAAGGTGAAAGAATTGAATAAGTATACCAAGAGCTATGACATCACCATGTCAAATGAAGATGTAGTTCGTGTGAGTAGGGGATATATGGATAATATTAAGAAGTTGATGTACTAACGACTTCTTCTTCTGCCCATTCTGTTGTTTCTCATTTCAACCATTTTTTTACGGATGGTTGCTGTGTAATCTTTCTTTGTAATTTCTTGCCCTCTGTCTGGAGCTTGTATTTTAATTTTTTCATCTGAGTTGATTGTGACCTCTGTACATAGGATCACCGTGTCACCTGAACTTACCTCCAAAATTAAACCAGGCAATCCCCAATATTCACCAGGACCATGTGATACTGGAATTTGTGGACTATACCACGCTTCTATAGTTGTCATTTTTACTTCAAGTTCACCTGTTTCTGGATTTTTCTTTGCAGGGCGTAAATCGCTCCAAGAGAAGTTATACCATGCTATTTCCTCAGTAGGAACTGTGGCTGTAGCCTTGTAACAGGTATATTGACCGATTTGCTTCGTTTCTGTTCCCATTTCCCATTGAATGCGATATAAATTGTCTTTCACCAAGAATCGTTTCCCATAAAATTCCTGACTTTGAATAAGTGTATTGTCTTTTGTATTCTTATACTGATCACCCCTTGAAAAATAGCCTCCCCATGAATCTGTAGCACCTGAAATAGCATCAATTTTTTCGTCTTCCAAGAACATAGATTCCTGCTTGTTAAAGGTTAGTATATACGTTTTTTCCAGCCTATTTTTTAGACGAGCTTTGATCTGTTTCTTTTGAGCTTCGCTTAATCGAGCTCCCCAGTTACCAAGCCTCATTTTCGATTTTGTTAAATAAGTGGCTTTTCCTTGAAACTGTTGCGCATTGGAAATTGTAGAGATGCTTAGAACTAGAGTTACGAGGGATAATTTAAAAATTAGAGATTTCATGATAATTAATTTGTTTAACAAATATATTAAAAAGTTAAACAAATATAATAATCAAAAGTATATTAACACTACTTTAACCTCAGTTTGATATAGTTCAAAATGTTGATTTTCAAAATAGTGTCATTCCGACAGAGTGAGAGACGAACGACGAGACATCTCAATTCAAATAGATTTCTCCTTTTGATTTCGACTAGAGTCTGTATCGAGTTTATCGAGATGCTCAACCACCAGTTCGAAATGACATTGGCTAATGAAAAATATACTGACATTATGGTTTTTCGTAAGCATTTTAATTTTGATTGTCACTCCTACGAAGGCAGAAGTCTAGTAAAATATGGATATTTAGATTCCTGCTTATTAGTTTATCCTGAGCGAGAGCCGAAGGGGAGGAATGACATTGATTTTTAATGATAAAACAAGTAAATATTTGAAAAACAGCTATTAGCATATCGAGCTAACGTTAATGAGAAACTATCGACCAGATTGAGATTTGATGTTCGCTTGGCACAATGTTATAATCTTTGCAATTCTTTGTGCTCTTGTAGCTTCTCTCTTCGCTTGATTCAACCAATACAAGTAATTTTTCCGATAGCTAGGAGCAAAGTTTTGGTAGTTTTCAAAGGCTTGCAGATTTTTATCAAAAGCCGCTTGTAAATCATCTGGAATGATACCATTTTCAACATCATCCAATGCAGTCCAAGAGCCATTCTCTTTTCCGATTTCAATAATTTTAAAACCGCTCTCATGCATTAAACTAGCAGCAGTCAATTCTTTGATGTACTTTTTGTTGAGAGCACTCCAGACACTCTTAGGTTTTCTTGGGCAGAAATATTGCCTTCTCTTTCCATTTCCTAAACTTTTTACTGTAGAGTCTATCCAACCAAAACACAAAGCAACTTTCACAGCTTCTTCCCAGCGCATGCTGGGAATTTTAGTTTCTATTTTATAGAAGATGAGGTATACTCCTTTAGAAGTATTGTGATATTGTTTTAACCAGTCGTACCAATCAGCATCTCGCTTAAAATACAAATGTTCTTTTTCTTCCACTGATTATTTTTTTAACTCTATGGTGCCAAAAATTCCTGCGTCTTTCCAACCTCGATCTTTGTCTTCTCCCTCAACAACCTCTGAACCAATAAAATTTTCTCGATGTTCACTGCCATCATTATCGCAATAAGCAATGGCAAATCCGATCTCTTTCCCCTCAAAAAGAGTTACTTTTTTATTCTCTTTGCCATACTCGAAAGTGTCAGGGTATAAATCGATTTTAAATTCCCAGATAGAAGTATTTCCATTCGTAATTCGTTTGGATTCCATGTGATCATTGAAAAGCTTAGGAGTATTTTCAGCAATGATGTCAACAACATTTCCATCTAAATCGATATGGTATGCAAAAGCATTATGATTGAATTGATGATCTCCATCACTATTATCCTCGTCAATAAAAATCTCAACACAATCTTCATCCCACCAGCGCTCTAAGGGATTTTTAAAACGATTCACCAATGAGTCGTCCTGAATTTCAACGAGAACGAATAAAGATTCTTGAGTCCATGATAGTTTATAGCGACCTTTAAAATCAGATGAATTTACAGGTTTACCAAGCCAAACCTGATCTATGGGAAGCCAAGGTGCCTTTTTCCATGTTGTTTCATCGGCTTTCCCGTCAATAGATATTGTGTCTACAGCTTTTGATATTTTGCCATGATCATTTGTGGGATTACAAGCCAAAAAAAATGAGATGGTTAGAAAGTAAAATAGATGTTGTTTTTGTTTCATTTTGTTTTTATTAAGGTCTCGATCTCGACTTACTTTATAAGTTGCCTTCATTCAAAAAAAATACATTTTGAATTCGACAATGCTCGATATGACAGCTCGACCTGATTTCATAATTAATTTCTTAGAATTCCAGATGGGAAACTTACAATGCTTTCATGTCCGTCTTTGCCAATAGCAGCCACACCAAATAAAAAATTATCAATAACAATTCCTTTCAAAGTATGCTCCGTTTTACCTTCAACATAAATGTAATGATCCCAGGTAGGAGAGGTGGTATCTCTAAAATAGACTTTGTAGCCTTTAGCTCCATCAACAGCATCCCATTTTAATTTTGCAGCGGGTCTTACAATACCTCCAATTCGAACATTCTTGGGAGAGGCAGGAGCCCATGCAATACTTGCTAAGTTAATAGCATTTACGGCAGTTAATTTTTTAGCGTATGGAAAGTTGACAAACTTCAACTTATCTCCATATTCAATGCCATTTTCATTGCGAATATCTTGATGTTGCTGCGTGTAATTTTCGTGCATTTCCATGATACGAATTCCAGCAAATCCAGCATCATTAAAAGGTCTGTGATGCCCACCACGACCAAAACGATCCAATCGATAAATCATTTTAGGGTTCATTTCTGGCATGTATGTTTTGGTGGTATTGTATATGTATCTAGCCAGTTGACGAGAAATTCCATCTACTTCACCGCCATAAAAACGACGTGATCGCCTTTGCCGTTCTGTTTCGGTAGGAGGAACCGGCTCAGAGAAGATTCTAAATGTACGATTATCAATCACTCCATCTACTCCTTTAATATTTCCAATCATATCGTTGTTGAGAATGCCTATAATATCCCAGTCTTTTTCTTTTGCATAAGCGGCCAACCCTTTTCCTCCATAGAGTCCTTGTTCTTCACCCGATAAACCTACGTAGATGATGCTGCTTTCAAACTGGTATTTTGATAAAACTCTAGCTGCTTCAATGGCCCCTGCCATTCCAGAAGCATTGTCATTAGCACCCGGAGAGTCGGAGGTATAATTGTTTGGGTCCGAAACCCGTGAATCAATATCCCCACTCATGATGATGTATCGATTGGGGTATTTGGTTCCTTTTTGAATCGCAACTACGTTTACAACCATCACATCCTTCACAATGCGCCTTCCATCTTTTTTTACCAAATCTTTTTGGAAGAAAACATCGAGACAATTATTACAATCAGAAGATATCTTATCGAATTCTGATTTGATCCATCGACGTGCTGCTCCAATTCCTCGTGTATTGGAAACAGTATCACTTAAAGTATGTCGAGTCCCAAAGTTTGCAAGGGTTGTAATGTCTTTTTTTATTCTCTCAACATTAACATCATTGATTATGTCATAAATTCTCGTATCAGTTTGTGCTAATACAATTCCTGAGGTAAGGAAGAATAATGCGAAGCCTAGTTTTTTCATTGTTTGTTTGTTTTAAAGTTCCAGAATGGAATTTTTACGATGGGTGTATCGATCGTATCTTTCTTTTTGATTCGGATAAATTTTCTTGTAACTTCTAGTAAATGTTTGCCCGGTTTGAGTGTGTCTATATTTACATACGTTTCGAATCCAAGCTTTTTGTATGAGTTTGAAGAACCTACAAATTCTGTTTTACAATGTTTTTTGTCGATGTAAACTTTATAGTATTCGTTGAAAATTTTAAAGTATTCTTTTCTAATACTGTCTCTCTTTTCTCTTCCTCTCCATTCTTCATTGTCAAAAACAACCACATCCGATTTATAACCTCTCCGATCCTTGTTGGGTTTTAATTCAGGTTTGTAACGAAACAGACGATCTTCTACTCTTTCTTCATAAATCATAAATATTTTTAGATAGGGATCTGTAATTGCCCGCGATTGAATAGAAGCTACATCTATAAAGTCGTTTTCCTTACTCATCAAGTCTTCATAGTTCCCATAATTGGCATAATTGTTTGAAGATCTTAATTTAAAATGCATAAAGTTAGAATCGTTATAATAAAAAGAGAAAAGGTATAAAATACCTACATAAGTTGGTACTAAAACCCAACTCAACCTTCTTCCAAAGCGATTGTCTAAGAAGTTATATACTAGGGGCCTGTATAGGAAAGAAAGCGTTACGTAGCTAAAAATCTTATAGATAGGATAATAGAAGAATGTTGTCCATTTTTTTCTTTTCAAAAAGCCCTGTGTTACAAAATCTATGAAGGTGAAAAACATTCCTAAGAGTGTAAACAAGATCAATCCGATTCCTGTCCATTGGAAGACATCTTCCCAAGTTCCTGAAAAATCAGGATCCAAGAAAAGAAGAACAATCACCAATAACAAAATGACAAAGGTGAAGCTTGCCAGAAAGTAAAAAATAAATATGAAAGAAACGGCAAAAACAATACTACAATAGTTTTCTAAAGTTGCAATGTATTTGTCAAAAGATCCAATTTTCTTTTGAAGGTAGTCAGTGAATTTTTTGGAATAATTGAGCTCATCATAATCAATATCACCAGAGACATAACGTAACCCCAGAGCACCAATCCACAACCCTCTTAGAACTACATGTATGAGTAGGTTAGCGATGAGGATCCAACAAGAAATTTGTGCTGCAAACCAGATTAGAGTATCTGCAATTTTTTTTTCATGTTGTGCAATATCAAATTTTAAAGCAATGCTTTCTGTTGCGGAAAATAATCCAAAAATGGCAAAACCAGAAATTAGCAGTTCTAGTTGCCAGCTTTCTTGTTGAAGTTTGTCTAGAAGTTCTTTAAAGGCGGAGTTCTTGTAGTCTTTGCTCATTCTTATGAAATTGCTTAAAGATACTGACTTTTACAAAAAAGAGAAAACCAACACAAAATCTAAACATATTTAGAAATTGTGTTGGCTTTAGGTCTGGTTAAATTGAAATGTTAGTTCAGTCTGTCTTGCTCTTCTTTGTCTAACTTTTTTGTTAATGTAAACCCTACAAAAAGGGCAATACCAGCCATAAGGAATATAACTCCCGGATACAATGCATCTTCATAGAAGTTGAATGCTGATTCTAAAATCATGGCTGTTAAAACTCCTACACCAATTCCCATAAGCAATACGGCAATGTTTAGGATAAAAACTTTTGAGTAAGAGGCCGTCCCTCTTTTAGATTCTCTAGAGAAAATTTTGGCATCTACTCCTTTTTCAATCAATGCCAATCGTTCTCTGTTTCTTGTAGTAAAGTATAAATAGAAGACTCCAAAGATAGCTCCGAAGATGACTAGTAAAATAAATATTGGTTCTGCGTCCATAATGATAATATTTTAATGATTAATTTTAGTATTTGTTCAGTATGACAGACATATTGAAAAAGAGGTTACAAAAAAATGTAAAAAAATTTTTTTCACTATATTTTGTAACCTGTAGTAAAAGAAAACAGTCATTGTATTATAATGACAGCTGACAACGACCAACTAAGCATTCAAAAAGTACTAGAAGGAGATACCAATTCCTTTGCTATTCTTGTAGATAAATACAAGGATATGGTCTTTTCTTTGGCACTGAAAGTCATGAAAAATAGGGAAGAGGCGGAGGAAGTATCTCAAGACAGTTTTGTAAAAGCGTTTCGCTCTTTAAAGAATTTTAAAGGAGATGCAAAATTTTCTACTTGGTTGTATAAAATTGTATATCACAATTGTATGGATCGAGTAAAAAAGAACGCTAGAAGATACAATACAGATACTATTGATGAGATTGTTGAAAATAAGATAGAATCGACAGATACTGTTTTAAAGTCGATAGAGAGGAAGGAGAAGGCAGTATTTATGGAGGAATGTATGGCAGAACTTCCTGAAGACGAGCGGTCTATATTGTGGCTCTTTTACTATGAAGAGCTGAGTTTAAAAGAAATTATTGATGTAACTTCGTATTCTGAGGCTAACATCAAGGTAAAATTACATAGAGCAAGAAAAAAGTTATTGTCTATTGTACAAACGAGAGTAGAACCAGAATTAATCAATCATTATGGAAGAAAATAAAAACACCCAAATAGATTCTTTTTTAAAGAATCATCTACAAGAAATTCCATTAGATAGGCCTTCCAAAGATTTCACGGCCAATATCATGGCGTCTATTGCAAAAGAAAAAAGTATTTCTATTGCCTACACACCTTTGATTTCGAAAAAAGTATGGATTCTTATTGCAGCTTGTATTGTAGCCGTATTTTTTATTCCTTTTCAAAAAGAGGGAAGTAGCATTTTAGAGAAAATCCCTCTAGATTTTTCCTTTATAGAGAAAATCCCTCAATTCAATATCTCAGGTCTTTTTGATGGACTTACGATGTCATCTTCTACGTTTTATGGTTTGCTGCTATTTTCGGTAATGGTGATCGCCCAAGTTTTTTATTTAAAAGGATATTTTCAAAGAAGGTTTACAGGAATTCTATAAAAATGTGACAGAGATAATTTCTCCGTTTCGTATTTCATAGATTGCAACAGCGCCAAATTTTCTTCCATTGGCAGTTACGGATTCCTCATCGATGACAATATTTCCTCGTACAATTCTTTTGACAATCTTACAGTGTAAGTCTGGTGTGTTTGAGAAAAAAGGGGCATACCTTTTTTTCATTTCTTCTCGCCCTTCGTATTGCAAAGATTGAGGATAGTTATATACTTTTACATCCTTAGAAAAGTAAGATACAAAAGCCTCAATATCTCTTTTGTTATAGAATTCTAATTGCTTTTCTACGGGAAAAACTGCTGAGCTCTCGGCAACAATTGCCATCCTTTTTCCATCTTTACTTACCAAAATCCTTGAGATATTTGATAATTCTGTATTTTCAAAAGAAAAGAAGGTTGACCATGATTTTGTTGTCGGATCAAAACGAACGATTACATTCTTCTTCGCTTGCAGAATAGAACCGTCTGGCATCCAACAAATGTCTTCGAAATTTCCATTTAAGTCTGTAATCTTAGCTGTTTTTTTGCGAGAAACATTCAACGATCGGACTTGCCAAATACTGTCACTTTTGCTGATATAGCTGATATCTTTTGAATTTGGGATGCGATGAAAAGACCTTCCTACTTTTTTTTCAAGTGTGTAATTCTGTTGTTTTTTAATATTACTAATAACGAGTTCTAAATTATTCTTTCCAATCACAGAAGCGACAACAGTTTTTTTGTCATGCCAGAAAGGATAAGCAACTTTTAAATCTTTAATTAGCTCTGTTGAATTTCCTTCAGCGTTGTATTTGTAGAATCTTTGCAATCCGTCATTGTCTAAACGAACAGCAGATACTTCATCAGATCCAGGAATTCTTTGTGGGGAGTATTCTCCACCTTTTGGAGTATAATTTAGAAAAACTTTGTCTCCAGTATTGATATTGTACTTTAAAATATCGGTTTGACCATTCCGTGTAGATGAAAATAGCAATGTATTGGCATCATAAAAATAAGGTTGACTATCATACCCTTTATTGCTTGAGATGTTTTTTTTGTTTGTGAGCTCAAATCCATTGGCTGTTTTTTGAATATCAAATAGATAAACTTCCGTATCTGCCTGACCAAAAGCAGCAAGACTGGAGAGTGATAAAAGAACTAATAGTTTTCTCATATTTTAAAATTTAAAAGGGATCTCCTAAATAGAGATTTGAAATAATTGTGAGTATTATAAAAATTGGGTACCCTATCAAAGATATATAGTACTGATAGTTTTTTTCTTCTCTCCTAGCAACACTTAATATGGTGAGTAAAACTCCAGCAATGAGCAAAAGAGTTGCCAAAAGTGAACAAATAAAAACATAGAATGACAAATTTGATGTATCTGTAATTTCTACTGGAGTTATTACAAGCGTTGTTCTTGTCATCATATACGCAACTAGAACATTTAATAGAATGATGTAAACCAAAAACTTGAAAGCCCATTTCTTGAAATTGGTTTTTCTCGGCCCTTTTTTAATGTCAAATTCCTTAAATCGTTCTTCCATTAGTTAAGATAAAATAATTACGATTTCATAAGCTTTTAATCTAAAGAATACTTTTTTTGAAATTGAACAGAATGAATATAGCACAAAATTCCTAGGATGCCATAGACAAAACCTGGGGCACCAAATTGAACTCCCATTTGAAAGTATGCCATCACAGCTGAGATAATTCCCACTAAAACAAATAGTGAAAAATGTCTGGCGTAGAACAAAAGAACATACGGGTTTTTAACTTTTTCGTCTTTTTTATAGGCTCTGTAATACATCAGAACAAAACTCAAAAACATGGTGGAAAAACCAATGCTATAAATTTGAAACAATTGAGAAAGTTCATTCATGCTCATTCCTTTTTGTTGAAGCATCGAATCGAGTAATGATTTTACTGGAAAGATGTAGAACAATACGGTGAACAATAGAATCATGTTAAATGTAATGATCCAGTCATCTACATGCTTTGTACGTCTGAAAAAATTGTAATGCAATTTCCAGAGCGACATCATGATAAAAAAACTAGCTCCGAATGAGATAAAATTAGGAAGTTCTTCTGAAAACGAAATAAATTCTGTTGAAGAGCCTACTTCAACGACCATAAGTGTTGCAGCAAAGGCAAAAACACCATCACTGAGTGCCTCTAGTCTATTTTTTGAATGAGAAAACAACATCCGGTATTAGTTAGTTGGTTCTAAGATACTAAAAAAGAAAACCCTTCTTACAATATGTATGAAGGGTTTTGAAAATATGTTGAAATACTAAAAGTGATCCTTACTTGATCAACTCATAGCTACGCTTTATAAAGTTGGTCAATTCTTCACCATGTAATAAATTCTGAGAAAGCTTTGCCAAATCAAATGACTGCTTAATCAAACGGTTACGCTTCTTTTCTGTTTTTGTGTTTAAAATTTCACTCACTAAAGGATGATTGGTATTCACTACCAAATTGTACATCTCAGGTAGATTCCCCATACCCATCATACCGCCACCTCCAGTAGCACTCATTTCTTTCATTCTTCTCATAAACTCTGGAACTGTAATTAAGAAAGGAGACGCATCAGAGTCCATTGCTTCCAATTGAACAGTATAGGTTTCTTTAGGAACGTTCTCTTCAATCATCGGCTTTAAAGTTTCTTTCTCTTCATCGGATAATTTAGAGATAACAGCATCATCTTTTTTGATTAGATTGTCGATATGGTCGGCATCTACACGAGTAAACTTTACTTTGTCATTGCTTGTTTCCAATTTTTGCATTAAGTGAGAAACTATTGGAGAGTCTAATAACAATACCTCATATCCTTTCGCTTTAGCATCTTGAATATAGCTATGCTGCGCATCTTTGTTAGCTGCATATAAGATGATGTGATTCCCATCTTTGTCTGTCTGTACATCTTTGGTCTTTTCTGTAAATTCCTCGAATGTGTAGAACTTTTCATCGACAGAAGGATACAAAGCAAACTTTTTAGCCTTATCAAAGAATTTTTCTTCAGATAACATTCCATACTCAATAATCACCTTAATATCATTCCATTTTGCTTCAAAATCTTCTCGATTATTTTTGAATAAAGAAGCTAATTTATCTGCAACTTTTTTGGTGATGTATCCCGAGATTTTCTTTACAGCTCCATCCGCTTGCAGGTAAGAACGTGAAACGTTTAGAGGAATGTCTGGAGAATCAATTACACCTTTCAGCATTTGCAAGAAATCAGGAACAATGCCTTCTACATTGTCAGTTACAAATACTTGGTTTTGATACAATTGAATTCTATCTTTTTGCATATCCAAATTCTGACTCAACTTAGGGAAATATAAAATTCCAGTTAAATTGAAAGGATAATCGACATTCAAATGAATATGAAATAAAGATTCTTCGAATTGCATTGGATACAACTCTCTGTAGAAATTCTTGTAATCTTCATCTTCTAAGTCAGATGGTTTTTTAGTCCAGGCAGGATTGGTATTGTTGATAATGTTGTCAACTGTTTTCTTTTCTGGAGTTGCTCCTTCTTCTGCATCTTCAGGTAAAGGAAGTGTTTCTTCTTTGGTACCAAATTTAATAGGAACTTGGTTGAAACGATTGTATTTGGTTAATAGCCCTGTAATTTTATTGTCTTCCAAAAACTCTGTTGAATCTTCTGCAATGTGTAGGATGATCTCTGTTCCTCTTTCTGTCTTGTCGTGCTCTACCAAAGTATACTCAGGAGAACCATCACAAGTCCAGTGAGCTGCCTTTTCGTCTTTAAATGATTTGGTAATAATTTCTACCTTGTCTGCGACCATGAAAGCTGAGTAAAAACCTAATCCAAAGTGTCCAATGACTCCAGTTTCGTTTTTATCATCTTTGTATTTCTCTAAAAACTCTTCAGCACCAGAGAAAGCAATCTGATTGATATATTTTTCTACTTCCTCAGAGGTCATTCCCAACCCCTGATCAGTAATATGAAGTGTTTTGTTATCCTTATCTATTCGTATTTCAATTTGAGGATTTCCATATTCAACTTTTGCCTCACCAATGGAAATAAGATGCTTTAATTTTGTAGTTGCATCTGTAGCATTTGAAATCAATTCCCGCAAAAAGATCTCGTGATCAGAGTACAAGAATTTTTTGATTAATGGAAAGATATTTTCTACCGACACATTAATATTCCCTTTGCTCATAATTCTTTGTTTTTAAGATTTAAATTTTACAATTCACCTTATGTCAAAAAAAATACCAAAGCCACTCTAATGACAAGATGACAGAATTTAATGATACAATGTGAAAATGGAATAATGAATCAAAGTAGAGATAAAATAATGGATCCATGCTAAGGTTTGAAAATTTGAATGTATAATAATGATGCTATAACGTTATTGGCCTACTTTTCTCCTTTGTAAATATATTTTTTGAATTTCCATCAACAACTAAACTCATCTTTTCAAAAATTTGTATTTTAGATATCTTATTTAAGAACAACCAACAAAAATCAAATCATAGTTATATATGTATAATTCTAAGATTACAGGACTGGGTTATTTTGTACCCGATAATGTGGTAACAAACAATGATCTAAAACAGTGGATGGAGACTAGTGACGAGTGGATTCAGGAAAGAACAGGGATCCAAGAAAGAAGATGGATCGACCCAGCTACAGGAGAAAACACTTCTTCAATGGGGGTAAAAGCTGCCAAAATAGCTATTGAAAGAGCTGGCTTGACCAAAGACGATATTGACTTTATTATATTTGCAACTTTAAGTCCAGATATGTATTTCCCTGGAGGAGGTGTTCGTGTACAAGATATGTTAGACATGCCTACGGTAGGTGCTTTAGACGTCAGAAATCAATGTTCAGGATTTATTTATTCCATGTCAGTTGCTGATCAGTTTGTGAAGACAGGAATGTACAAAAATGTTCTAGTGATTGGCTCTGAAAACCATTCAGGAGGATTGGAACGGTCTACAAGAGGAAGAAATGTAACCGTAATCTTTGGTGATGGGGCTGGTGCAGCCGTAGTATCGAGATGTGAAGAGGAGGGAAAAGGAATTTTATCTTCTCATTTACATTCGGAAGGAAAACATGCGAGAGAATTAATGTTAGACGGTCCTTCTACAGGAAGATGGGTTCCAGAGATTTTAGCTGAAAACGATCCAGACGATGTGTCTTACTTCCCTCATATGAACGGACAATTTGTGTTTAAGCATGCTGTAGTTCGCTTTTCGGAGGCAATAGTAGAGGGGTTGCAAGCTAACGGATTACAGAAAGAGGATATTGATATGTTGATTCCTCATCAAGCGAATCTTCGTATTGCTCAATTTATTCAGAAAAAATTTCAACTAAGTGATGATCAGGTATACAACAATATTATGAAGTACGGTAATACCACCGCTGCTTCTGTTATTATTGCGCTTACTGAGGCCTGGGAAAAAGGAAAGATCAATGATGGAGATCTTGTTGTGCTAGCAGCTTTTGGTAGTGGATTTACTTGGGGTAGTGTTGTGATACGTTGGTAGTTTTAAAGAGAAAAGAATAAAAGAGAAAAGAAAAAAGAAAAGCTGCTCAATGAGCAGCTTTTTTGGCAGTATATAGAATGGATTTAGAGTATTCTAAAAGAATCCTCCTCCAGATTTTTCATCATTCTTTCTTCTTTTACGGCTTTTGGCTCTAAATTTCCCACCTCCAAAACGATATGTAATCTGTGCAGAAACAATTCGAAATTCAGGAGAGAACTGTGCAGTTTGTAAGAAAGGTTGTTCAGCTGTCACCGAAATTCTTTGTGTATTAAGTACATCGTTGACATTGAATGCAAATGTACCATTCTGAATAAAATTGTAACGCATTCCTAAATTTAGGAAGTAAATGGGTTCAACCTCAAATTGCAAACCTCTTTCTCTACCTCTATACAAGGCAAATGCAGTGAATGTTAACTTTTTGCTAACTCTAAAGTTATTAAACACTCTAAAATTCCAAGCAACATTGTCTACTTGAGTAACCACAGTTTTAATATCAGTCTCGGTTGGATTGGTTAAAGTAGGATCTAATGTTTCACCAAATCCCTTTCTGACTTGTGAAAACAGATCAAAGCTGGCATTAAGACTCCACCATTTTGTAGCTCTGTAATTTGACGATAATTCAAATCCAAAAGCAGAAGTATTGTCAAAATTATCAGAAGTTAAAATGATTCTTCCTGAGCCCAAATCGGATCTGTCAACAAAAACAGCTGTGTTAATTTCATCTTGAATTAATCTATAAAATATACCTCCAGTAAAAGTTCCTTTTTTTAACTTTCGAGTATAATTAGCTTCAAAAGAGTTGGTGAATTGTGGTCGCAATTCCTGATTTCCAAATTGAGATACCAAAGGAGTATTAAATTGAGGAATAGGATTTACCTGTCCAACGCCCGGTCTATCTACACGACGGCTATAATTGAGTTGAAATGAATTCTTATCAGAAGGTCTATAAGTAAGGAACCCTGAAGGGTATACCTGCACATAATCATTCTCAAAATTAACAGGTGTTGAAGTATTGGCATTCAAGTCAAAGTTAACAGCAAAGGCATCAACAGTAACAGTTTCAGCTCTTAGGCCAAATTGGTATCCCCATTTTTTCAGTTGTTTTCCATAGGTAAAATAGGCTGAATAAATATCTCTACTGTAATCAAAACTTGTTCGCGTAGGAATATATTGACCAGCAGCATTCTGATTTCTAAAATCTGAATTATAGCCTATAACACTCTGAAATAATCTCGCTTGTAGACCCAATTCTAGTTTAGCTCCCTTTGAAAGTGGATTTACATAATCCAAATTGATGGTAGTACGATCACGATTTGTATCAGTGAATTCATTAAAATTAGGTCTCACATTGTTTCCTGTAAACGTATTGATGGTGTTAATATCATTGTTGAAAGCATTATGATCTACCTCCAATTCAATATTATGTCCCTGTTTGTCAAAGTCTAACTTGTAATTAAAGTTGTATTGAGAAGAAGTATTATCACTAATACTATTTATCACTTGATCTTGATTGTTAATTGGTGCATTTCTAAATACAAGTCCTGTATTTACACGATTATCGCCATTAAAAAGATTTTGATTGGTGAAAACTGATAATGTGTTTTTTTCATTTAAGTAAAAATCCAAACCAACTTTAAACAAATGCGAATCGCGATCGTCTAAAATGTCTAATGATTGTGATGAATTAGCAGCGACTTGACTGATATTTCCAATATTTGAATTTCTCGAAAGATTGTTAGAATACGTGCCATATAGATTGAATTTCCCGTTTCTGTAATTTCCATCGATAGAACTGGTAAACTTAGGTTCTCTTTGATATGAATATCCTGCATTTAAGTTTCCATTAAATCCTAAATTGGTATTCTTTTTCAGAATGATATTAATGAATCCACTTAACCCTTCGGGATTGTATTTTGCAGATGGGTTTGTAATTAATTCAATTTGCTTGATAGAATTAGCAGGTAACTGACGTAGTAATTGAGCAGTTGGAATGTTAGATAGTTTCCCATCTATCATTACTTGAACATTTTGGTTTCCTCGTAAAGAAATATTCCCTGTTTGTGTATCTACATTTACAGAAGGCACGGCTAGCATGATATCGGCAGCAGTACCAGAAGTTCCTAGGTCTTTACCAATATTGATAACCTTTCTGTCTACTTTTTGAACTACAGTAGAAGTTTCGGCTCTTACTACCACTTCATCCAACACACCACTAGCTTCTTTTAAAGGGATTGTCCCTAAACGTAAATTTCGTGACTTGTTAGTGATTGTAATTTCTCTAGAGAATGTTTCATACCCTATAAATTGTACTTCCACAATACTTTTTCCTTCAGGAACATCTTTAATTTTAAATTTTCCGTTGTCATCTGTGATTCCTCCTGTTAGTATTTTTTTGGCTGCATCCCTTACAACAATATTTACATACGGTAAAGGCTCTTTTGTTTTATCATCTACAACTTTTCCAGAAATAACACCTGGCTTTGGTAGATTGCTTTTTGCCATTTGTGCAAAAGAATTTGCTGTAATAGTTAAAAAGCATAAAAGCAATAATTTTTTCATTTGGTTGACTTTTGAGTTTCTATTTATAATGCATACTAGACTGTTTATCTCATATCTTTGTTACCTGGTTTAACATTGTTTAACGTATTCTTAACATATGAGGAAAAAGACCTTAGTTTTAGGAGCTTCTTTAAAAGAAGAGAGATATTCAAATAGAGCAGTTCATCGATTGAGAGCGCAAAATATCCCTGTAGTTGCCTTTGGAATGAAGGATGGAATGATAGGAGGCATCATTGTAGATACAGAGAAGAAGCAATATGGAAATATTGATACCGTTACTCTGTATTTGAATCCTAAAAGGCAAAAAGAATTCTATGAATATATACTAAGTTTAAAGCCTAGAAGAGTTATTTTTAATCCAGGAACCGAGAATGATGAGTTTGTAAAAATCTTGAATCAAAATGAGATAGAAGCAGAAGAGGCATGCACACTTGTGCTATTATCCCTTAATCAATTTTAACCTTTAAACCGGCTTCTGCTAATTCTACTGAATTGAAAACTTGCTGTGCTTCTTTTTTAAAGAGTGAGGTATCGCTATACCTACTTGAATAGTGCCCCAGGAGAAGTTGTTTTACAGAAGCTTGTTTTGCAATCTTACCTGCCTGTAAAGCTGTAGAGTGTTTTGTTTTTTTAGCCAAATCTTCACGATCAGATAGAAAAGTAGACTCATGATACAACAAATCTGATTCAGCTATAATTTCAACAATACTGGGTTTGTACGATGTGTCGCTACAATATGCATAGGATAGCGGTTTTGGAGGATCTAAAGTGAGTGAATCATTTTTTAGAATTTCTCCATTAGATAGTATAAAATCTTTGCCAGTTTTTAAATTGTTGTAATCACAAATCTCAATTTCTGAGTGTTTTTTTATCTCAGAAATATTCAGATTTCTCAGTTTGGGCTTCTCGGTAAATAAAAAACCGTTGGTATAAACTCTATGATCTAATGGAATGGTTCTTACAAATACTTTATCATCTTCAAAAATGAGCTCGCTTTTTTTTGAATTCAATTCGTGAAAAACCAACTCAAAATGAACATGAGACTTTGAATATTCTAATTGAATTTCAATGAGTTTTTTGATGCCCTTTGGTCCATAGACATGAAGTGTCTTTTCTCTGTTGAGAATTCCAAATGTGGAAATGAGTCCAATGAGTCCAAAGAAATGATCTCCATGTAAATGAGAAATGAAAATATGATTGATTTTAGAAAAACCAACTTTATATTTTCTCATTTGACGTTGTGTGCCTTCTCCACAATCTATCAAGAAATGTCTTGAGTTGATCTCTAGGTATTGGGAAGTAGGGTGAGCATTTACTCTTGGTGTTGCAGAATGACAACCCAAGATCGTTAGTTCCAGACTCATTTAATCACAAATCGTTTGGATACTAATTCTCTGTTGTTTTGAATTGCATAAATGTACATGCCAGACTTTAAATCATTCTTTGAAAAAGGAATGGAATTAAGCCCTTTTTTTACGCTTATAACTTTTTTGAAGACCGTTTTTCCAAGGACATTCATCACGTTGAGAGTAACAGTTTGATTTGCGCTTGAAACGAAATTAATTTTAGTCTCTGAGTTAAAAGGATTGGGAGCAGCAGACAATTTTGATAGCGATTTCTGAGAAAATGCTACCATTGAGAAGAATAAAAAAACAATAAAAAGTAATTTTTTCACCATAGAGTCTACTTAGTTAAAAACCTAAATCTCTTTCAATAGCTTCCATTTCTAAAATATCTTCCGCCTCTTGTAACGTTGGAGAGATATTTAATGTTTCTGGAAACTGATCAATATCGATTCCTGATTTTACTACTACAAATGACATGCCATTCGACTTAAAATTTGTAGCTAAGTTCAAAAATAAAGATATTTTTCTATTATCCATGTTAAGATTATCCGAAACTTCTACAATCAAATGATGGGTTTCAAAAGATTCCTCGGCGTCCAAAAATTCTTGAAAAGAATCTTCCGACACTTTCAGTAGATTGTATTTATTTCCTTTCTGAAGCTCCATAAACTTAACGCTTGATCTGTTGTGCCAGTAAATAAATGACAGCCATCCTCACAGCTACCCCATTTTCAACCTGATTTAAAATAATAGATTGGTCGGCATCAGCAACATCACTGGTGATTTCTACACCACGGTTAATGGGGCCTGGATGCATGATTACTATTTTTTTACCTAAGTTGTCTAGAATCTCTTTATTGATTCCAAAAAGTTGTGTGTATTCACGAATAGAAGGGAAGTATTTGATATCCATTCTTTCATGTTGTACTCTTAATACATTGGCTACATCACACCACTCTAGGGCTTTTTTAATATTGGTTTCAACTTCTACACCTAGACTAGTAATGTATTTTGGTATGAGTGTTGTTGGACCACATACTTTTACTTTGGCTCCTTGGAGCTGTAGTGCAAAAATGTTAGATAAAGCAACTCTGGAGTGTAATATATCTCCAACGATCACTACTTTTTTCCCCTTAACGCTTCCTAATTTTTCATGTATGGAATAACTATCTAGTAATGCTTGGGTTGGGTGCTCATGAGTACCGTCTCCTGCATTGATAATTTTTGCATCGACGTGTTTCGATAGGAAGACTCCAGCACCAACATTGGGATGTCGCATTACCACAATATCTACCTTCATAGATAGGATATTATTGACCGTATCAATGAGAGTTTCTCCTTTCTTCACTGAAGATTGACTCGCAGAAAAATTGATCACATCTGCTGATAATCTTTTTTCTGCTAGTTCAAAAGAGAGTTTGGTACGTGTGCTATTTTCGAAAAATAAATTAGCAATGGTGATGTCTCTTAATGAAGGAACCTTTTTAATGGGTCTATTGATAACTTCTTTAAAATGATTTGCAGTTTCAAAAATGAGATCAATATCATTTTTGTTTAAGTATTTGATGCCCAATAAATGCTCTACACTTAGTTGCTTCATAATATGTTGTTATCTATGTATACTGCGTCTTTTTTATGAAGTTCTTTCCAATTCACAATTACTTTCTCTTCATTAATAGCATCTACCTGCCTTCCTCTGTAATCTGGCTGAATAGGTAGGTGTCTGCTAAACCTTCGATCGATGAGCACTAACAACTCAACATTTTCTGGTCTCCCATAAGATTGAATGGCAGTGAGAGCTGAACGGACGCTTCTTCCCGAGAACAGTACGTCGTCTATCAGTACTACATGCTTATTCTCAATAAGGAAATTGATTTCGGTATTTGCTGCTTCAAGAGGCTCTTCTCGTCTTCTAAAATCATCACGATAAAAAGTGATGTCTAGAAGCCCTAAATGAAGATCTTTTATTTCGTATTCTGTCTCTAAAATGAAAGCGAGTCTTTTGGCTAAATAGGTTCCTCTAGGTTGTAAACCTATCAAAACAGTATTCGAAAAATCGTTATGGTTTTCAATTAACTGACAAGCCAATCGATGCAGGATGATTTCAATTTCTTTAGAGTTGAGTAGTACTTTTTTGCTCATGAGAAATGCGTCGTATAGCGAGTTGCTATGGTAGTGACAAAGCTACAGCAAAAAAAGAGATGGGCAAAATTATTCTTTTGAAATCACGTTCTTGGGCTTAATTGTTAATTACTTTGTTGAAAAGTAAAAGCACTCTGGTAAGAGATGCTTAAGATGAATAGTAACTTTAAAGAAGTAATTGAAATCAAATTTATGGATATGCCATTGGCTAAATTCGAATCGATGCTGAAAACGAATAGTGTTTATTTCTTCGATTTGGTGGAATTTGAAGAAATCATCGTTCATTATCTAGACACCGGAAAACACTCTCTCGCAAAAAAAGCTGTGCAATTAGGATTAGAACAACACCCTTCCTCTATTGATTTAAAACTCTTAGAAGTTGAAATTCTAATCTTTGACAACAACCTAGAAAAAGCATCTCAGTTAGTTAAAAAAATTGAGCAATTAGACCCTAATAATGATGAGGTTTACATTCAAAAAGCAACCATTCTATCCAAAGCAGGGAGGCATCAGGAAGCAATTCAAAACCTTAAAATTGCTCTGATACATTCAGATGAGAAGGTAGATATATGGTCTCTTATGGGAATGGAATATTTGTATTTAGATGATTTTGAAAATGCAAGGCTTAGTTTTGCGAAGTGTATTGACGTAGATTTTGAGGATTACTCTGCATTGTACAATGTGGTCTATTGTTTCGATATGGAAAAAGATCACGAGCAAGCCATCAGTTTTCTGAACTCTTATATAGACAAGAATCCATATAGTGAAGTGGCATGGCATCAGTTGGGAAGGCAATATTTCGTTTTAAACATGTTTAAGGAAGCACTTACTAGTTTCGATTATGCTGTTCTAATTGATGAATCCTTCATAGGCGCATACTTAGAGAAGGCAAAAACATACGAGCAACTTGAGCAGTATGAAGAGGCTATCAGAAATTATATGATAACCTTAGAACTAGACGATCCCACTGCATTTGCTTATGTGAGAATAGGTGAGTGTTATCATGAGTTGGGTCAGCAAGAATCAGCGATTTCGTATTATAAAAAAGCAGTTCATGAAGATCCTCTTTTAGACAAAGGATGGATACTTTTAACGGAGGCTTATCATCAACAAGCAGATTACCAAAAGGCACTTTACTATATTTCTAAAGCACTAAAAATTGATGAAAGCAATGCACTCTACTGGAGAAGATATGCGGATATTAATATTAAATTGAGCTTTTATGAAGAGGCCATAAAAGGATTTGAAAATTGTTTAGACCTCAAAGATGAAGCAATTGAAATTTTCATAGCACTTTCTGACGTTTTACTCTTTTTAGGAGATTTTAACGATGCGCTAAATGTTTTGTTTAAAGCTCAAAAGATATACAAAGATTTTGCTGAAATTGAATACAGGCTGTCTGGATTGTTTTTTGTTTTGAATAAAAAGAATTATGGAATCAATCATCTAATTAGTGGTATGAAAATAGATTATGATTATCATACTATTGTAAAAGATCTTTTTCCAACAGTTTACAATATAGAGGCTGTAAGGAAAATACTTGAGGATTATAGAAAGGCGACAGAGTGAACGAGTAGGATTTAATTAATTTGAAAAAGCCGTTTTCGGCTTTTTTTCTTTTTATGATCGTACTTTTTTCATCTATCTTCGTAGGCACAATATCAAAACTATGAACAGATCGATCAAAGACTACATTGTTATATTCCTCAAAGGAATTTCTATGGGGGCTGCAGATGTAGTTCCAGGGGTATCAGGAGGAACTATTGCCTTTATTTCTGGAATATATGAAGAATTACTAACGTCAATTAGTAGTTTTAATCTTGGACTTATCAAAGTACTGAAGAGTGAAGGTTTAAAATCAGTTTGGAAAAAAGTAAATGGAAATTTTTTAGCGGCGCTTTTTGCTGGAATTTTTATTAGTGTTATTTCTTTGGCCAAACTCATTGAATCTCTTTTAGAACATCACCCAATATTTTTGTGGTCATTCTTTTTTGGATTGGTTTTAGCGAGTATTATATACGTAGCTAAACAAATCTCTTCTTGGAGTTTTATAAGTTTCTTACTGCTTGCTATGGGAGCAGCTTTGGCATATTACATTACCACTTTAAATCCATTGGTAAGTGAGAGTTCGTCAATTGTGTTCTTATTTATTGCTGGTATGATTGCTATTTGCGCCATGATATTACCTGGTATCTCAGGCTCTTTTATTTTGGTTCTATTAGGGGCTTACAAGCCCGTTTTGAATGCTGTGAATAATAGAGATATCGTAAGCATTTTAGTGTTTATGATTGGAGCTATCGTTGGATTGTTGTCTTTTTCCCGACTATTGAAATGGTTGTTCGCCAAGTATAAAAATTATACACTGGCAATTTTAACAGGATTTATTATTGGGTCTCTGAATAAAATATGGCCCTGGAAGGAAACGATTACTTGGAGGACAAATTCGAAGGGAGTGGAGGTTCCTCTAAAACAATTGAGTGTCAGTCCAAATTCTTTTGAGGGCGATCCTCAAGTACTCTATGCAATGCTACTAGCCTTAGTTGGATTTGCTTTTATATTTATTTTAGAGAGACTAGCAAAAGACAAGAATTCATAAATGAAGGCAAGCAGAACTTTCATGCAAAAAGTTTCCCTTTTTCTCAAGGGACTTGCTATGGGGGCTGCTAACAAAGTTCCTGGAGTATCTGGAGGTACCGTTTCTTTCGTCTTAGGATTTTATGAGGAGCTCATTTATTCCTTTCAAAAGATAAATAGAAAAGCATTTAAATTACTTTTAAAAGGAAGGTTTAAAAGTTTTTTTAATTACATCAATGCTCAATTTTTAGGATTAATTATTGCTGGAAGTATATTTAGTTATTTCAGCATCTCATTGGTTTTAGACTATTTTCTGAGAAACTATGAGTTGTATGTTTGGAGTTGGTTTTTTGGAATGATTATTGGCTCGATATGGTACATCAGCAAAGATTTTGGTTCTTGGAATCTTAAAAATATTTTTTTTCTAATTGTGGGGGCTAGTGTTGGAGTTGGCATTAGTTTTTTGACTCCAGCTAGAGAGAATGACAATCTATGGTTTGTCTTTATTTGTGGTATCATCGGAGTATCTGGAATGACATTACCGGGTTTATCAGGTTCTTTTATTCTGATTCTGATGGGAAATTATGTACTGCTTTTGGTAGACTCAGTCAATGCTTTATTTGCTGTTATTACGGATATTTTCTCAGGAGATTTTAGTTTCACGGAGGATCCAGAACGCATCAGGTATTTAAAAATAATTACTGTTTTCACTGCTGGATCTGCATTTGGTCTAGTCTCTATTTCACACATCTTAGGATATGTGTTAAAAAGGTGGCATCAAATTGTAACAGCAATTATTATTGGCTTTATTACAGGTTCCTTAGGAATTGTATGGCCTTGGAAAGAAGAAATTTTTAAGCAGGTAAATGGAGAATTTCTTTTGGCTCAAAATGGAGATAAAATTGTAGAAAATTATCGTCGCTTCTTACCAGATTTAAGTAATCAGATGAATTGGTTTGCGATTTTTTACATTGTGATAGGAATTTTATTAATTATTGGAATAGACTACTATGGGAGAAAAAGAAAATCTGAATAAAAAGCTTTTTGGCTTGGTTGGTAAGAATATTTCGTATTCTTTTTCAAGAGGATATTTTACCAAAAAATTTGAAAACCAAAATTTATCAGATCATCAGTATGTAAATTTTGATATTGCTTCTATTAAAGAATTTTCTAAAGTTATACACGAATTTAAGTTTCAATTGAGAGGTTTAAATGTTACGATTCCTTACAAGCAAGATGTCTTTTTATATTTAGATAAGGTGCACAAAACTGCTAGAAAAATTGGAGCAGTAAACACCATAAGAATCACCAAGAAAGGAAATTTAAAAGGGTACAATACAGATGTAGTAGGTTTTCAAAAGTCTATTGAGCCTCTACTAAAAGAGCATCATAAGAAAGCTCTTGTCTTAGGAACAGGAGGCGCTTCAAAGGCGGTTGTTTACGTATTTGAGCAATTGAATATTGATTGCATAAAGGTTTCTCGTAATCCGAAAGGCAAAAGAGAAATCTCCTACAAAAAATTGAATCAAAAGTTATTAGAAGAACATACAATCATTGTGAACTGTACTCCCGTTGGGACCTTTCCAAATACAGAAAATAAACCAGACATACCCTATCAGTTTTTGAATGAAAATCATTTATTGTATGATCTTATTTACAATCCAGAAGAAACAGCTTTTCTAAAAGAAGGAAAAAGAAAAGGAGCACTTACGAAGAATGGTTACGAAATGTTAGAACTACAAGCTGAGGAGTCTTGGAGGATATGGAACAAATGATTGTCAGAAACTTAACGCTTTCTTTTTGCTGTTTTATAATTCATCGTTATCTTTATAGACTCAAGATATAGGAACCTTAAACATTGTAGATATGTTAGACCCAAAAGAAGAAAAAGTTGAAGGAGGCCAGCCTGATGAAGAGGCAGGAGTAACGCAAAATGAAGGCGAAAAAACTTCAGGAGCAAAAAACATTTCAGAAGAAAAGGTTACTTCCCCCCAAGAAGAAGATAAAGAGTTCGTTTCTCAGGAAGAGACAAGAAAAGCGGTAGAAGAAGTTGAAGACAAAGTAGCTGAAGATGCTGAAAAGAGTAATGAGGAGGTGAAAATTAAAAAAGACTACTCTAAACTAGAAATAGATGCACTTGCAAACGAACTTGAAAAAGTTCTGAAGAACAATCCTGTACATCAAGTAAAATCAGAGGTAGAATCCATTAAAAGTAACTTTAACCTAAAATTTGGAAAGTTGCTCTCTGAAAAGAAAGAGGCATTCTTGGCTGAAGGAGGGAATTCTATTGACTTTCAATTTTCAAGTCCTGTAAAAACAAAATATAACAAACTCCTAGCTGATTATAAGAAGCAAAGAGATGCTTATTATTCGAACTTAGAGAAACAGCTAAAAGAAAACTCCGAGAAAAAGATTCAGATCATTGAAGATTTAAAAATGCTGATTGAAAATGCAGAACCAAGCACCATGTACAAGCAATTTCGTGAATTGCAAAATAGATGGAGAGCAGTTGGACCTATTCCTAAAAATAAATACAATGATACTTGGAGGACTTACCATCATCACGTAGAGCGATTTTATGATTTGTTACATCTTAGCAATGATTTTAGGGATTTAGATTTCAAAAACAATTTAGAAGAGAAGTTGAAACTAATAGAAAGAGCTGAAGCGCTGACTGCTGAAGAAGATGTAAATATTGCTTTCAAAGAACTTCAGAAATTACACAAACTCTGGAAAGAAGATGTAGGGCCCGTTGCCAAAGAAATGCGGGAAGGGGTTTGGAAAAAGTTTAGCGATGCGACTAAAAAGATTCATGACAAAAGACATGAGTACTTCAAACAAATGAAATCTCAATATGGAGAAATTATTGAGAAGAAATTAGCCGTCGTTGATGAGATTAATAATTATGACCATTCTAAAAATAAAACGCATAGCGATTGGCAAAGTAGTATTAAAGAAATAGAAAAATTACGTCAAAAATATTTTGATGCAGGAAAATTACCTTATTCTAAGAGTGAAGCTGTTTGGCAAAAATTCAAAGCTGTAACAAAACAATTCAATCAGGCTAAAAATGCCTTCTATAAGGGAGAGAAAAATACGCAACAAGAGAACTTAAAGAAAAAATTAGAGCTTATAGAGTTGGCTGAATCCATGAAAGATAGTGAAGATTGGGAGTCGGCTACAAATACATTTAAAAAGATTCAAGCTGATTGGAAACGAATAGGGCATGTGCCAAGGAAGTTTTCTGATGAAATATGGAAGAAATTTAAAAATGCATGCAATCACTATTTCGATAGATACCATAATCAGAAGAATGCTTTGAGTCAGGATCAACAAGAAATTGTGAATGAGAAAACGACGTTCTTAAGTGAGCTAAAAGCCAATGACTACACAACCAAGGAGTCTATTGGAGATTTAATGAATCAATGGTATTCTATGGGGAGACTTCATAGAAGTGCTCGTAATGTCGATGTGCAATTCAATAAGTTTGTTGATGGCTTGTTAGCAGGGTTATCCATTGATAAAGAAGAAATAGTGATGCTAAAGTTTAAGAACATTATCAATGGTTACTTAGCAAATGAAGATGTTAGAAAGTTAGATTCTGAACAGCTATTTATTCGAAAGAAAATTGATGAAAGCGTTAGAGAAATACAACAATTAGAAAACAATTTAAGCTTTATTTCCAACGCAACAGATGACAATCCTTTGGTAAAGAATGTACGAAAGAGTATTTCAAACTTTAAGGAAGGATTGGAAATATGGAAAAAGAAATTACAGTATTTAAAGAGTTTAGATTATTAAATATGTTTAACCTCTTTCTAGAAAAAAGAATCAAACAAAAAGCTCGGTATTTACCGAGCTTTTTGTTTGATGATATGTGAATAAACTGACTAAGCAAACATGTTGTCAATTTTTTCTTTCTCTTCTGCAGCTAGAGCAGAATCTACTAAAATTCTTCCGCTATGCTCATCAATCGTAATTTTTTTACGAGTAGCAATTTCTAACTGAACTTGAGGCGGAATTGTAAAGAAAGAACCTCCAGAAGCACCTCTTTCAATAGAAACTACTGCCAACCCATTTTTTACTTTGTTACGAATTCTTGTGTAAGCATTGAATAAATGAGTGTCAATAGAATCTGCAAATTCTTTTGATTTTTCAATCAATAGTTTCTCTTCCTTTTCAGTTTCCTTTAAAATCTCGTCTAATTCAGATTTTTTGTGGTCTAAATGTTGTTGTTGTTGCTCTAACTTTCCTTTAGTAGCATCAATAACTTCATTTTTCTGCTCAATTTTAGCTTTAAACTCTTTGATTCTTTTTTCGGACAACTGAATTTCTAGTTCTTGATATTCAATCTCTTTTGCCAAAGAATCAAACTCTCTGTTATTTCTTACTTTCTTTTGTTGCTCGTCGTACTTTTTCATCAAGGATTTTGATTCCTCAATGGCTAGCTTTTTATTGCTAATATCGGTTTCTAGGTTGGCAACATCTTCAGATAAGTTTGAAAGTCTGGTGTTTAATCCTGTTACTTCGTCTTCTAAATCTTCAACTTCTAAAGGCAATTCACCTCTTACATTTCTTATTTCATCGATTCTGGAATCAATTAATTGTAGGTCGTAAAGTGCTCTTAATTTTTCTTCTACAGTAACTCCTTTCTTAGCCATGCTTATAGATAATAAATTGGATTTGTATTTCTTTCTGATAAAATAACTTTACCTGACGGCAAAGCAGGTGCAAAACTAGTGAATTTTTTCGTAAAATACTCAACCAAAAGATTTTTTGTAAACTGCTCACTTTCATAGTGTCCCACATCGGCTAACAAGATTTTTCCTTCTGCTTTAAAAAAGTCGTGATATTTAAAATCGGCACTGATGTATGCATCTGCGCCATTTCTGATGGCATTGGAGATAGCAAAACTACCTGAACCTCCTAAAACAGCCACTTTCTTAATGTCCTTATTACGCTTTATCGAGTGTCTAATAACACCCGCTTTAAAAGTGTTTTTTACAAATTGTAAAAAATCATTTTCCTCCATAGGAAAATCGAACTCTCCTATCATTCCCATACCTACATCTTGATGCAGATTTTCAGTAGTCACAATTTCATAAGCAACTTCTTCATAAGAATGATTTTCGATCAAAGCTTTTATAATCGCAGATTCATCCTTAGCTTCAAAGATGACTTTTATACAGATTTCTTCTTCACGATGCTGTACTTCTTTTTTACCAATACTAGGATTTGCTTCTGACCCTCCTTTAAATGTTCCAGTTCCATGGAAGTTGAAACTAGCCTCGTTATATTTTCCAATACACCCTGCTCCCGCTTCAAAAAGTTTATCTCTTAGTTGGTCTGCCTCTGCAAATGGAGCATAAGTGGTTAATTTTTTAATGATGGATTTTTTAGGGATTAAAGTTTGAGGGTTCTTCAAACCCAAAACCTCACACATTTTGGCACTTACTCCAACCTTGCTATTGTCCAAAGCGGTATGGATTGCATAAATAGCAATGTCGTTTTTGATGGCTTTCAGCACAGTTCTTTCTACGTAACTATTTCCATTTAATTTTTTAAGACCACTAAAAATAATGGGATGAAAGCTTACAATGAGGTTACACTTTTTAGTAATGGCTTCTTCAACGGTTTCCTCAAGAGTATCCAAAGTCACCAAAATTCCTTCTACTTCTGTATCATAGCTTCCTACAAGCAATCCAACATTATCAAAATCTTCAGCATAATTTAAGGGAGCAATTTCTTCAAGAGTATTTGCAACGTCTCTAATGGTCATATATTCAATATTTGAAATCAAAGTTACTATTTTAATTCAAAAAAATGCTCTTGATGCTCAACCTCAAGTTCCATTAAAAGATCGTCATTCTAAACTTGTTTCAGAATCTAAATAATAAAATTTAGAAGAAATTTTTTATTGTACTTTCGTATTCGATGAAAACAATTCGATTGATCCTTTTTCCTCTTGCCTTAGTGTATGATTTCATTACTACACTGCGCAATTTTTTTTATAATGTCAAAGTTTTTAAATCAACTCGTTTTGATTTACCTGTGATTGCAGTCGGAAATTTAAGTGTTGGAGGAACTGGGAAAACACCACAGATCGAATATTTAATCAGATTGCTTCAAGACGATAATAAAGTTGCTGTATTGAGTAGAGGCTATAAAAGAAAAACATCTGGTTTTGTTTTGTTAGAAGATCATCATGGTGCTGAAGATGTAGGTGATGAACCTTTGCAGTTCTTCAAAAAGTTTTCAAAAATCTCTGTTGCTGTAGATGCGAATCGTGTCAATGGAATTGAGGAATTAAAGAAAAGCGTAAATCCAGATATCATATTACTTGATGATGCTTTTCAGCATAGAAAGGTAAGAGCAGGTTTCTATATTTTACTTACCAAATATGGTGATCTTTACTCCAATGATTTTTTACTACCTACAGGAAATTTAAGAGAGAGTAGAAGAGGGGCTAGTCGGGCAGATGCGATTGTTGTTACAAAATGTCCAAATGACCTGTCTGATGAAGGAAAACTGAAAATAAAAGAGAAATTAAGAATCGACAGACCCATTTTTTTTAGCACAATATCCTATGCGGAAACAACAAAAGGAAGTCAGCACATTCAATTAAATGAATTGAAAGATTATGAAGTTTTATTGGTAACGGGAATTGCCAATCCAACTCCTTTATTAGCATTTTTATCGGAACAAGAATGCAAAGTCAACCACCTAAAATTTCCAGATCATCATCGTTTTAGTGATCAAGAAATAGCACAGATACAAGCGAAGTTCGATGTTGTAAGCTCTGAGAAAAAACTCTTGTTAACAACTGAAAAAGATTACATGCGATTATCTGGAAAACTGAATGAGTTATCTTACTTGGAAATTGAATCTGAGTTTGACAAAGATGGGAAGGATTTTAATCAGATTATTTCACAGTATTGTAATACAAACTCTTAATAATTCCATCCGCCAATCCGATTTTTGGAACGTGAATCTTTCTGGCACCACTCCATTTCATGGCAGACAAGTAAATTTTGGTAGCTGGAATGATCACATCAGCACGATCGGGATTTAAACTCAATTCCGTAATTCGATCACTATAGCTCATCTTCTTTAAGAACTGATATTGTGCATTTAGATAGATGTATGAAATGGGTGCTCCTTCGCTGCGACCAGACATTTTAAAAAGTCTATTAATATTTCCACCCGAACCAATTAGTGCAACTTTTCTATACTGCTTGGTATTTTCCTTAACCCAGGTTTCTACTTTTTTAAAAGCAGCCTTATTCTCTTGTTTACTGTTGTTTAGGACTCTTACAGTTCCTATTCTGAATGATTTGGAATTGATAATTTCTCCTTTAGAGAAAACGGTGAATTCAGTACTTCCACCACCCACATCGACATACAAATACGTTTTTTCACCAGAGATCAATTCATTCAAATCGGTAGAAGAGATAATGGATGCTTCCTCTTTTCCATCTATGATATCAATTTTGACCCCTGTTGCTTCTAGAATCTTATCCGCTACTTCTTGTCCATTGCTGGATTCTCGCATTGCAGAAGTAGCACAAGCTTTGTACTTTTCTACTCCATGGACACTCATAATAAGTTTAAAAGCTTCCATAGCATCTACCATTCGTTTGATATTTTCATTGCTTATCTTCCCTGCCACGAAAGAGTCAGCTCCTAATCGAATCGGGACACGAACCAGAGATGATTTTTTGAATTGGGGATCGCTATCCTCTTTTTCTACCACATTGGAAACAAGCAATCGAATGGCATTGGAACCAATGTCTATTGCAGCATATTTCTTTATTGAAATCAAAATGAATTATTTGTGATTTTTAGGAAACTCGATTAAGATGGTACTTCCTTTTTTAATATTCTTCCAATGCTTTTCTTCAAAACGAATCCCCACAACTCCACAGGTGGTCACGTGAGCAATGGGCTTGCTCCCAAATTTATTTACGAACGTATTAATTCCATGATCGTGACTAAAAATAATAGCAGAATTAAAACTGTCATCCAAGGCTTTGACTGTTTTTACGAGATAACCGTCGCTAAAACTATACAGCTCTTTTTTAATTTGTAGATTGGAAAATGGATAATTGAAATTGCGACAGAAAATAACTCCTGTATGCAATGCCCTGTTGGCAACACTAGAAATAAATACATCGGGTCGGTCGATGTTTTGTGCCAAAAATTTTGACATCAAATGTGCATCTTTAATCCCTCTTTCTTTTAAAGGGCGATCGATGTCTTCAACTCCTTCGTACTTCCAAGAGGATTTGGCATGTCGAACAATATAAATTGTCTTCACTCAGAGAATTTTTAATGCTATAAATATAGAAATTAAGGGGCTAATCTCTCGAGCTTCCAAGAAAAATCTTCTAACAAAGTGTAGCGAACCCTATCGTGCATTCTGTTGGGCCTTCCTTGCCAAAACTCAATGGAAACAGGCTTTACAATGAATCCACCCCAGTGAGGAGGTCTAGGAATCTCTTTTCCTTCGTATTGTTGTTGATAAGTTTTTAAGCTGTTGTCTAGTTCTTCTCTAGAAGCCACAACGGAGCTTTGGTTTGAAGCCCAAGCACCTAATTTGCTGCCATCTGGACGGGATTCAAAATAACCATCTGATAAATTTTCAGCGATCTTTTCAGCCGCTCCTTTGATGATGACCTGTTGCTCTAAACCTGGCCAGAAAAAAGACAAGCAGACCTTGTTGTTTTCTAGAATTGCTTTTCCTTTTTCGGACTCATAGTTGGTGTAAAAGATGAATCCCTCCCAGGTATACTTTTTTAAAAGCACAATCCTATTCTTAGGAAAACCGTCTTTTCCAATGGTGGAAATGCCCATCGCATTGGTTTCCTCTACCATTTCTGAAGCGTCTGCATGTAAAAACCATTTTTGGAAGAGTTCCAAGGGATTCTCAGGGCAATTCTTCTCTAGTAATTCCTGTTTTTCATAGGACTTACGATAGTTGCTAAGATCTTTAGGCATTCATTGTAGTTTAGGAATGTAAAAATACGAAGGAAAGCTGAGTTAACTGAATTTCAAGACCGTTTTTATACGTGCTGATCTACCAGTACAGGATTCCCATCCGGATCTACAATTACAAAGCTTGCTGGACCCGTTGTACTTTCGTCTGCTTCCGTGGAAAAGGCAACTCCCTTGCTTTTTAAGTGCTTTTGAATGTCACGTACGTCATCGAATGTTTCCATTTTGTTGGCACTTTCATCCCAACCTGGATTGAAGGTAAGAATGTTGTTTTCGAACATGCCTTGAAAAAGACCGATAAGGGCATTGCCATTTTTTAAGATGAGATAGTTTCGGGCTTCCTCGCCTACGAATACTTCAAAACCTAAGTTCTGATAAAATGTTTTGGAAGCTTGTAAGTCTTTGACTGCCAAACTGATTGAAAAGGCTCCTAGTTTCATGTGGTTGATGTATTTGAATTGTGTTGTATAAAAATAGTCAATCCAAGAAAAGTATAAAATCCATTGATTAGGATCACCAAGTGACCAAAATCAAATCCTAAATAATTAATTGAAAGACTATTAGTGAAATAGGTTAAGAATGGTGATAAAATACAGATAATAGGAACGATTTTGTCTTTTACTTGACGTTTTGTAAATAAGCCAAATGTATAAAGCCCGAGTAAAGGTCCATATGTATACCCAGCAAACTTAAAAATGTCATTAATAACATTCTGACTTGGATTATAATACTTCACAGCCAGAATAGTAATAATTAAAATGATGGAAAATAAAATATGAATCTTTTTTCTAGATTTTTCTTTAGATGTATGATTCTCTCTTTTATCTATTTCTAGAATATCAATGCTAAAAGATGTTGTTAATGAAGTTAGAGCAGAGTCAGCACTCGAATAGGCAGCTGCAATCAACCCTAATAAGAAAAATATAGCTGTAGCTATACCTAATGTTCCTCTAGTAGCAATAGTTGGAAAGAGTAAATCTCCCTTTGCTTCAATACCCTTTCTCTGTGCGTAGTCTGTTAATAAAACACCTAAGGCTAAAAAGAAAAAGTTGACAATGACCAATACAATGGTAAACCAGAACATGTTCTTTTGTGCATCTTTGAGATTTCTACAGGTCAAATTTTTCTGCATCATATCCTGATCTAGTCCTGTCATGGCAATAGCTATAAAAGTCCCTGTGAAAAATTGTTTCCAGAAATAGCTCCCTGATTTGTAATCATCAAAAAAGAAGGTTTTCGACAATTCACTATCTGCTACATAACTAAATAGATTTGAGATTTGCATTTCATCTGCAATGCTGTAAATACTAACTCCTACTGCAATCAACATAAAAAGGGTTTGCAAGGTATCCGTCCATACAATGGTTTTGATCCCTCCTTTAAATGTGTAAAACCAAATTAGAAGAATGGTTAGAATTGCTGTGACCTCAAATGGAACTCCATATTCATCAAAAATCAAGAGTTGTAACACTTTTGCAACTAAATAGAGTCTTAATGCCGCCCCAATGGTTCTGGATAAGAGAAAGTAGGAAGCACCAGTTTTATATGAATAATTGCCAAAACGTTTTCCTAGATAAGTATAAATTGAAGTTAAGTTAAGTCGATAGTATAAAGGCAAAAGCACCAATCCAATAAAAGCGTAGCCTAATACATAACCTAGTACAATTTGCATGTATCCCATACTCTGATTTTCCACCCACCCAGGAACAGAAATAAAGGTTACACCAGACAAGGACGCTCCTATCATCCCAAATGCCACCAAGTACCAAGGCGAAGAATTATTCGCTTTAAAAAAAGTCGTATTGTCAGCTTTTTTTCCAGTGATGTATGAGATGAAAATAAGGACACTAAAGTATCCGATAATCAAAAACAGAATGTGAAGTGGTTGCATGAACGAATTATGAATTGTAAATGTTGAATTACGAATATAGGATTCTTGGAGATAAGAGAGAAAAGAAAAAAGAGAAAAGAGAAGTGTGTCAACAATACTAATGTGGACTAATGATCAGACAAAAAATACTAAAAAAGTAAGCGTTAGGGGTAAAATAAAAAAACAGTAATATGCTTAAAACTAATTGTAAAGAGGTCTAGCATTACAAGGATTGTCTGTAGTTCTGGTTACATCTACAATGTGGTCAGTATTCCAACTTTGAGATTGGTAGAAACAGGTGTAAATACAGATTATGGCTTACCAATATAGAGTTTATTAGCGGATTAGTTATTCGTAATTCATAATTCAAAATTGTACATTTGCCCAAATGGATTTTTCTTCAAAACTTCTAGAAAATGCAGTGAATGAGGTTTCTCGTTTGCCAGGGATTGGTAAGCGAACTGCTTTGCGTTTGGTTTTACATTTATTGAAACAACCTGCTGAAAATACAGGCTATTTGGCGGAAGCGCTGCAGCAATTGAGAAACGAGGTAAAAAAATGTAAAAAATGTCACAACATTTCTGATACAGAAATCTGTTATATTTGTAGCAATCCGAACCGAAATCCAGAATTGGTTTGTGTGGTAGAAGACATTCGTGATGTGATGGCTATTGAAAGTACAGCACAATTTAGAGGGTTGTATCATGTTTTGGGAGGAAAGATCTCTCCCATTGAAGGAGTAGGCCCACAAGATTTAGAAATAGAAAGCTTGGTCCAGAAGGTGAAATCTGGCGAGGTAAAAGAGCTGATTTTTGCGCTCAGTTCTACCATGGAGGGCGATACCACCAATTTTTACATCTACAAGCAAATTGAAGAATACAACATTATTACGTCAACCATTGCCAGAGGAATCTCTGTGGGTGATGAACTAGAATATGCCGATGAGGTAACTTTAGGACGGAGCATCCTAAATCGTATCCCTTTTGAGCAGTCTTTAAAAAGTTAATTAACCTCAGTTTGACATAAACTTTTTGTTCTTGATACTACTAATTAAGATGTTAATTTTCATAGTAGTGTCATTCCGATGGAGTGAAACGACGAGGAATCTGAGATTTCTCACACTTATTTCACTCGGTTCGAAATGACATTGATTAATAAATCTAACTCAAGTTAATTAAACGCCTTTCGAAATTCCAAAGGAGACATCTGTGTCTTATTTTTAAACAGCTTCGAGAACGAAGCTGGGTGTTCGAACCCTAGTCCGTAAGCAATTTCACTGACCGATGAGGTAGTCGTAGAGAGTTGCTCTTTGGCTTTTTCAATTAATTTGTTGTGAATGTGGTTTTGAGTGCTTTGCCCTGTTAGTGAAGAAAGCAGGTTGCTTAAATAGTTCGAAGAAAGATTCAATTCGTTGGCAACTTCCTGTACAGTAGGGATTCCTTTTTCATGCAACATATCTTCGTGGAACAAGGTATGTAAAGTGAGCTCTAATTGCTCTAAAACTTGATGATTGCTTATTTTACGGGTAATGAATTGCCTTTCATAAAATCGCTCAGCATAATTAAAGAGTAATTCTAATTGGGAGATGATGATCTTCTGACTGAACTTATCAATATTGGCCTCGTACTCCTTTTGAATGTTTTTCAAAATACTCACCATCATTTCCTCTTCTTTCTCAGATAGGAATAGTGCTTCATTAATAGAGTAACCAAAGAAATCATACTGATTGAGCTGCTTGGCTAAAGAAGTATTCCACAAAAAATCGGGATGAATGAGTAGTAACCAACCTGTAGGGCTATGACCTATGTTTGGGTTGTTTGCCAAGCTCATCACCTGATTGGGAGAGATAAAAGTCATTAAGCCTTCATCAAAGTCGTATTCCTGCTGTCCGTAAAAGAATTTATAGGGAATATTTCTCTTTAGACCTATCGCATAATAATCTTGAGACCATCTGTATTCTTCGACATTTTCAGGATAACGTACCTTTGAATAGTCGACCAAACTGATCAATGGATGTAGAGGGGATGCGATATTGGCAAACTTGTGATAGTCACTTATTTTTTTTAATCGTAGGAGTTCCTTCATTGCTTAAAGATAAAAAGATTGGATCGAAAAGACTCAATCCTTGGTTTATACCAACATTCCACCAGAAATTTCAATACGTTGTCCGTTAATCCATCCCGCTTTTTCAGAACATAAAAAGGCAACAGCTCCGCCGATATCTTTGGCTTCCCCAACTCTTCCTAGTGCTGTAATGCTCGAAATGATAGCGCTCTTTTCTTCATCTTTATTGGAGCCTCCTGCAAAGTCTGTGGCGATGGCTCCGGGAGCCACAACGTTGGCTGTAATCTTACGACCTCCTAATTCTTTTGCTAGGTATCTAGTAAAAACTTCTATAGCTCCCTTCATCATGGCATAAGCAGACATTCCTGGAAAACTAAATCGAGTTAAGCCGCTGGAGATATTGATGATTCTACCTCCATCATTTAAGTAAGGGATGGCGGCTTGTGTGAAAAAATAAACACTTTTCAGATGCACATTCATCATCTCATTGAATTGTTCTTCTTTGGTATCAGTAACGAGGTTAAAAGTTCCCGTTCCTGCATTGTTGATGAGAAAATCGAAATTCGAATTCCCATGCTCTTTTTGAAGGTATTTAGTAGCATTTTCAATGAACTCTTGTCCACTTTTATAATTGTTGGCATCGAAAGGAAAAGCAACGACTTTTTGTCCTAAAGATGTTATTTCTTCAATGACTTCATTGGCTTTTTGAAGGTTGGAGTTGTATGAAAAAATAATGTTGATGCCGTTTTTTGCAAGGTTGATTGCCATATCCCTTCCTAGACCTCGGCTACCCCCTGTGATAATTGCAGTTTTTTGATTCATAATTGTATTGTTTTTGAATTACAATACAAATTTGAGTCAATAGTGTGATTTGTTTTTATCCAAATCTAAGGTTCTCTTGTCCGAATCTAATGTTCCTTAGCATCCCAGACCAAACCAATCATTTTATAGAGTTTGTCCTCTCCAAAATCATAGTCTTTTTCGGTGTCTACTCTGTGTACCAATACCATATTAGATTTTGGGTAAACGGCCAACATGTGTATACCAACTCCGGTATGGTAAAAGGATCTCGAGGAACGATTCTCTGTTTTCATAAGAACCTTCCAAAGAATACCATAGGCGATTCCTGCGGGTCTGTATTCGATATTATGAGGTTGTGTAGAATATTCAATCCATTTCTGAGGAATGATTTGTTTGTCGTCCCATTTTCCTTTGTTTAGAAATAGTTGTCCATACAATGCCAAATCACGGGCCGATAATCGAAAGTGGTAAGCCGGATATTTTGATTTCTCTAATTCGTATTGGTAAAAACCGTCAGTATCGGGAAAATCGATGTCCTCATCTTCTGGTTGGGGATATATTTTGGTGTATTTCCCAGCATAGTCCATACCAATAGGTTGGGCTATATCTTCATAAAAAAGATCGTAAATACTTTTTCCTGTTTTTTGCTCCAAGATATGCCCTAAGATGTTGAATCCCCAATTGTTGTAATAATACGTCTCATTGGGTTTGTGAGATCCTCTTTTGGGCATTCTGGCGAGCATTCCTTCTGAAACAGCTGCTGCATGATGGTAAATTCCTGACCTTGATTTTAATATATCAGCAACGGTCGCACTTTTCTCTATTTCAGTCAAAGAGGGTTCAATATCATCAATTTTTAAACTGCCTAGGGTAGCCGTAGTATCTATGGTGCCGTTGCTAATATATATGCCTAGCAACGAATTTAAGATTGCTTTTCTAATGGAGTGTACTGTATGTTTTTTTTGAGAGCTTCCCCACTCATAGATAGTTTTTCCATCGGCAATAATCATCAGTGAAGAAGTGCCAGAAGTTTCTAAGAAGTTGGTTAGGGTATCAAGTTTCTTTTTAGAAAATCCATAAGCTTCAACATGCTCTACTTTTTCAAAAATAGATGTCTTTTTCTCTTTTGTGCAAGAATATAAAAATGCAGCAACAAGAATGCTATAAATTAGATTTCTCTTCATATCAAATATGTTACATAAACGACGAGGTAAAACACTAAGCGTGACAAACTAACTCTCCTCTTTTTCGTGATTTTCAATCACTTCTTTTTCAACTTTATCCCAATTTTTTTTCTCTCGTATTTTCTTGTACAGTTTAATGGCTAACATCATGAGTACTCCAAAAAGAATGATTCCAACAACACCCCAAACCCAACTTAAGGCACTCTTTAAAACAACCACAAAAACAATGGCGAAAAGTAAAATAGTGGCCAATTCATTCCATAAACGGAGCTTGAAGGAACTGTATTTTACAATGTCTTTCTGGAGTTGTAGAAAAATCTTGTGGCAGGCTCCATGGTAAAAGTAAAGAGCAAAAACAAAAGATAATTTTACATGCATCCAACCCATTGATAAGTAGGAGGGTTCCTTTATAAGCATCCAAAATGCGAAAAAACTTGCCAAAATTGCTGATGGCCAGGCGATGATATACCAGAGACGCTTGCTCATTAATTTGTATTGAGTTTGCAATATATGCTTCGCAGGTTCTTCCTTTTGTTCTGCTTCTGTATGATAGATAAAAAGTCGCACTATATAAAATAGCCCTGCAAACCATGAGACTACAAAAATGATGTGTAAAGCTTTTATGTATGAGATGTCCATAATAATTAGTTACTAAAATGGTCATTCCGACAGAGTGAAACGACGAGGAATCTCAGATTTCTCAATCGCTTCTGCGAATCTCATTTCGAAATGACATATTGTATATGTTTTCTAATCTTCAAATTGATAAATTGCTACATTATTTATTAATCCAGCTAGCCAAAACATCCACCCAATCATCATTATCATTTATGCAAGGTACTGCATAAAAATCGGTTCCACCTGCTTCTATAAATTCTTCTTTACCTTCCATTCCAATTTCCTCCAAGGTTTCTAGACAGTCAGAGACAAATGCAGGAGTGACAACAGCTAGTTTTTTGACACCATTTTCTGCAAACTCTTCAATAGTCTTGTCAGTATAGGGTTGGAGCCAAGGATCTCTTCCCAAGCGAGATTGGAACGTTGTAAAATATTGATCTTCTCTCAAATTGAGATATGCTACCACTTGTCTGGTGGTTTCATAACATTGATGCTTGTAGCAAAATTCATGTGCAGGAGATTGAGCTTTGCAACAGGCAAAATTTTGATCAGAGGGGTTGCAATGACTTTTTGTAATATCGGATTTACGAATGTGTCTTTCAGGCACACCATGATAAGAAAACATAATCTTATCCCACTCTTTATCAGATAAATAGTTCTGAATGCTATCTCCCAAGACCTTGATATATTCCTTTTTGTTGTAGAAAGCAGGAATATGTGTTAAAACCATTTTAGGGAAATATTTCTTCTGCAATTCATGAGCTAATACCAAAATAGTTTCTGTTGTAGCCATGGCAAACTGAGGATACAAAGGAACCATCAGGACATCTGTGACTCCTTTGTCGTGCAATTCTTGTAAGCCAGCCTTGATAGACGGATTTCCATAGCGCATAGCCAAAGCTACAGGGAATTTTGTTTTTGCCTGCACTTTCTCCTGTAATCGTTCAGAAAGCACGATCAGTGGAGAGCCCTCTTCCCACCATATTTTTTTATAAGCTGCGGCAGATTTTTTAGGCCTTGTATTTAAAATGATTCCTTTTACTAAAAGTAATCTGAGTAAATAAGGAACATCTATTACTCTCTCGTCCATTAAAAATTCTCCTAGATACCTTTTTACATCTTTTGTTTTGGTGCTGTCTGGTGATCCTAAGTTGACTAATAAAACTCCTTTCATTTTTTTATTTTAAACCGTCATTGCGATGCTGCTTTAGCAGAAGAAGCAATCTTTTTAAAAGATTACTTTGTTTCACTCGTAATGACATTACTATTTAATTGATTCGTTACTTCGTATAAGGCGACGGTCATGCTATGCACAACATTCATCGATGAATTCCTACCATACATAGGGATGGCTACTGTTGCATCTAACAGCTGGACATTTTGAATCCCGTGTCGCTCACTACCCAAAAGTAAAACGATTTTTTGGTGTTCTTTGAAATCAAAATTTTGAATATTGATGCTTTCATTGGTAATCTCTATACCCACAATTGTGTTACCTTCTGCTTTTAATTGAGTAATCAAAAACTCAAAATCAGCGTATGTTTCATGTTCAATTTGATCAATGGTATTTCTCGCTGTCTTTTTTACAATTCGATTTTCTGTTGATGGCGAGTTTTCATGCAAATAAATTTTAGAAACCCCAAAGCTCTCGGCAATTCGAAAGCACATTCCTATGTTTTCAGGAGTGCGAATCGCGTCGCAAACGATGGTAATTGGATATTTTTTTTGCTGATTTTTAATGTCGCGATGTGATAATTGTTTCAATATTTTTGTTAGTTGTTCACTTCGACTACGCTCAGTGTATAAGTTATTTGTTGTTAGTTGTTGGTTTGTCATTGCGATCACGCCTAACGTGAGAGGCAATCTCAATATGTTGACTTTTTGTTTTTAAACAGATTCTTTCATTTCCATTTCGACTTATTTCGACAAGCTCAATACAGGTTGATCAATGTCCGTTCAGTTTGTAAATATATTTTGTTATTCAAAATTCAAAGATTTTCACATTAACCCATAACCCACTCTATCATTAATTCATTGTCTTATTTACCTCATTATTTTATAAAATCATCGAGTATTGTAAATATATTTTCGAACTTTCTTTACTCTTTACTCTTTACTCTTTACTCTTTACTCTTTACTCTTTACTCTTTACTCTTTACTCTTTACTCTTTACTCTTTACTCTTTACTCT